>PMCH01000036.1:2889-3459 GCA_003154055.1 Acidobacteriaceae bacterium
TTCTCAAACGATGTCCAGTTCCGGATCGCCACATGCGTGTAGACCAGCGGCGCCTTGACCAGATATGCCAACGCCTCTTTCTGCTGCTCCGGAAGCTCCGGGCACAAGTAAGGAATCATCCCGTTGTAACAAGCCAGAATGCACTGCTTCGCCCGCACCGTCTGCAGTTTCTTCCCGCGGACATAGGCCACCTCAACTTCCTTTCCTGCAGCGGCGCCGGAGTGCTTTACATTCACCGCCGTACTGTTCAGCCGGATCTGAGTTGCTGCTCCAGCTTGGTCCAGCCGGCTGTAGTCCGCTCGCGCCGTCACCACGTCCTCCATGGTGCGCCCCGGCACCACTCCCGGTAACAAAGCCCGGACCAGCAACCGCGCTATCGACGCATTGCCATCGGGAAAGTGAAAGATGTACGGTTCCTCTTTCTCCGCGTCGTCACCTAGTTTCATGCCCTGGAAGCCAGCGTAGGTGATGCCGCCATAGTCATCGCCCGATTCGTAGCACGCGATCGCCGGAACGGCATCAATCCCCACTGCAAACAGGTCGTGCGTGTAGCTCTGAAAGAACTTCAGC
>PMCH01000015.1:0-3358 GCA_003154055.1 Acidobacteriaceae bacterium
CCTAGGTTCCCCTGTCGAATGAAAGCCGCCAGGCCCCCGCGTTCGGACTCGACAAGCGTTCGTCAAGTTTGGTTCGCGGCTTCGATGGCAATTTGCTCAACCAGTCGGATCACGCGCGCGTCCTCGCCGATTGGCGGCAAGACCTCGACCGCAAGCTGTGGAAACTGGAGTCGGACGCGCGCTGCCTCCTCGGGAATATCCATGGAAAGGTGGGCCCCGACGGCCATGAACAGGGGCAGCAGCCTTATATTCAGCGTCAGTTGCTGCACGCATTCGTGAGCCACATCCATGAGGGTCGGCCCTACGAATTCCATGTAAGCCAGGCGCACTCTTTGTTTCCCTAATTTCTTTTGCAACTCCTGGGCAATCCGCTCGAAGGGCGCACGCCATCGCGGGTCTTTGCTGCCGTGTGCCAACAGTACCAAGCACGCGCCCTTAGCTGCGAGGCTCGTGTTGTTGATCGCGCGGCGCGGAGCACAGTGTCTCGCCGACTTTCCGCTCTCAGAACGGTCGTTCCGGAATAGCGACTCCGCTACCAGAAAGGTGATTGGATCAAGTTCACGCATGTTGCTCCTAACGCCCGCGATTGGTACTTCACGTTACCCTTAACTCCTGCGAAACAGCTGCTCGGAGATTCTCAGTCTCACAAGGACACCATTGTTTCCTGGAGCTTAGACATCACGTAAGATGCGGGAACTGCATTGGGCCCCGCACGTCTTCTCCGAGTCGATACTTCTCAGTTCCTGCTTGTGACCAGGTGGTTCCGGTTGCGGTGAGCCGGGCCCTTTTACTGTTGAGTCAAGCACTCCTCGAATGTTTGAGCCTCACGAAAACGATTTTGCCGTCGGGCGTGTTTTCCTCGGTCGGCGAATGCTCTTTGCGAATCTCTCCACGATAGACAGCGATTCGGAGCTGTCATTGCGAAATCAGGAAGGAATCTATGATCAAGAGAATGATGAAATCCCTCGCCCTTACGGCAGTGCTGGCTCTCGCCTGCACCGCCTTTGCCCAGGAAACCCGGATTGTCGAATCCGGCGAAACCACGGTTGCTCTGAGCAGCGACTTCCTCGACGCTTTGAACAGTCTCGGCGTCACTCCCGGTGTCGTCACACCGACACAACTCAACAGAACTACGGTCAACTTTCCGATTAACGGGGGCGCTCTCGACCTGAAGACGGCAGCTGGCAACGTCGGTCACACCGGCGGTCTGACGCTGAGCGCCGGCGGAACGGTGGTTGCGATCCAGAATTTCACCATCGACACGACCGCCAAGAGCCCAGTCATTACCGGCCTGGTTGTTGCTAACGGCACGTTGGTGGGCCGCATCAATCTGTTTGATCTTGCCTTGCCAAAGAATTTCAAGCTGCCGCTTGTTGAGTATCGCGCTACCCTTGTCGATTTGTCGGGAGTGGCTGTTACTCTCGACGGGGCGGCTGCCACTGCCTTGAATCAGGCATTCAAGACCAATGCGTTCGCAGCCGGCTTTGGTATCGGCACCGCGCGCGTGCGTGCATTTACCAACGGTTGGGTTCCGAAACAACACTAAACCTAGCAAAGCGGTAGAAACCAGCAAGATAACTCCAAGGAGGTCTCGGCGGGGAGTAGGCGATGAAGTGATTGTCGCCACTCCTCTCGGAGATTTTGCGTTACTTCATACACCCACCCCAGAAATATGTTCCTTTGTTAACTGCTTGCCGGTCGCCGGGGCATTGGGCAACAGTCTTGGGCGCAGAAGTCAGGGCGAGGGGGTAACACTCCTAGCGCAAGCCGGACCTCATTTTCGTCCTGCCGCTCGCGGATCAGTTCGCGAATCATGCGAATGAATCTGGGATGCGTGCCCACGGTCTCCGCTCGTACCATTTGCAAGCCCAACTCCGCGCACAGCTCTCGCGCCTGCGTATCAAGATCGAAAAGAATCTCCATGTGGTCGGAGACGAAACCGATCGGAGCGATCACTACATCCGAACTGCCTCCCCGCGCTTTGATTTCGCGAAGGCAATCAAGAATGTCTGGCTCCAACCAAGGTTGCGACGCTGGACCACTTCGGCTCTGGTACACCAGCCGCCACTCTTTGTGTCCCAATTCTTCGGCGACTAGCCTGCCGGTTTCCTTAAGTTGTTTTTCGTAGTCGCAGCCTTGCGACATCGCCACTGGAATGCTGTGCGCGGTATAGATAAGGTGCGCCGCCTCACGCCGCTCCGCTGGAATCTTTGCCAGCGCCTGCTGCAAACGATCTACGACGGCCTCCACAAATCCAGGATGGTTGTGGAACGCGCGAATTTTGTCCACCACCGGCGCGCCCTCGCCTGTCGCCTCTTGTGCCCGCGCTATGTCTTCACGGTACTGCCGGCAACTCGAGTACGAGCTATAAGCGGACGTCACGAAAGCTAGCGCGCGGTGGACTCCGTCCGCTTTCATCTGGCACAGCGTGTCGGTGAGCATGGGATGCCAGTTGCGGTTTCCCCAGTAGATGGGCAGGCAAGGGCCGTGCCGAGCCAGTTCCGCCTCAAGAGCTGCGATGAGTTGCCGATTCTGGTCGTTGATCGGACTCTTACCGCCGAAGTGGTAGTAGTGTTCGGCCACTTCCAGCATGCGCTCGCGCGGCACGTTCTTGCCGCGCAATACATTTTCCAGGAATGGCATAACGTCATCGGGGCGTTCGGGACCACCGAAAGAAGTAACCAGGATTGCGTCGTAGTTCATGGGGTCGTCAGTTAGCCCTCAAGGTCTTACCTGGGGCCGCCGCTCTGCTTTTGCAGTTCGGCCAGAGCTACCAAAACTTCCTCACTATGCTTGTTAGGATTCACCTCGGTAAATACTTTGGCCACCTTGCCTTCTGGGTTGATGATGAAGGTGTGCCGGGAAGCGAACTTCACCAGCCCGAGATTCGTCAGCGAGCCATAGGCACTCGACACCTTATGGTCGGTGTCGGCCAACAGTTTGAAGTTCAATCCCTCTTTGGCACAGAACTGCTTGTGAGAGTCCGCGCTATCCACGCTGACTCCAAGCACCACGGCACCTTTCTGCTGGTACTGCGGCTGGTCGCGCTGGAAGTTGTGCGCCTCGATCGTGCAACCACTGGTAAAGTCCTTGGGGTAGAAGTACAAGACCACCCACTTGCCGCGATAGTCCTTCAGGCTGACCGGCGTGCCTTCCTGCGAGGTGAGCGTGAATTCAGGAGCCAAGCTGCCCATCGACGGTGCGGAAGCGGCAATAAGCATCAACGGTGTGACTCCGAAAGCCAAAACAAGAAGCGCGGTTATCAGTGCTCGATGCGTCATTAAGATCTCTCCTGCCATGCTGACTCCATCTCCGGTTCATTCATCAATTGAATCTCGCTTGTCACTTTGCCAAGGAC
>PMCH01000015.1:3436-5033 GCA_003154055.1 Acidobacteriaceae bacterium
GAAAGATGTGCTTTTTGATCCAGTCACTCTGTTTCCGGTATTGCTGGAACTTCGATTCCATGATCGTGATGGTCTGGAGCAGCATGCTGCCGTCCGGCTTCAGTAGGCGATCGCAAGTTCCGAAGTAGTCGTCGTAGTGCTCATAGCCCACAGCTTCGAACATTTCGATGCTGACGATCTTGTCGAACTGTCCGCGCAGGTTGCGGTAGTCTTCGAACAGCAACTGGATGCGCTCTCCCGCCCTGCTCTGTGAGAACATTCCACGGGCGTAGTCGTGCTGCTGCCGGCTGATAGTCGTGGTCGTTACGCGGCACCCGTAGGTTTCGGCCGCGTAGGCCGCGAAGCCACCCCAGCCAGTGCCGATTTCGAGCACGTGGTCCAGCGATCCCAACTGGAGTTTGCGGCAGATGCGGTCGAACTTGCGAACCTGTGCCTGTTCCAGAGTGTCTTCCGCGCTTTCGTAGTAAGCGCAGGAGTAGGCCATGCTTCGGTCCAGGAAAAGGTGGTAAAAGTCGTTGCCAAGGTCGTAGTGATACGCGATATTGCGCCGGCTGCCGGACTCCGTGTTCCGGTTGCGGCGGTGCTCAACAAAGTCAGCCATTCTCCGTAATGCGGTGAAGAGGCGATTGCTGTTATCCAGTTGATCCAGGTTTCGCACCGCCAAGCGGACAACCGCAACCAGATCGGGCGTTGACCAGCCGCCGTCCATGTAGGCTTCGCCAACGCCGACGTCCCCAGCCAATAGTGCGCGCAGGAAAAAGCGCTCATCGTGCACGGCCACAACCGCGTGCAGTGGATCTTGTAACTGACCGAAGCAGTACGTGTTCTCAGGACAAACCAACTCAAGGTAGCCCACGCGGAGCCGCGCCAGAGACTTCAGGAATATCTTTTTCGCTAGATTCGTGCCTAGTCCGCTCGCCATGACGCCCCCAAATGCTGCACTGTCGCTCGTTGGAAATGGCCAGCACCGGGATGCGGGACCACCGGGACCCGCTTCAGTAGTAGCCGCAACGCCTGCCAATGGATGGCGGTGATCACCTTGGCGGTCATCCACGGGAAGCGAAGCAGCGCAGCGTGTAATTCGCGCCCCGACCACTCCCGGCGCTCCAGTTTCAGTGTGGAATCGAAGATCTCCCGCCCGTCCTCATAACTGACACTCTCAGTTATCAGGCGCTCGCCCGGTGGCGTGAACGTCCAATCATATTCGTGCCCCAACTTCATGAAAGGCGACACGTGAAATGTCTTCGCAAAACGATACCTCTTGTTGCTGTCGCTGGCCGGGTGCTCGACACTGGGTGTGAGCCAGTAGTTTTCCGTCTCTCCGAAGGTATTGTTCACCTCGGCCATGATCATTTGCAATCTGTCTTCGCGGTCATAGCAGTAGAAGAAGGAAACCGGGTTGAAGTTGTACCCAAGGTAGCGGAGGTGGGTCAGCAGGAAAATTCGCCCCTCCGGAATCACAACGCCCTTTTGCTGCGCATCCCGCGCAATTCGTTCGCGAAGCTTCTTCGCCGGATCTCCGAAGTGATCCCGCTCCTGATAGGAAACCCAGTTCCACCGGTTGTAACCCGCCATCGGTGAGATCTTCATCAGTTCT
>PMCH01000261.1:0-1688 GCA_003154055.1 Acidobacteriaceae bacterium
CCGGTCTCGGCCAGTATCTTCATTTCGGAATCCACGCCACAGCCGTACCCGCCCGCTGAATTCGCAAGGGCAAAGTTGCCGTGCACAAACGCATAGCGGGGCTGATCTGAACCGTATTCCATCGACAGACACCGATGGCGAAATGCCAGGCGGTCGCGGAACTCAGTCAGGACGCGGCGTGTGTTGTCAGCGGTATCCGGCTGCGGAATTCCGTGATGGAGATGAACCTCCACCTCGCCCCATCCAGCATCGCAGTGGTCTGCCAACTGGTCCAGCAAACCTTCGTCATACTGCTCGGCGGGATAGAAGTAGGTGTGGTTGAATGGACGGCCATCATGATCGCGCCAGCGGTCCACAGCCTTCGGATATTCGCGGCTCCACCATTCGAGGCGGCGTTCCTGTTCGACCCGCGGAACTCGCTTCACGCCACTTTCCGGGTCAATGGCCGGCTCGAAGTGGTCTGCAACCGCGAGGATCAGGTGAACCGGGCCGCGCGGGGATGCCCCCAGTGCGCGCCAGGTCGCGCCAGGCAGAACCTTCCGAACATAGGCAATCTTGTTCTTTCTGAAACTCATCGTGAACGCCAACCTCGAGACGAAACAGCGGCCGTCGCCGAGGCAATCGGTCTGCTAAGCCCGCTTCGCCGGCTTGCGGCCGCGCACGGCAATGGAAAACTCCCCAATATGCATGTCTTCCATGCCCATGTCTTCATACCACCGGAATACTTGCTCGTAGGTGTGTTTCGATTGGTACTTCGGGGAATACCAATCGAACGTATCGAGCATCCGGGCTTCTGGCTCTTTCTGACGGTTCACGGGAAATACGTGATGGATGGCTCCCGCCACGGGGGGGCCCACCAGCGGCACTCTTCGCAGCCCCTGGTTCAGGTTGTAGAAAACAGGAACCGCGACCTTCAGGATGCCGTGCAGGGTCTGCGGTTTCATCTTATGCGTGAAGCGCCGCCAGAAATCGCTGAAGCGATACCACTTGTTGTAGCCGCTATACAACCAGACTGCCAGCGTCCCACCGGGCCTTAGATACTTGGCGAGCGCCTTGACGGCGGCTTCGCAGTCCGGAGTGTGGTGAAGCACGCCGACGCTATAAATGACATCAAAACTCTCCGGGGCAAAAGGCAGCGAGAACACATCTGCCTGGAACGCCACGAAGTCGCGGTCGGCGAGATTCTTGGCGGCGACCTCCGCGGCCGCGCTCAGGTCAATGCCGACCACGCGCGCGCCCCAGCGGGTCGCAACCTCGGCGAAGCGCCCCATGCCACAGCCCACGTCGAGGACGAGCTTGCCCTTCAACTCTTCGGGCCGCAGGGCCGTCTTCATCCGGAACTGACGGTCGGACTCCCGCACTTCATCGTGATCGAGCTGGGTCTTCTGATAGCGNNNGCGCCGCAGCTCAGGCAGCGCAGAATGTCCTGCAAATCAGCGGCCAGGGGTGACGGCAACTGTTCTTCCGTTGTCGGCATAAACCTCCAGGAAATGACGTGGCTTCTGGGGAGGCGGGGGCACGTCGCCTTGCCCTTCTGCTTCACGTTCTTTGACTGTCTGGTACAACGTTGCGGTAAACGCCACCGCGAAATAGGGGAAGAACTGGTACGCTTCGGGCGCAAACAGCGCTCCCACCACAAAGCCTACCAGCGAACTGTGCAGCGCCCCGACGAAAAGGACGGTGTGCTC
>PMCH01000261.1:1716-3961 GCA_003154055.1 Acidobacteriaceae bacterium
AGCATCAGGTATTTTCGGTCTTCGTAGGATCCGTAGGCCGACTGATCGGTGGAACTGTCACCCGAGAGTGCCGTGAATCGGTCATAGAGCTTGCCGCCCACGGTCGCCGTCAGCAGGACGCCCAAGACCGCGGTTGCGACAATCAGGTACATGCGCTTGCCGCGAATGCCAAAATGATAGAGGCACACCGTCCCCATGACAATCAGGTCCAGAAAGCCAGCCCGTGACGCAGTCATGAACAAAGCAGTGGCCATCAGCAATAATCCAAACAACCAAACGATCTTGATGAACTTATTCTTGGCCGTGAGCAAGAAGGCCAGCGCAAAGGGCATTGACAGCACAATTGCGAATGCCAGATCGTTGGGATTGGAGTAGATGCCACCCAGCACGCCCTCGAGCCGGGGGGTGTTGTGACCCTTGATGATGGAAACGGCGCACACCACTACGACCGAGGCTGCCTGGATGAAAATGATCCGCCGGAGCCGCTCGAAGCTGGTGATGAGCAGAAAAGTCAGAATCCAGGCGATATACATCTTGGAAAAATCCATGCTATGGGAAACCGCACCGCCTCTCCAGACCGGCGACAGAAAGCCGCTTAGGTACAGGAGGCCCATGATCAGCAGGAGCAGCCTTCCTTCTTTCGGCACGTCCTTGAAGGTGCGCTTGGTCCGTCCAAGACTGTTGAGCAGGCCCCAAATGGCAAGAATGGCGGTGATTTTTGCCAGAGGGAAGAGTTTGAGCCCGGGGATCCAGTCCTCGGGACGGGCGCAGTACACCACATAAAAACCGCTCAGCCACAAGAACGCGCTCTTGGTGGGATCCGCGAACTGGACAGCAGTCCGCCTGCCCAGGACATCCCCCGCAGTTGCCGTTCCGCTATCGCCGATGGCCACAAACCCCTCGTTTCTGCTTTTCACGCCGTGCGCGCAGGGATCGCGCTTCCGGCAAATGATTTTTTCTCAGCTTCCGACCGCAGGACCTCGCTAAATGTCTCGCCGATGGCCGGCCAGTCGTACTGGCCCGCGGTCGCGGCCGCCGCTTTCTCGTAACGGCGCCGCAGTTCACGGTCGCGCAGCAGCATGATGACCGCCTGCGCGAACGACTTCGCGTCGTCGGCCAGTATGATGTCGCGGCCATGATGAACGTCGAGGCCCTCCGCGCCGACGGTGGTTGAAACCACCGCCTTCGCCGTCGCCATCGCTTCGTAAATCTTCAGGCGCGTCCCACCGCCAATCCGCAGCGGTACGATGACCGCCGCCGATTGCTGCAAGTGCTCGAGCACGGAAGGTACCTGCCCGGTGACCTCAATCGAGTCCGACGCCCATTTCTGAACCCGGCGGTCGGGATTCCGTCCCACAATCCGGAATCGCGCTTCCGGCACATCAGCCTTGATGGCAGGCCAAACTTCGCCGCAGAAATACTCCACGCCATCCACGTTCGGCTCCCAGTCCATGGCGCCGACAAAGGTAACGAGCGCGCCCGGTTCGGCAGCGCTCGAACTCGGACGGAAGTGCTCCAAGTCCACGCCTGTCGGTACCGTCGTGACGCGGTCAGCGTCCACCCACTGGGTCATGAGCGCGCGGTCATTCTCGGAAACGGCGATCACATGATGAAATTTCCGCACTTCCACCTGCTCGTAACGCAGCATCTTGCGGAATTCCATCTGATACATCATTTTCTTCACCGGATTGGCGGCAGTGCCAGCGTGACGCCGCCAGATTTCGCTTTCCACATTGTGCTGAAACAGCACGCTGGGGATGGTCAATCGCCCGGGAAAATTCACGGCAGCGTCCAGAAAATCGCATACCGCTACGTCAAAGCGCCCCTCACGAAACCAACTGCGCAACTGGTCCTGCACCTTGAAGCAAGCGAAGCGGCTCACGGCGTAGGGAGGTTCCGAGTTCAAGTGGGCCAGGTAGTCCAAGCCGCGCGCAACGCCCGTCAAATCCCGCTTGCCGGTACAAACTGCCACCGCTCCGGGCAACTGCTGGCACAATTCGCGCTCGTAGGAAGCATCCGGGCTGCCGCCGTAGTACGAATAAAACGTCAACTCATGCCGGGCAGACAGATGGCGGAGGACGTGATACGTCCGGATATTGCCGCCGTTCTGCACGGGCAGGAGCTTATCGGCTTTGACCCAGAGAATTCTCATGGCAGATCAGCGAACCCACGCCGCCTTTCTTCCGGTCACGAAATTGACGAAGGCCACCAGGGCGGCGGAGTTGAGGACGACGAAAGTCCGCGC
>PMCH01000261.1:3999-4861 GCA_003154055.1 Acidobacteriaceae bacterium
GATCGCATTTTCCGAACTCAGCAACCAGGGCGCAAGTTGCAGGAGTTGATAGTTGCCACTGAGGGTGCGGACCTTCCGGGAGAATTCCCGGCTTTCTCCCAGGTTGGGAGAATCCCAAGCTCGCGCCCGGGAGTCGAACACCACGCGAAACCCTTTGCGAACCGTCTGCATTGGCAGGAGGACATCGTCGAGAATTGTTCCTTCGGGCACAGGTTCCAGCAGATCGCGCCGGGCGCAATAGATCGCTCCGGTTGCGCCGGCCACCGAACCCGATGCCGACTCCAATTCGCGAATCTTCTTCTCGATGCGCCAGTACAGCCCCATGCCTTTTCCCGTCTCTCCGCTCTCCGGATGACCCAGCATCAACTCGCCACTCGCACAGCCGACTTCAGGATCGGAGAAATTCTCAACCAGGTAACGCAGCGCCGCGGGCTCAATGGTCTGGCGCGCGTCGGTAAACATCACAATCTCTCCGTAGGCCAGGTTCAACGCATCGTTCAGGCCTGCCGCTTTCCCCTGCGGCAACTGCTTCATCAGGCAACGCACCCGCGGATTGCGGGCAAACTCCTGCAGCAGCGCTTCGGTTCGATCGCTTGAACCGTCCGAGACGACCACCACATCCAACTTCTCCGAGGGATAATCCAACGCCAGCAGATTCTCGAGCTTGCGCCCGATCACCGCTTCCTCATTCCGCACCACCATAAGCACGGAGACTGCCGGTTCCACCCCGCCCCGCCGTACCGGCCGCGGCGACCACCGGCTGCGCAGCCACAACCACAGCGGATATCCCACATAGGCGTAACCGATCGCGGCCACCGCGATCCAGAACACCCACTTCATTGCGCGCCTCGACGCAGTAGCA
>PMCH01000261.1:4898-5098 GCA_003154055.1 Acidobacteriaceae bacterium
GGTATTTCCTTCGAAAGCCACGCGATAAACTCGGGTCGCTCCGGTCGCGGCCCCACGAACGCCATGTCGCCTTTTAGCACGCACCACAACTGAGGAATCTCGTCGAGACGCGAAGAACGCAAAAACTTGCCGACACGTGTAATCCGAGGATCGTTATCGCCCGCCCACTTCGGGCCACTCGACGCTTCCGCATCCTGCCG
>PMCH01000299.1 GCA_003154055.1 Acidobacteriaceae bacterium
AACACCGCATCGCGCCCGAAAAGCGCGGCCACCACGCCGCCCGCGGTTGCTCCCAACATCAGGTTGAGGGACCAGGTGGTCGAGGAAAGCGTGTTGGCGAGCACCACTTCCTCGCGCTCAACGATGTTGGGGATCACGGAGCTGCGCGCGGGCTCGAAGAAAGCGGCGAGCAGGGTTTCCGCCACCAGCAACGGATAGACCAGCCAGATCATTTCTTTCGTACGCACCAGCAGCATGCAGAGGACGATGAGCATGCGTCCGATGTCGGCAGCGATCATGACGTGCTTGCGGCGGATCCGGTCGTTGAGCACTCCCGCGGCCGGACCGATCAGGGTTTGGGGAAGGACCTGAAGAACCAGGGCGAGCGCAACCGAACTGGCGCGTCCGGTGAACTGCAGGAGCAGGTTGTAGATGGCCAGGGTGTAGAACCAGTCGCCGATCTCGCTGACGATTTGCGCGCTCCACAGGCGTCGGAAGTTGCGGTTCCCCCCCAGCAGGCGCAGGTAGGCCGCAAACGAAACCGGACTGATTTCCAGTTCAGGCGCAGGTTCCATGCAGGGGTACGATCAAAGGCTCCCAGAATAGCGGATGGGACGAATCGGCGCACCCGGCGTCCCATCTGATGCTAGGGTCCCAAAAAGTGCAAACCAGTGCACACGGGGCTTCCCGAGGGCTCTACGCAGGCCTTTACATCTCACGAATTGTCACAGAATTGTCGCGAAAACGGCTTCTTTGAAAATCCCGTGAATTTGGGAGGGTTGGAAGGCGGCTTGCAATGTGTATAGCGTAAAGGAGTTCTACCGTGCGCACCTTCGGCCCCGCTTTATTGATCTTGATGTCCGTTGTGAACTCTTATGCCGCTCCTCACGTCGCCCGTTCCTCGGTCGTGCCAGAACCCGGGCTTCTTCTGCTGCTGGGAGGCGGGTTGGTGGGACTGGCTACGCTGGTCCGCCGTCATATGAGCTAGGTGCAATCCCCCTCGTCGCTCTCCGGGCCTGCGCCTGTATCCTCCGTCCGGCGGGCGCAGTTCTAATCATCACCAACATTTCGTGCTTTCATTTTGCGTTCGTCGCCGTCTGGTTAAGTGCCGGGTGCGGCGAATTGACGGTTGCCGCCGCGCACCCATAAGATTCGGCTGATTCCTCATCTGCCAATTCAAAAGGACGTGCGCATGAAGCGCTTCTTTTCAGCAATCTGTGTCTGCCTGTTGTGGGCCTCGCTGGCCCTTGCCCAGCCGGAGACCTTCCCTCCCAACGAAAACCTGGTTGCCGATGGAGTTCCGGCCGTGCCGATTTCTTTGGTGGAAGAAGCCCAACGCTACAGCAACTCTCGCGCAGCCGGGTTGGCCAGTTGGAACCCGGTGCGCCGGGAGATGCTGATCTCGACACGATTCGCCGACAGCTACCAGATCCACATGGTGAAGATGCCGGGCGGAGCGCGCACCCAACTCACATTCTTCCCAGAGCCCGCGAGCGGAGCGGAATTCAACCCCCAGGATGGCAAAAGCTTCATCTTCGGTAAGGACGTGGGCGGCGGCGAGTTCTACCAGTTGTACCGGTACGATCTCTCCACCGGGGACGTTACCCTGCTGACCGACGGCAAGTCGCGCAACACGGGCGCGGTTTGGGACCATGCTGGCAAGTGGATTGTGTATGGCTCCACGCGGCGTACTGGCAACGACGTGGACTTATGGGTGGTGGATCCGAGCGACCCGAAATCCGACCACCTTGTAATGACCAACAAGGGCGGAGGCTGGCAGGCGCTCGACTGGTCCCGGGACGGAAAGTGGATTCTCGTGCAGGAAGAAGTTTCGGCGAACGAGAGTTACCTGTGGCTGGTGGATGCGACGAGCGGGACGAAGACGGCGGTCACGCCGCGCGACAACCCAACTCACATCTCGTATTCGGGCGGGCGGTTTTCCAAAGACGGTAAGAGGATCTACACCACAACCGACAAGGAAAGCGAATTTCACCGCCTGGCTTCCGTGGACCTGACTTCGAAGCAGCACACCTATCTGAGCAGCAAGATTCCGTGGGACGCGGAGGAATTCGATCTTTCCGATGACGGCAGGAAGCTCGCCTTCACCAGCAATGAGGATGGGTACGGCGTCCTCCATCTGCTGGACACAGCCTCAGGCAAGGAACTCCCCTTGCCGAAGCTGCCGCGTGGGGTGGTCAGCTATCCGCGGTGGCACAAGAACAATCGCGACCTCGGCTTCGAATTCACCTCGGCCAGTGTGAACGACGACGTCTATTCGCTGGATACTCAAACCGGCAAGTTGGAGCGCTGGACCGAGAGCGAGACCGGCGGAATCAACATTACTGCGATTCGGGAACCGGATCTGATTCACTGGAAGAGCTGGGACGATCGTCCGATTAGCGGGTTTCTCTACCGGCCGCCGGCGAAGTTCACCGGCAAGCGTCCCGTGATGATCAATATTCATGGTGGACCCGAAGGACAATTTCGCCCGTACTTTCTTGGTCGGAATATGTACTACGCGAACGAACTCGGGATCGCCATGATCTTCCCGAACGTGCGCGGATCCAGCGGCTACGGCAAGACCTTCCTCGCGCTCGACAATGTCCTGTTGCGCGAAGGTTCCTACAAGGACATTAATTCCCTGCTCGATTGGATCGCGACTCAGCCCGATCTCGACCCCAGCCGCGTGATGATCACGGGCGGCAGCTATGGCGGATTCATGACCCTGGCGGTCGCGACCAACTACAACGACCGCATCTGTTGCTCGGTGGATGTGGTCGGCATCTCGAACCTGGTGTCATTCCTGCAGAACACCTCGGGATACCGGCAGGACCTGCGCCGCGTCGAGTACGGCGACGAGCGGGATCCGGAGGTGCGGACGTTCCTGGGCAGCATTTCACCTCTGGGCAAGGCAAAGAATGTCACCAAGCCCCTGTTCGTCATCCAGGGGAAGAACGATCCGCGGGTTCCGATGACCGAGTCCGAGCAGATGGTGAAGACGGTGCGCGCAAACGGCGGTCCCGTGTGGTACTTGCTGGCGAAGGACGAAGGGCACGGATTTCAGAAGAAGAAGAACCAGGATTTCCAGTTCTATGCGACCGTCATGTTTGTGAAGGAGTTCCTGCTGAAGTGACCCAAAGGCTTTACCACGGGGGTCACAGAGGAGCACAGGGGCAATCAGAATCCTGATGCCACGCCTGCTCTCAGCGGGCGTGGCGGCCGTTTGCGACCAGGTCCAGGAAATATTGATGGACCTTCGGATCGTCGCTTAGTTCCGGATGAAAAGTCGCGGCCAGGGTCTTGCCCTTGCGCACCATCACAGGATCGCAGCCTTCCGTTGCGACGACTTCCACGCCTTCTCCGATACGTTCGATCTTCGGGGCGCGAATGAAAACCATCTCAATGGGATCCTTACCGAGGTGGCCTTCGCGGATGGAGCTATCCAACTGGCGTCCGTAGGCGTTGCGGCGAATCGTGATGTCGAGCGCGCCGAGTCCGGCCTGCTTTGGATTTTCCACTTCCGCAGCGAGCAAGATCGCTCCGGCGCAGGTACCGAAGACCGGCTTCACGCGGACATAGTCTCTTAGTTTCGCGAAGCCTTCTTCGCCGAGGAGTTTGAGAAACGTGCTCGACTCGCCGCCAGGGATGACGAGACCGTCAATGCCGTCAAGCTGCTCCGGCTTCTTCACGAGCACCACTTCCGCGCCGAGTTCCTCGATACGGCGGCGGTGGGCGTCGAAGTCGCCCTGGAGGGCTAGAACACCGATTTTCATAATGGTCGATAGTCGCTAGTCGTTCGTCGTTAGAGTTCCCGTGCATTGCCCGTTCAACAATCTGCGAACGACGAGCGACTAACGACCAGCGACCGTTTGTGTCACCATCCTCGCGTTTGCAGCAATTGCGCTTCATCGAGTCCGGAGATAGCCAGACCCTTCATGGCGCCGACGAGGTCCTCACTGACTTCAAGCAACACTTTAGGATCGTTGAAATGCGTAGCGGCCTTCACGATGGCACGGGCACGGCGCTCGGCTTCTGCGGGGGGAGCGAACGCGCAGTTCTCATCGTACGAATGTGGGTCCTTCTTCGGATCTTCCTTCGGTTCACAATGCACACAAGAGGTGCGTTTTCCCATGAAGATGCCGGAACCAACGAACACAGCCTCGGCCCCGAGTTGCATGACGAGCGCAGCGTCGGCGGGCGTGGCAATTCCGCCCGCGGAGAAGTTCGGCACGGGCAGCTTGCCGTCGCGCGCGACCATCCGGATGAGCTCATACGGTGCCTGATGCTCTTTGGCCTTGGCGTAGAGTTCTTCTTCGCCGAGAACAGTCAGAATCCTCATCTCCTGCACAATCTGGCGAATGTGCTTCACGGCGTGCACGACGTCGCCCGTGCCGGCTTCGCCCTTGGTACGGATCATGCACGCGCCTTCGGCAATTCTGCGCAGGGCTTCGCCCAGATTGCGCGCACCGCAGACGAATGGAACGGTGAAGGCGTGCTTGTCGACGTGATGAGCTTCGTCCGCGGGTGTAAGGACTTCGGACTCGTCAATGTAGTCAACGCCCAGTTCCTGCAGAATCTGCGCCTCGGCGAAATGGCCGATACGGCACTTGGCCATGACCGGGATGTCCACGGTCGCCATAATCTCGCGAATTATCTTCGGCGAAGCCATACGGGCGACCCCACCTTCGGCCCGAATCTGCGCCGGGACGCGTTCCAGGGCCATGACCGCCACGGCTCCCGCTTTTTCGGCGATCTCGGCCTGGCGGGCGTTGGTGACGTCCATAATGACGCCGCCCTTGAGCATTTCGGCGAGGCCGGTTTTCAGGCGAAGGCTGGTGGTGTTGTGTCCGTTGTTCTGCGACATGGATTGGTCTCCGTTACTGAGACAAAGGCTACAACAATATTGGTATTGCCGCGATATCCATTTATGATAGGTCAGCCATACCACTTATCATGCCGCGCGAAACCACGTCCCTGCCCTTGAGTCTGCCCGCGCCGCCGAGCGGAACCCCTCTCTACCGCTGGCTCTACGAGCAGCTACGGGCAGCGATCCTCGCAGGACGGCTACGGCCGGGGGCACGACTGCCCGCCACCCGCGACCTGGCGGACGCGTACAGACTTTCACGCGCCACCATCATTGCCGCATTTGAGCAGTTGAAGTCGGAAGGCTACGTCGAGGGACGCACCGGTTCCGGCACTTACGTCAGCAAGGTTTTGCCGGAACAGTTGCTGCAAGCGGGGCGCGCCCGCGAGGAACGGCGCCTGCCTCACCGGCGAATTTCCCTTTCTTCTTATGCCCGGCGCCTGCCGCCGTTTCGTTCGCGGCGGGCGCATCCGGTGCGGGCGTTTCGTCCGAATCAGGCGGCTCTGGATTTGTTTCCCACCACGCTCTGGGCGCAGGTTGCGGCGCGGCGGTTGCGGCGCGTTTCCACCAAGCTTCTGGCGGGCGGTGAGACGCTGGGGTATCGTCCGTTACGCGAAGCGGTCGCCGAGTACCTGAATACTTCACGTGGTGTGAAGTGTAGTGCCGACCAGGTGCTCATTGTTTCGGGCGCGCAGGAAGGCCTCGATCGCACGGCGCGACTGCTTCTTAATCCAGGGGACCCCGCTTGGATGGAAGAACCGGGATACCCAGGCGCCGCCGCGGTATTGCGCGCAATTGGAGCCAAGATCTGTGGCGTTTCGGTGGATGCCGAAGGACTGGATCTGGAACGCGGGATACGGCGCTGGCCGCGTCCTAAGCTGGTGTATGTGACGCCGGCGCACCAGTTCCCACTTGGAGTAACGATGAGCTTGCGGCGGCGGCTGGCGCTGCTGGAATGGGCGCGCAAGGCTGGCGTACTCATTTTTGAAGACGACTACGACAGCGAGTATCGATATTCGGGGAGGCCGGTTCCTGCCTTACAGGGACTGGATCGCGCGGGCGTGGTGATCTTTGGCGGCAGCTTCAGTGCGGTGATGTTTCCGGCCATGCGGCTCGGGTACCTCGTCGTGCCTGCGGAGATGGTGGATGTGTTTGCGGCGGCGCAGTCGGTCAGCACGCACCATCCGCCGCTGCTGGGGCAGGCGGTGCTGTGCGACTTCATCAGCGAGGGGCATTTCGCGCGACACATCCGGCGGATGCGGGAAGTCTATGCGGAGCGACTCGGTGTTCTGTTGAAAGGTGCGCGAGAGAAACTGGATGGACTGATCGAGATTTCGAATGTCGAGGCCGGGCTGCAAACGGTCGGCTGGCTGCAACAAGGCCAAGATGCGGAAGTCACGGCGCAGGCGGCTGCCGAACGCGATGTCGAACTCGTACCACTCCGGCGGTATGCATTTGGACGAACCAGCAGTCGAGGCATTGTGTTGGGGTTTGCGGCCGTGGAACCTAAAGAGTTGAGGCGAGGAGTCGAGGAACTGGCGGCGGTGCTGCGAATTTAAGTGTGGGGCGGACACTCTTGTCCGCCAACCGTGTACGCTGAAAATCCCGCCGCAGTTTTTTGCCGCAGTCGGCAGGCGGACAGGAGTGTCCGCCCCACACCAGCCTATCGCTCCACAAATTTCCCAAACATCTTGTGCGGATCTATGGCGATGAACAAGCCTTGGCTTCGGGCCATGACTTCGTCGTTCTTGTTCAGAATCTCGGCCATGTTGATGTGGCGGCGTCCTTTCACTTTCACCTCGCGGGACTCGACGCGCAGCGGCTTGTTCAGCGGCACGGGCTTCAGGTAGTTCACGGTAATTTCCGCCGTCACTGCGACCACGTGGCGCAACTTATT
>PMCH01000055.1:0-1729 GCA_003154055.1 Acidobacteriaceae bacterium
GCGAATCGCTCTTGATCGTTGAACATGGCGGCCAGCAGATACAGGGCATCCGGGTATTTCTCCCCACTGATTTCGATCGCTTGTCGCAGCGCCTTTTCCGCGTCGGGGAATTTGTTGAGGCGATAGCGAGCCACGCCGATTTGGGTATAGGCCTCGTAATAGGCCGGGAATTGGGCGATGGCCTGCTCAAATTGAGCGATGGCCTTAGCCGGGGCGGATTTGTCATAGAGCAACGTGCGCCCTTTGCGAAACGCTTCCTGCGCCTTTTCTGGAATGCTGAGTTCGCGTGCGGAGATGGCATCGCCTCGCCCAGAGGGCGGTTCGGTGCGCTGCTTGTGCATGAAGATATCGACCGGAGGCGCTCCCCCCACCATGATGGAAACCGTCACCGTGACCGTATCGTACCCCTTCTTGGTGGCGACAACGTAAAAGTCTCCATCCCGAAGCCCGCCAAACCTGAACTCGCCCTGAATCCCGGAAGTCGTTGGGGGAGCCGCCTGCATGCCGGATGCCTTGATGTCGAGGGCGACCGACTGGAGTGGTTCTTGAGTAGCTTCGTCGCGCACGTGCCCACCAATGCTGTGTCCCCCGCCCTGGGGAAAACACGGCTGCGCGGATACAGCGAGAACAAGAAGGACGAAAACAAAACCGCATCGCATGGTTCACTCCGATTCTGCGGTGGCATTTTAGCACCGCTATTCCGAAAGCACGGCAGCCCCATTTGCCTGAGCTTGACTTTTGATACTCGTCACTCTTAACTCAGGGATGTGATGGGGAGAATTCGCAACTGGATTCGATTTGCCAAGGTGCGCCCGGTGCTCTGGCTCTGCTCAGTCTTGTCTTTGCTGGCTGGTAATGACGTGCTCGCCAGGCAGAGCGCAAAACCGGCTGGCCCCGATCTGCTTCAACAGCACTTCAACGCAGCCGCAAATGCTCAATTGGCGGGCGATCTGAAACAGGCCGCAGCCGAATACAAAGCTTTCCTGGGCGAAGCCCTGCATCGACTGGCAGATCGCCGGGCGCGAGCGGGCGATTTCGCGAAAGCGAGTGAGTTCTTCGAGCAGGCACTCGCACTCGCTCCCCATGAGAATCCCCTGCTACTGGACTACGCCGAGGCCCGCCGTGCAGCCAACGACTTTGTCGGGGCTCAGTCGGCCGCCGAGACCGCGCTGCAAATGGATCCGCAGAGTGCGCGAGCCAGCTTTGTGCTGGGACGGATCCTTCTGCACCGGAACGAGAATGAACGCGCAAGACAACTGCTGGAGACCGCGGTGCAACGGGATTCGACCTTCGAGCATGGCTATACGCTGGCAATTGCCTACCTGAAACTCAAAGATCCGGACCACGCCGCCTCCATTTTCAACGAGATGCTCGCCGGGTTTGGCGACACCCCGGCCATCCACATGGAGTTCGGCCGCGCTTTTGCGGAAGCAGGTTATCCGGAGCATGGAATCAAGGAATTCAAGAAGGCGATTGCGAAAGATGACAAGCTGGCGGGGGCGCACTATTCGCTGGGCGCCGCGTATTTGGTGGGATTGGCGGATGCTGCGTTTCCGGAAGCGTCGGTAGAATTTCAAATGGAACTAAAGAACCATCCGGACGATGTGCTCAGTCTCTATCAACTCGGGTATATCACGCTCAGCCAGCACAAACTCGAGGAAGCGGAAAACTATCTCGGCCGCGCCGCCACTTTGGATCCGGCAAATCCGGACATGCCCCTTTCTCTTGG
>PMCH01000055.1:1813-2067 GCA_003154055.1 Acidobacteriaceae bacterium
TGACGTGGCCAAGGACGTCCAATTGCGAGCGCCGGAGACTGTATCGCCGATCGACCGGGAAAGTCTGAAACAACTGCAGGCGTATGAAAAACAACTCAGCCCCGCCATTGCGGATGCTTACAACAACCTGGGCGCGACGGCGGCCGGCGATAATCAGTTCACTTCGGCGGTGGAGTATTTCGGGCAGGCCTCCGTTTGGAATCCGTCGCTCGAAGGACTGGATTACAACTGGGGACGTGCGGCGTTTTCTGCAA
>PMCH01000055.1:2177-2606 GCA_003154055.1 Acidobacteriaceae bacterium
TGCTGGAACTCCGAACGGCGGTCGACCTGAATCCCTCGGACGCTGACGTATTTAGCAAACTGGGGAAGCTACAACTTGAGCAAGGTGAGATCAAAGCGGCGATCTCCAGCCTGGAAGCAGGAGAGAAGCTTGATCCGGGCAATGAGGCGATCCACTACGAACTGGCGAACGCTTATCGCCGCGACTCACGAACTGCGGATGCAGAGCGGGAAACGAAGCTGTATCAGGACCTTCGCAGCGGCAATTCCGGAACGAAGGAGCCCACTCCAAATTAGCTCTTCGGCCACGATTCCTGGCGGAATGCACTGAGGTTCAAGGATGCGCGTCGTTCTCATCGCAATCGGAATGTTGCTGTCGGTGTCCGAGCCTGCCAGTAATTCTCCGCCGATGCATTTCCATGACATTGCTCCCCATGCGGGCGTGACGACC
>PMCH01000298.1 GCA_003154055.1 Acidobacteriaceae bacterium
CTCTTGGACAGGAACTCCACATGCCCGCATTTTGGGCATTCCGCCATCACGTGCGCACCACCACTACCGTAGGGAAGAAATGTCACGGACGTGAAAAAGTACTGCTTCAGCTCGGTTTCGCATCGCAAGCACAATACTCTCATCGCATTCCTCCAGTGAATTACTCCGCCCTCGGCGGTCCAGCGCGGATATCAAATGGGCCTTCCGTTTACACGGCTGGTTTCCCCCAGGCACCGAGCGAACATCGCTCACTGAGAGTGCGGATGGAAGGATGGCGGCAGAAAGGCAAAACCTCCAGCACAGCGCGGTTGAGCGCCGCCAGAGCTTCTTCCGTGCGACAGCGCAGGCTCAGATCCCAGCCGACGATCTCCCGCGTGCAGCAGTCGGTCACCGAGACCAGATACGCCCAGCCCACACTCGGCCCGGCCCAGACCTTGGTCATGTCCGACTGCCAGACGTGATTGGGATGCGGTGCTTCCACCTTGCCCCAGTCCTTTCGACGCGAGGCCTGAAAGCGGCGCTGACGTACTAACAGTCCGCGTTCCCGCATGACGCGCAGCGCCCGCTTGCCATTGACCACCAACCCGTGATGCCGCCCCAGCCACTAGGCCACGCGACGATAACCGTACGCTGGTTTCTCACCGCAGGCCAGAATGATCTCCTGATCCCGTGAGCGATCCGCACGACTGGCGCGTGGCTGCCGCCGATAGTAGAGGCTGGACCGACTGATCCGAAGCGTCTCGGCCACCAGCTTGGTAGCTAGGCCTCGGGCATTTTCAGGGGTCCCAATGAGTCCATCGGAGGCGAGTCTTGGTATTTACCTCGATAGCAGGGGAAGTCAATCGGTGTGTCGCGAAATGACTTGAGGATTTGACCGAGTCGAAGTGTGCCAGACTTTCTCACCTCTCGAACGCGATTGAGATCGATTGTGAAAGGAACCTGTTCTCCCACTTCTCCCGACTGGTGAATGATTTCGCCTTCTGGGCCGACGATTACGGATCGTCCATTGCCCAGTTGACCGGCACTGTTCACATCAACGAAATAGCACTGATTCATTATGGCGTTTGCCTGGGCAATGACCAGTTCCTGCCCTCGATCAATGGTTCCGGTCATGGTGGGGTGGATAATGACCTCAGCGCCCTTCCACACCAGTGCACGAGTCGTCTCTGGAACCCACCCGTCATAGCAGATTGAAACTCCAAAGCGACCCACCTCTGGAACATCGAATACGACGAATTCAGTTCCGGATTTCACTCCTTTTTCATAGGGCAGGAAGGGGTATATTTTTCGGTGTCGCGCGACGACGTCCCCCTCGGGATTGATGACCGGCGCGGTGTTGTATATGGCTTCTCCAACACGTTCATAGATTGATCCCGGGATAAGCCATACATTCTGTTTCTTTGCCAAAGCCTGATAGCGAATTTCGGTCGGTCCGGGCATCGCTTCGGCAAAATTCAACCCAGGTCCAAAGGAGCAAAGTTCGGGGAATACCACCATTCGCACCCATGGAAATCTCGCGAGAACCCTTGCGGTTTCTTTTTCGAGACGATCGCGATTATCTCCGTAAGGCACTTCGACCTGTAACGCTGCAATCGAGAATAATGACATGATCAACTCCAAAGGTGAGTAATGAACCGATCCTTCCCAATCAACAACAGAGAGTGATTGCGTCCCCTCCAATGCGCCGTGCGGATTATTGAAGGCATTGAGCACTCTGCTCGTCAAGTCTGGGTGAGAGCACCGCGGTCAAGCACCCATGCCGGGATCGCCGACGCAAAAGTCGCAAAAGCCAACAGCACGAGCGCCAATGCGATCAACGCAGAGTAATTACCCGCTCCTACAATGAACGAAAATAGCATCGGGCCTGATGCCAAGCCCATCTTGGAAGCAAAACCGGCCCATACCGCGGTCTGGCCGGTCTGATCAAACCTGGCGCACATGCCGAGCAGGTGGGAAATCACGAAGTTCCACGCAATGCCTGTTCCGATATTCGCCGCGATCCAAATCCATTTCACTCCGCTATAGTTAAACACATACGTGCCGGCCAACGTCAACAGCATGCCGACGAGGATCGGCTTGAATATCCCAAAGCGAGTAGAAATCACGATCACCAATACCGCGCCGATCGTAGCGAACCAGTTNNGCGAATAGTCCCATGTTAGCGGCCTGAAAGAAAAATACGGAGAACAGTGCAAGCAACAGCGGTTTCAATTGCAATCGATCGGGCGCGGCACCCGGAGCGCGTAGCACCGGTGCCTTGACTGGGTAGTCTGGCAGGAACTGGAGCATCACTAATGTTGTCACGCTGAACAAGATCAACGTCACAAACAAAACATTCGTGCCAAACCTCGGTACCAGCAACGGCAAGCTCATTACGCCGAGACCGCCGGCGAAAACTTGCACCAGAAGCAACACGCCAAAGGTGCGGTCCGGTGCCGTGGTGCGGGCGAAGATCGAAAAGGTTATCCCCACCAGCATCCCACCGATNNAACACAATCAGGAATGCGCCGCCTGCTGCGCCGTAGACATTGCATGAGCCGACCAACCCTGCCTGCTTGTTGCTGAAGCCGAGTCCAACCTTTAGCCCGTCTACCAGCGCCGGCATGATGTTGACATAGAAAAATCCGGCGGTGGCGAGAAATGCCAGCAGGACGCGCGCAAGCATGCTGTTCGGAGAAACCTTCGGCAAGCGGTTGAAAAGTTCCGTGGTCATTCTCTCCTATCGCAGCCACCAGCGACCCGGAGTATAGCAGTACCCCTTGAGGATGAGGGTTGAGACACCTGCGTTTTTCTCTTGAACCAGGGCAGGCACACTCAATATTCTGTGCCCGCACGAGTGCAGTGTTCTTTCTCGACAGGGAGACTTGCGGTGAGACCTTGGGCTTCTNNTACTGGGCGACCCCCTGAGCGGGAGTGGCAAAGTGAATCGATCTGTTCTCACTTACAGCGAACTGTTCTCGAATAGTACACCCGCTGCTCCCGTCGATGACAGTGCCGGCTTTGCCTTGCCTGCCAATGCTGCTGCGCCTTCTCAGATCTTCGAAGGCGCACTAACGCTTTCAGACCCGACAGCCAGCGGCAGTTCTCAGATACTGCGAAACGACTTCGGGTACGACACCGCAAGCAACTCCCCATGGCGACACCTGGCGAGCTTTAGTTTCCGGTTCGTGCAGAACGGAAGCTACCTCATTCCCGTTCAGCAAGGCCTGGTCATCACCGGGAGTACGGCGTGGAACTATATCGCCGGGCCCGGGCGGGTGTGGCAGGAGAACAGCGACAACGGATACATGCGCGCCTCGTTTCCCTTCGCCCTGGTGGAGAGGAATCAGAACTGCGTTCATAACGGGGAAATGACGTTCCTGTTCAGCAGAACGACGAGCCCCAACGTATCGAGGGTTCGTTACCAGGTCACGCAGGAAACCTGCTTGTATTTCAAGCTCAACCTGTGGGGACAACTCGCGGCAACCTACACTCCCGGCAGCGTAACCAACGATCAGGGGCTGGAGAACGCGGAAGCTGCTGAAGTGGCAAACCGCCTACCCACCAAGCCCTTCAGCGCTCTGGCGACAGACTTCCCAAATTCCGGGATCAATATTGCCAACTTCACGCAGGGGTTCAAGTCGCCTTCTGACATTAGCACTTTTGGATTGTTGATCAACGGCGTGCACTATGTCAGTGGTTGCCAGACGCGTTACGGCACCTACGCTTTTTGCGACGAGATGCGTTTGCCGTCCTACTCCATAGCCAAGTCGTCGTTTGCCGGAGTGGCGATGATGTGGCTGGGGCGGCAATACGGAAGCGCAGTTTATGGCCGACTGATTCGGAGCTACGTCCCGCAGTACAAGGACGGCGGTGACTGGACGAATGTGACCTTCAACAACGCGGCCGACATGGCCACGGGTAATTACATCAGCGCGAGTCCTGACACGGATGAGAGCAGTTCCCCGGAGCGTGCGTTTATTCTAGCGGAGCCTTACAGCACGAAGATCGCAGCCGCATTTACTCCGTTCCCCCACAAGGCTGTTCCGGGGACCGCGTGGGTGTACCAGAGCCACGCCACTTTCATCCTGACCCAAGCCATGAACGGATATTTGCAGCAACAGCAGGGCGGCGGGGCGGACATTTTCAATTCGATCCGTGACTCTGTTTTCAAGCCGCTGAACATGAGCCAGGGAAGCCTGTCCACACTGCGTACGGACAACAGCGCGTCTGGAGAGCCTTTTGGCAGCCACGGTTTGTTTTTCACCCGGGATGACATCGCCAAGCTCGGCCGCTTTCTTAACAACGGCGGCGGTGCGATTAACAACGCGCAAGTGCTGGATCCGACCCGACTGCAGGAGTCGCTGTTCCGCACGGCAAATCCGTCGACGGTAGGTGTGACCGTACCCGATCGGGGGGCGCCGGCTGTGGCGAACACATTCCGCTATCACAACCTATTCTGGGCGAAGAACATGACTACCGCCGAATTCCCGCAGTACCGCTGCAATTTCTGGATCTCGTTCATGAGCGGCTACGGCGGAAACACGGTATTGTTGTTGCCGAATGGAGCGATCTACTATCTCTTCAGCGATGGCAACGAATTCGTCTGGTACACCGCTGTAAACGAGATCAACAAAATCGCGCCGCTCTGTCACTGAACGTGCCCTGAGGAGGCTCCGTCATACACGCTCCGACCGT
>PMCH01000185.1:0-6250 GCA_003154055.1 Acidobacteriaceae bacterium
CCGTCGCCGTCCACGTCTTTGTAGCGGGAAAACCCACCTAGTTTGTCCAGTTCTTCCTTGGTCAGAACCTTGCCGCGATTGATCGGCTTGTCGGGATACGGGAACGGATCGGACATCCAGTTGTTCATGCCAAGGTCGAGATCCGACATGACAAATACCGGCGTCTGGAACTGCTCCGCCAGGTCGAATGCATCCTGCGCCATGGTGAAGCACTCGATCATCGAATTTGGAAACAACATGATGTGCTTGGTATCGCCGTGGCTGAGGAATGCGGTCGAGAGGATGTCGCCTTGCGCCGTACGCGTAGGCAAGCCGGTGGATGGCCCGACGCGCTGAATGTCCCAGATCACGGCGGGAATCTCGACGTAATAGGCTAGCCCAGTGAACTCGGCCATCAGCGAGATGCCAGGCCCCGCGGTCGCGGTCATGGAGCGCGCTCCGGCCCAGGCGGCGCCGATCACCATGCCCACGGCGGCGAGTTCGTCTTCGGCTTGCACGATGGCGAATGTGGCCTTGCCATCAGGGCCGATGCGGTATTCCTTCATGTAGTCGATCATGGTTTCGACCAGCGAGGACGAAGGCGTGATCGGATACCAGGTCACCACCGTGCAACCAGCAAATACGCAGCCCAGAGCGGCCGCCGAGTTCCCGTCGATGATGATCTTGCCGGCGGTCTTGTCCATGCGCGCGATGCGGAAAGGATCGCGCTTGGTCAGGTTGGCGGCAGCATAGTCGTGACCCGCTTTGACGGCGGCCAAGTTCAGGTTCGCCGCCTTTACCTTTTTGGCGAATTGTTTGCGAATCGCTTTCTCGACCTCGCCCATCTCGATTTCGAGCAAGCAGGCCACGACCCCGACATAGATCATGTTCTTGACCAGCTTGCGCAGCTTGGCTTCCGGGCAAACGGGTGCAACCAGCTTGTCGTAGGGGACGGCGTAGAAAACCAGGTCATCGCGCACTTTATCGAGCGCGAGCGGTTCGTCATACAGCACGGAGGCTCCCGGCGCCAGCGTCTTCACGTCGTCCTGCGCCGTCTCGGCATTCATCGCAATCAGCAAGTCGATTTCTTTCTTGCGCGCGATGTAGCCGTCTTTGTTGGCGCGGATCGTGTACCAGGTAGGCAGCCCTGCGATGTTCGACGGAAATAGGTTCTTACCGGAAACCGGCACGCCCATCTGGAAAATGCAGCGCAACAGGACGGTGTTGGAACTCTGCGACCCGGACCCGTTCACAGTCGCAACCTGAATACTCATGTCATTGACGATCGGCTTGCGCCCCAGCAGGCCGGACGATTCCTGGGGCACAACATCGGTAGTGGCCATTCCCTTTGCCTTTCTGGTCATCCCCGGGGAAACCCCACCGCCCGGGAATTTCGTGGAGCAGAGCGAAAACCCTTTATTATACAGGCAAGCGCCGGGTCGAAGTGAAGGCGGGTACGTGTCTCCTCAGGTCCGGACTACTTGCACTCGCAAAGGAAAGCGGGACGAATGACAGGAATGCGTTCCACAGTATCGGCAATCGTAGTTAGCCTTCTGATGACGGCGGGGACGGCCTTCTCGCAGGATGCCGCTTCGAAGGCGGATCGGAAAGACTGGATCCAGTTGTTCAACGGGAAGAACCTTGATGGGTGGACGGTCAAGATCGCGAAGCACAAAGTCAAAGAGAACTTCGGCGACACCTTCCGGGTGGAGAATGGTCTACTGAAGGTCTCGTACGATCATTACCAGACGCTCGACGGCCAATTCGGCCATCTCTTCTATAAAGACAAATTCTCGTATTACCTGATCGCGGTCGAATACCGGTTCGTCGGGGAACAGGTGAAGGGCGCTCCGGAATGGGGGTATCGCAACAACGGAATCATGATCCATTCGCAGTCCGCCGAGAGCATGGGCCTGGCCCAGGATTTTCCCACCTCGATCGAAGTGCAACTCCTGGGCGGCGACGGCATCCACGATCGCCCGAACGGCAACGTATGCACTCCGGGGACGAACATCGTAATCGGCGGTGCGCTCTACACTCCCCATTGTTACCACTTGGTGGCGAAGACCTACCATGGCGACCAATGGGTGCGGGTCGTCGCGGAAGTGCTGGGCTCGGAGCGGATCACGCACTATGTGGAAGGCACGCCCGTCGTGACCTACTCCAAGCCGCAGTTGGGGGGCGAGGCCAAGAGCCCGGAGTTCGAAAAGAGGGCTGGCGAGATTCTAAGCGAAGGCTACATCGCGCTGCAGGCAGAAAGCCACCCTACGGAGTTCCGCAAGGTCGAGCTACTCAACCTGGTTGGCTGCATGGATAAGAAAGCCGCTAACTTCAAGCCGTATTATGTGAAAGCTGACAACACGTTGTGCAAGTATTAGCATCGGCGAGTCTGGCAATACTGGGTAGTCAGGAAGCCTATATTTTGGGCAGGCTCACGTAGGTGCGGACGACGCCGAATCTCCCCCCAGGTTCGCCTTTGACTAGCCTTCCACCGTGTAGAACTGGGCCATATTGCGAAACTTGTTGTAGCGGGCTTGGAGTAGTTCGGGAACAGACAATCGCTTGAGCTCTGCCAGTTGCTGCTGCAGGACTTTGTCTAGCAATTCGGCGGCCTGGGCGTGGTCGGTATGCGCTCCGCCCGGAGGTTCGGTCACAATGCCATCAATAATCCCCAGCGCCGTCAGATCATCCGGAGTGATCTTCATGGCCGCCGCTGCGATGTCGCGCTTCATCACGTCCCGCCACATGATGGACGCGCAGCCTTCGGGTGAAATAACCGAGTAGATGGAATTCTCCATCATCAGAACGCGGTCGCCGATGGCAATCGCCAACGCGCCACCGCTGCCACCTTCTCCGGTAATCGTCACGATAATGGGAACTTCCAGCCGCGCCATCTCGCGCAGGTTGTAGGCGATGGCCTCTGCCTGGCCGCGCTCTTCAGCGCCCAAGCCGGGATACGCGCCGGGTGTGTCGATCAGGGTAAAGATGGGGCGGCGAAACTTGGCCGCGACCTGCATGACGCGGATCGCCTTGCGGTAGCCCTCAGGATTGGGCATGCCAAAGTTACGGTAGACCTTCTGTTTCGTGTCGCGAGCCTTTTGGTGGCCAACAATCAGGACTTCCTCGCCGTGGAAGCGCGCCATGCCGCACACAATGGCCGGATCATCGGCGAAACCGCGGTCGCCGTGGATTTCGCTCCAGTCGGTGAATATCCGCTCGATGTAATCCAGGGTATAGGGGCGCTGCGGATGGCGCGCCAGTTCGGTGCGTTCCCAGGCGTTCAGTTGGGTCGAGATCTCGCGGCGCAGGTCATTCACTCGATCGTGCAATTGCCGGATGTGAAGGTGCGTTTCCGCGCTCTGTCCTTCCAGCGCCTGCAAATGATCAATCTGCTGCTGAATCTTGTCTAGTTCATGCTGGGCTTTCAATCCAGTGTCCATTCTGGCGCGATGACCGTTGCTGCCGGTGCGGTGGGTTTCGACCATGGCCACCAGCAACTCGGCGCCCTCCACGGCCTGGTCGCTGGGCGTGATCTCCTGATTCGCCGCTGCTGTCTTACTCTTTCGGGCCATTGGGCGGAACCTGTCCCTACCAACTCAGCTGATGACGCGCACACTGCCTCGTCCACACAACTCTTCCACGCGGCCGATGAAGCTCCGGTCCGGCATCACATTATAGCCTTCGGCCTCCATGACCACCATGAAATCGCCCTGCCGCTCTACGTCGAAAAGCACCTTGGCCTCGCCTTTGCGCTCATGGAATAACGCATGCAGCGCGCTCACCGTGTCCTCGGTGGCGCTCTCGAGCGGGACGCGAATGCGTAGGGCCTTGGGCAACGGAACCTTGGCCTCGTCGAGCGGGGTGATTTCGTTGACGGTCAACTTGGCGTTGGCACCTTCTTCAATCCGGACGCCCCCGCGGATCAGGACGGGAACCTCTAGCTTCACCTTCTCTACCAGTTTCCGGTACGCCTCGGGGAAAACCAACAGTTCCACCTTGCCGAACATGTCTTCCAGAGAGCCTTGCGCCCACAACTCGCCGCGTTTCGACTTTGCGACCCGCAGGTTCCCGATCAAGCCGGCAGTCGTGATGTTTTCATCCTTGCCGGTGGATCTCTTCATGGCGTTGATGTCTTCGGTGGAGAGTGCGTTCAGGTCGAGCAGCTTGTCTTTNNGGCTCGTCCGCAAACACGCCGAACAGGCCGTGCTGGCCGGATTCGGCGTCGCGCTGCGATTTCTGCGCCCGGTCGATGGCCTTGTCGAGCGCCTGCATGAGTTGGGCTCGGCGGCCGAACGAATCCATGGCGCCGCTCTTGATCAGCGATTCGACCACGCGCTTGTTCAGAAGGCGCAAATCCACTTCTTCGCAGAACTCGTACAGCGACCGGAAGTTCCGGCCGAGTTTCTTCCGCGCCGCCACGATCGACTCGATCGCATTCCCGCCCACATTCTTCACCGCAGCCAGACCAAAGCGTATTGCCTGCCCGTGCGGAGTAAAGTTGGCGTCGCTCACATTGATGTCGGGCGGCTCGACACCGATGCCCATCTCCCGGCATTCGTTGATGTACTTCACCACGTCATCCGTGCTGCCGGTCACCGAGGTCAGCAGCGCCGCCATGAAATCGATGGGGTGGTGCGTCTTCAGATACGCCGTGTGATACGCCAGCAGCGCGTAGGCCGCGGAGTGCGACTTGTTGAAGCCGTAACCGGCAAACTGCGCCATCAGGTCGAAGATCTTTTCGATCTTCTTCGGCGGGAAGCCCCTCTGCACGGCGCCTTGCACAAACCGCTCGCGCTGCTTGGCCATTTCATCCGCGTTCTTCTTGCCCATCGCGCGACGCAACAGATCGGCTTCCCCAAGCGAGTAACCGGCGAGCCGGTTGGCGATCTGCATCACCTGCTCCTGGTAGACGATGACGCCGAGCGTCTCTTGCAGGAGTTCCTTGAGCTCCGGCAGTTCGTATTCAACTTTTCTGCGCCCGTGCTTGCGCTCGACGAAATCATCAATCATGCCACCCTGGATCGGGCCGGGACGGTAGAGCGCGTTCAGGGCCGTCAGATCCTCGATCGAGTTCGGCTGGTAGCGCCGCAACACATCGCGCATCCCGGACGATTCAAACTGGAATACTCCCGACGTCAACCCTTTGTGGAAAACCTTCGCATAGGTCTCCTGGTCCTCCAGGGGGACGTCGTCGAGCTTGAGGTTCGTCCCCTTTTGCGCGATCAGCTTGAGCGTGTCATCGAGAATGGTGAGCGTGGTCAGCCCGAGAAAGTCCATCTTCAACAGGCCCATCTTCTCGATGGCGTTCATGTCGAAGGCGGTCACGATTTCGTCGTTCTTGGTCTTGTGCAGCGGGACGAGGTCGATTAGAGGCCGCGGCGAGATCACCACGCCCGCAGCGTGAACGCCCGAGTTGCGCACCATCCCTTCCAGCTTCCGGGCCGTATCGAGCAACTGCCGCACCTGCGGATCTTTATCGTAGGCTTCCTGGAGTTGGGCCGACTCCTTGATCGCGTCATCGAGCTGGATATTGAGCGTGGTGGGAACCATCTTGGCGATTCGGTCCACATCGCTGTAGGGCATATCCATGGCGCGGCCGACGTCCTTGATCGCAGCTTTGGCCGCCATGGTGCCGAAGGTGATGATCTGCGCTACGTTCGCGCGGCCGTACTTGTGCGTGACGTACTCGATCACCTCGCCGCGNNACTGGAATGCTGTGCTCTTTCGCGTAGCGGATGAAGTCCCACACGATCAGGAAGTATCCGGGAAACTTCATCTGCTGGATGATGCCAATTTCGCGCGTCAACCGCTGCTCGTAGTCCGAAAGCGAATGCTTCAGCCTTCCCTGCCCGGAGAGGACGCGCAATGTCTCCAGGCGCCGGGCGAAGCCTTCCCGCGTGATGTGCTCGAAATAGCTGTCGATGGTGAATCCGGCGGGTACTTCGAAATCCGGAAACGGGTTGGGAATCTTGTCCAACCGGAGACTGCAACGCTCGGCAATATCGAGCGTGCGCGAGAGCACCTGGGGAGCGTCTTTGAACACGCGAGACATCTCGTCGTGGCTCTTGACAAAGAACTGCGTACCCTCGAACTTCATCCGGTTGGTGTCCTGGATGGACTTCCCCGTCTGGATGCAGAGCATTACGTCCTGCGCATGCGCGTCTTCTTCGCAGAGATAGTGGCTGTCGTTGGTTGCAACCAGCGGCAGCCCAAGGTCTTTTTCCAACTGGAACAGGCCGGAATGGATGCGATGCTCCATCTCCAGTCCCTG
>PMCH01000185.1:6276-35394 GCA_003154055.1 Acidobacteriaceae bacterium
TAGAAGCCGTGCAGCGAGGCTTCGGACGTGATCTTCACCAGGTTGCGGTAGCCCTCTTCGTTTTCCGCGAGCACCAGCAAGTGGTTATAGGTGTCGCCGTCGGGCGGGGTACGCTCGATGTTGTGATCGTCCTTCTTGCAGATGTAGAGCTCGCATCCGACAATCGGCTTGACACCCACCTTGTTGGCAGCATTGACGAAATGAACCGCGCCGAAAATATTGCCATGGTCAGTCATGGCCACAGCCGGCATGCCCAACTCATGGACGCGATGGACAAGCTTGTCGAGGTCGCAGGCGCCATCGAGCAACGAGAAATCGCTGTGCAAATGCAGGTGGACGAATTGGGAGCTCATTCGGAAACAGGCCCTGGGTCAGACATTGCTTCTATTCTATCGGCTCGGTGAGGATGCACAATGCCGCAGAATGGTGCAGTTGGAGAGCGGGAACCCTCGGACGCCGCCGAGATTATCTCTTCCTGTTCTTTGACTTGCCGTGAACCTTCACGGCAGGCTTTGCGGGCTTGGCTGGCTTGCCCGAAGCTTTCGCCACCGGCGCTTTGCTTGGCTTGGCACCCTTGACGGCGGCCGCAGGCTTCGCCGCTGCATTGGGCTTCGCTGCAGCCGTTGCCGCGACTGCCGTCGCCACTGCTGGAGGAGCCGCAGCCTTTCCCTTGGTCTTCCCGGTCGCCACCGGCACGGTCGCCGGCGCAACCACGGCCGGTGCGCCCTTGCCCTTGGTTTTGGCGCCGCCCTTGACCGGGACCGCTGCCGCTGCGGCGACTGCTGCCGCCGCTGCCTTGGCTCCACGGCCGCGCTTGGCTGGCGGTGGCGGCGGAGGCGGCGGAGGCGGTGGCGCCAGCGGCTTCAGGAACTTCAATATCTCGGTCCGCGAGCGCAGTTTGCCATCCAACAAGAGCAGGAACACGTCGTTGGCAATCTTGGGATAAGCGGGCAACTGTGGCGTGATGTGCAGTTCCGCCATCTCAGGCAACGGAACTTTCTGCTGTATCTGGCGCCATTTGGTGAAGAAATTCTTGATCTTCTGCACCACGGCCTGTTGCCGCGCCGTGATCGCGAGGAACAGAATCATCTCCGGCCGCGCCGAGGACAGAAGCTGCCAAGTACGCGAAGGCGTCGCCGCTTCCTTGCCCGCCAGCCGTTTCGCCAAGTCCTTGGCGTGGTCTTCCAGGTCTTTCCAGGCTTCCACCAGGTCCCGGCGCGGGATCGCCTTGCGGATGTCAGAGACATCCTTGTCGGGCAGCCGCGTGGTCAGGAAATAGAGCACCGCAGGGGCGACTTCCGGCGTGTATCCCAGTTCGTTCATCTGCTGGCGCGTTTTCATCAGCGCGCCCATGCCGGACGTATCCACTTTGGCCGAATTCCAGCGCGGGTTCAGCACCTTCAGCCATCCCTCTCTCTCGTAGGCCTTCAGGATGCTCAGCGGGTCGTCTTCATAGGCCAACTGTTCAATCTCGTAGCCGATGGAGGAATTCCGGATGTGCTGGATGTAATTGTTTTCTTTCGCCGCGTTATAGCGGGCCAGGGTCCGTTCCTCGATCGGCCAGTGGAAGCGCGTGGCAAAGCGTGTGGCCCGGATCAGGCGCGAAGGATCCTCGAGGAAAGCGTAGTTGTGCAGCAAGCGGATCAGCTTTGCCTCGATGTCAGCCGCCCCGTTGAACGGGTCCATCAGCAGGCCACGGGATCCCTCGTTCAGCGAGAGGGCCATGGCGTTGACCGTGAAATCGCGGCGGCGCAGGTCTTCGGTGACGGTGGCGGGCATAATCACCGGCGGTTTACCCGACTTTTCATGGCGCTCGGAACGCGCCATGGCAACTTCAGCGCGCACGCCGCCAGGAAGGGTCAGCAATAGAGTCCGCGTCTCGTCGTCGGAATCTCCCACCACGGCTCCGGCTCGCTCCAGATCCTTCTGGAGTTTGAGCGCGTTGCCCTGGACGGTGAAATCCAGATCCCGGATAGGGAAACCGGTGACAATGTCACGGATGGCGCCACCCGTGAGGTACAGGTTCATCTCCGCCGCTTTGGCGGCGTCCTGCACCAGGGTGACTGCTTTTTGCTGGTCCGGGGTGAGCCGGGTTTCCAGGGTATAGATGTAATCGGCCATGCCTTCCTAATCGCCTTGCCGTGGCTGGACCGGGGCGTTATTCACAAGATTTCCACAGGGCGGATAGGCCCGGGACTGGGTGACTGCCAGCTAGCGCAATCTAACCCTTTCTAGACATTAGACTTATATCAAAAATACAGCTCGTAGCGAACTACAAAAAATAACATAAGGTTTACCGTTTGGCTACTACGAAGGCGCAAACTCGCCCAAGGCAGCAGGAAAATGCGAGAATCGCTCGTGAAGCTTCCAAGACGCGGCGCATTTCGCTGCGGGTGCGGACTTTGGGGCCTCTCTCCGCTCAATGCCCTCGACCCATAAGAAAGTGATCGTTCGCAAGACCGACCGCGACTCCATCAGCGGCTACGTTGCCCCCGCCAATTTTGTGGTGGAGGGCAAACTGGAACTGCTCAACACCACGGGGAACGTCGTCGGCATCGATCTGCGGGATATCAAGGCGGTTTACTTTGTTCGCGAATTCTCCGACTCGGAGGTCATGACCCGCAAGACTTTCACCACCAGGCCTCGGACCGAGGGCTTGTGGGTACGCTTGCGATTCAAGGACAATGAGACCATCGAGGGAATGATGCCCAACGATCTGGCCCAGAATCCGGCCGAAGGATTCCTGCTGAACCCTCCCGACCTTCGCTCCAACACCCAGCGCGTCTTCGTGCCGCGGACTTCGCTGACATCACTGACGGTGATCGCGGTGATCGGCTCGGCCCGGCGCCGCCGCAAGGGCGGTGTACCTGACACACGGCAGGTTCCGCTGTTTGAGCCGTAGGACAGGGACAGGTCTCAGGTGGCAGGTNNGGTCGCAGGTGGCAGGTCTCAGGAAAACCAAGAACCTTTTTCTCTGCGTCCTTTGCGCAGCCTTCGCATCCTCTGCGGTTTAGGGTTTCAGATTGTCACTAAGTATAGGCGGCTACCTTAAGATCTTCCTGAGACCTGACACCTGAGACCCTCTCGACTTCCGTTACAATTTCTCCGGACCCCACTATGAAACTCTCCCAGATTTCTGCCATTCTCGGCACGCGGATTGAAAACGCTTCTCCCGACACTGAAATCACCGGCGTGGAGGGCATCGAAAAAGCTGGCCCGGGACAGATCACCTTCGTGGCCAACGTGAAATACAACAACGCCGCCAAGACCAGCAAGGCCTCGGCCGTCATTGTCTCCGAAGATTTCCCCGCCATCTCGACCGGCATGTTGCGAAGCAAGAACCCGTACCTGGCCTGGGCGAAAGCTGTTGAGCTCTTTTATCAACCGCCCCGCTATGCACCGGGTGTGCATCCGACCGCCGTTGTCCATCCCACCGCCAAGGTCGGCAAGAACGCGCACCTTGGCCCTTATGTGGTGGTTGACGAGGGAGCCGAGATCGGTGACAACGCGGTCTTGCTGGCCCATGTGGTGATCTATCGCGGCGTGAAGATCGGCGACAACTTCTTCGCCCACGCCCATGCCCTGGTGCGCGAGTTTTGCCAGCTTGGAGACAACGTGTTGCTGCAGAACGGGGTGGTGGTGGGCTCCGACGGGTTCGGCTTCGCCAAGGATGACGCTGGACACTGGCACAAAATCGTCCAGTCCGGCAACGTGGTCGTGGAGAGCGACGTGGAATTGCAGGCCAATACCTGTATCGACCGCGCCAGCATTGGAGAGACCCGGATCGGCCGGGGCGCGAAACTCGACAACCTCGTCCACGTCGGCCACAGTTGCACGATCGGCCATGACACGCTGCTCTGCGCTCAGGTGGGCCTGGCTGGCACCACCGACGTCGGAAACGATGTAATCCTCGCCGGGCAGGTCGGTGTCTCGGGACACGTCAAGATTGGCGACGGGGCCATCGCCATCGCCCAGAGCGGGATTCCGCATGACGTTGCCCCTGGAGCCATGGTCAGCGGCGCTCCCGCCATCGACCACAAGTTGTGGTTGAGGTGCTGCGCGGCCTACACCAAGCTGCCGGAGATGGTCAAAGCACTGCGCTCACGTCAATAAGGCGCGAACTTCCAACCGACCCTGATCACGCATGCCCCGGACTCTCCGCCGAAGCAGGCTGCCCGGTTTGTCGCAACTCCGGGGGAAGTCCGCTGTCGATGACAGCCCTGACTTTGGCCATCAGGCACTCCCGCCCCCCAAAGTCTTTCGGCTCAATGGGTTCGTGGAATTGGACGGTCACCGTGCCCGGTTGAATCGCGAAGCGGGCCTTGGGCATGACCTCCTGCGTGCCAGTAATGGTGATCGGGACGACCGGAACCTGGCACTCCTCCGCCAGGTAGAACGGGCCTTTCTTGAAAGGCAGCAACCGGCCGTCGAACGAGCGCTTTCCTTCCACATAGATCGTCATATTCAAACCCTGCTGAATCGCCTTCACCGCGTCGCGCACCGCCGTGATCCCGGCATCGCGATTGCCTCTGTCCACCGGCACCAGCGAGCCGATGCGCATGATCTGGCCCAGCAGGGGGTAGCTGAACAGTTCCTTCTTCACCATCACTGATGTGCGCCGCGGGATCAGCGGGAGCGTGATGGGCGGATCGACGTTCGACACGTGGTTGGACATGAAAATATAAGTGCGGGTGGGATCGATCTTGTCGAGGCCGAGAGTCTGGACGTGGATGCCGGCGATTCGTACGCCCGTCCACGCGGACCGCATGCAAATGCGATACAGGAAAGTGATGTCTTTGGTCAGATAGGTCCAGGGAAACCCCAGCAACGCCGAGATTGGCATCGCAACGGCCCAAAAGACCAGCATGAGAACCGTGCGGAACACCGAAGCAGACCCCCTTTTCTTGACGAGCGCCTCCTGCCTTAACGGCAGACCCACCACTCTCCATTGTCAGTGCCGGAATCGGAGGCTCTTCCCAGTGAACCCCTGTAACCCCTGTGGTTTCATCTTTTTCAACCACAGAGGTCACGGGGATCCACAGGGAAAAACCTTACAGCGATGCTCCCACCGCAAGCGAGCGCAAACGTTCCGGTAGCTTCTCATAAATTCCCCCGAAACCGCCATTGGAGAGGATCGCAACCACATCCCCCGAAGCCAACTCTGGAGCAACAACGCTCACAATTGAATCGGCGTCAGCAAGAATGCGCGCTCTTCGTCCCTGCTTTCGAATTTGCGCTACCACCCGCTCCAGGTCTAACCGCTCCGTCACCGGGATCGCATCCGACTTGAAGATGTTGGCAATCACGACTTCATCGGCCAGTGCCAGACTGTCGGCGAGCGCATCTTGCAGCACGTTGCGCCGCATGGTGTTCGAACGCGGCTCCAGCACCACCCACAGCCGCGCTCCCGGATATCGGGAACGCAGGGCCTGGAGCGTCTGGTCGATGGCGGTGGGATGGTGCGCAAAGTCGTCAATGATCGTGACCCCGTTGACTCGCGCCTTCACTTCCAGGCGCCGCTTCACGCTCTTGAAAGTCCGGAAAGCCTTGGCAATTGCTTCCTTGGGAACTCCACAACTCGTGGCCAGGGCAGCGGCCGCCGTGGCATTCCAGACGTTGTATTCCCCGGCGAGAGCGAATTCGAAATCCGCCCACGGCTTCCCATCCCGCAGCACCGACCAGCGGGTCCGATCTGTCTCCAACTCGAGATCTGTAATTCGCCAGTACGCACCGCTCGTAGAACCAAACCGTTCGACCGGACAAAAGGCCTTATCGAGGCACCGTTCGAGGCTCTCGCCCGCGTCGAATGCGACAATCCGCCCGCGCCGCGGCACCAGGTTCACCAGGCGTTTGAATGCCGTTTCGACCGCATCGAGGTCCTTATAGATATCGGCATGGTCAAATTCCACGGAGGTCAAGATGGTCGCGTCGGGAAAATAATGCAGGAATTTCGGGCCCTTATCGAAAAATGCCGTATCGTACTCATCGCCCTCCAGGATGAAATGCCGGCCCTCGCCCAGCCCGAAACTGCTGCCGAAGTTTTCTGCGATCCCGCCAATCAGAAATGACGGTTTAAGTCCCGCCGTCTCGAAGATCCATGCCAGCATCGAAGTGGTGGTGGTTTTGCCATGCGTTCCGGCCACCACCAGCACTTCTTTCCCCACCAGAAATTCATCGTGCAGCATCTGCGGCAGAGAGCAGAACGGAATACGCTGGTCAAGGACATATTCAAGTTCTGCGTTGCCCCGAGAGATGGCATTCCCGACCACGACGAGATCTGGCCGCGGAGTCAGGTTGGCTTCGGCAAAAGGCTGTGCCAGCGGGATGCCCAGCGCTTCGAGAAAAGTGGACATCGGCGGATAGGCCGCGGCATCGGAACCAGTGACACGATGGCCGCGCGCTTTGAGCATCCCGGCGAGCGACGCCATCGCCGTGCCGCAGATGCCAATCAGATGGATGTGTTTGGGTTTGTCTTTCATGTGTAGAAAACAAGCTCTCAGCTCTTGGGCTTTGCTTCTCCGTGACCCCTATGTCCCTCGTGGTTATCGCTTTTCGGTGGCCGCTTCCAGAATTCTCAGTTTCACTTGATCTCCAACTTCCAGCCGGGCCCGCACTCCAATTGGTAGCGTGATATTCGCCCGCGAAGTGTGGCCCGATCTCAGGCCGAAAGCCACCGGAATCCCGAGGTCGCCAATCACCCGCATCACTACTTCTTCGAGGGTGTAATCCTGCGCGGGGCTCTGCCGGCAATCCATCATCTCGCCGAAGACGATGCCGCGCACCCCGCTCAGTTTCCCGGCCAGTTTCAACTGCATCAGCATGCGATCAATCTGGAAGGGCTTAGCCGCGACGTCCTCCATAAACAGAATCGTTCCATCCGTTCGAATCTCGTGCTTCGTCCCCAGCGAGGCCACCAGCATCGAGAGGCACCCGCCATACAGCACTCCCTCGGCTTCTCCTCCCGCGAGCGCCAGCGCCCCGGAACCCGCCCCGATTTCCCACTCCGACGCGCCGCCCACGGCCGCAGTCCACGAAGCCAGGTCCACCCCGTCCTCCACGGCAAAATCCTTGGTGACCATCGGCCCGTGGAAGGTCACGAAGTTGGCTGAGTCCGCCATGCAGCACACCAATGTCGTAATGTCGCTGTAGCCGACCAGGATTTTAGGATGCGAGACGATCTGTTGCGGATTGAGCACGAGCGGAAGATAGTTGGAGCCATATCCGCCCCGCGCGCAAATAATCGCCCGAATGTCGTCGCGCGCGAACATCGCCTCCAGTTCCCGCGCCCGGCGCTCGACTGATCCTGCAAAATACAAGTCTTGTTCGAAGATCGACTCCAAATAGAACGGTTCATAGCCCAAGCGCCGCAATTCCTCACATCCTTGCTGCAGCAACTCGCTCTTGATGTTCGAGGCTGGGGCGGCGATCCCCACCTTGTCGCCGGGCCGAAGGGCGGGCGGCTTGATTCGCGTTCTCTGGGGATTGCTTGGCATTGTTAGACCGATCTTAAATGAAGAACTCCCCTTGGCAGACCAGCGTGGCAGGGCCCGTCAGATAAACCTGATCCTCCCAGCGGACGGTCTGCGTTCCTCCCGGGGCAACCACCTTGACTGGCGAGGAAACACGGCGACTAGCAACGGCTGCGACTGCGGACGCGCACGAACCGGTGCCGGAGGACTGCGTCTCCCCCACGCCTCGCTCGAACAGCCGAACCTCGATTTCGTTGGAACCGCGCACCACAACGAACTCCACATTCGTGCCCTGCAGAAACTGCGGTTGGGTCCCAATTAGAGCACCGCGCCGCTGCCAGTCCTGGGGGAACCTATCCACGAAAACCACAAAGTGCGGATTCCCCATCGAAACTCTGCTTCCGGCCGCTGAAACCCCCATGGTTTCGATTGCCAGCGACTCCCCCACGCTGGGCCGTCCCATGTCCGTTTCGAATTCAAACGTAGCACCCTGCCGCCGAGTCAGCCGGCAGATCTTCAGCCCGGCGCCGGTGCGAACTACGACTTCCGCCTTGTTCTTTTGCGAAAGAAGATAGGCGGCAACGCAGCGCGTGCCATTTCCGGATATCTCAGCTTCGGAGCCGTCCGCATTAAACAGACGCGCCCTCACGTCCACTTCGGCGTCGGGAAACAACCACTCCACACCGTCAGCTCCGATTCCGTTGTGGCGGTCGCACAGGCGGCGCGTGACCACGCCCAGGTCGGTTGCAACATCCGCCCCCTCAACCATCAGGAAATCATTGCCGCAGGCAGACGCTTTCGTGAAACGGAGCCCATGGTTCGGAGACGCGCTCATTCGTGTTCCGTGGTTCCGATCGACTTGACGCTACCGAATACGTTCGATTCATGCAGGCGAATGAGAAACAGACTCTGCTCTTCGCGCTCGCAGTCCACCGCAAACACCAGCCGAGACTCGCCGTCCGTTGAGGCAAGATGAACACTCTGCATGGTGAGCTTCTGCTCTTCCAGGGTGCGATTTACCTCACGCAGCATCGCTTCCACATTGCTGCCCGCCACCTCGTAGGTATACAGGGCCGTCCGGAGGGCGAAGCCTCTCTCCATCCTGCCCAACACAGCCAGGGCAATGAGGATCAGAAAGGTCGCGAAGACGGCCGTGATGTACAGTCCGCCACCCACCGCCATGCCCACCGACGCCACCACAAATAATGTGGCTGCCGTAGTCAGCCCGGTCACCGATCCGCGGGAATGAAGGATGGAGCCGGCGCCGATGAACCCGATTCCGGGAATAATCTGGGCCGCGATTCTGGCACTGTCTCCGGGCCCGCCCGCCAGTTCTTTCGACAGAAGCGTAAACATCGCGGCGCCAAAGCAGATGAACATGTTGGTACGCAACCCGGCGGGCTTGTGCCGCAGTTGCCTTTCCAGACCAATGATCCCACCCAGAATGGCGGCTATTACCAGCCGCGCCAGCGTGGACGACAACACCACCGCCATCTCGCTGCGGAGCAGGTCCATCACGGAGTGGAGACTATTCATGAGAGGAATCCGATTTCGAGCGGATTCTATCACCGCCACGGGCTCGCATTCGGTGTCGGTTGGACGAGAAACGTTATCGGGATTGATTCAGGGCCGGACGAGTCACATAGATTCGGGCAGGCGCCTGCCCGGAAGTGCGGATTTCGCTCACCAGCGTGAGTTGGCTTTTGTTCACTGCCCGGTCCACCGCGTCGCCCTCATAGGCGATGACGAAATCCACGTAGCGCGCCGGGTCGGCCAACGCGCGCTCCCAGAGTCCTTGCGGATCGGAAGGCTTCTTCCAGGGGCGGTGGTTCCCCTCGTTCACCACCTGCCGCAGCGGCACGCCGGCCTGCTGGAACGCTCCCACGTGCTCGCCCAGGTACATCAGGTAATTGGCGTCGCGTGGAAAGTTGCGGAGGTTTTGCGCCACGGCCGACTCCAGCGCAAGCTTCGTGCGCGAGTTCACCCAGGCCTCCTTGAGGCACAGCGGTTGCGCTTTCCACACCGAAAGATAACTCAGCGCGACGACCGATATCACGACCGCGCAGACCACAAGGAATCGAAAACTCGGACCAGGGTATTGCGGGTTCGAGTCAGGACCAGGAGCGTGCTTTGCGGGGTTTTGAAGGTTCGTATCAGGGTGTCGCTTTAGCGATGCCGCAAGCTGCCCCTTTTCGGCTGCCCCTTTAGGGGCCGACAATTCCGCCGCAGCCGCCGTAATCAGTCCCGCCGAAACCGCAAACAGCGGAAGCAACTGCAACCCGTAGCGCAGGTTGTACCACGTAAACGGCCACCACGCTGGCAGGAAGAGAGGAACGCCTCCGTAAGCGATGGACTGCGCATAGAAGACCATGGGAACCCAGAGCAGCAGCAGGACTCTTTGCGGCCGCTGGCCCATGAAGACGAAAACCACGCCGCCGATCGCCACCGCGACCCAGATCCTGCCCCAGTTCCCATCCGCCAGATTCAACTCGCCGGACTTCAGGATGTAGCTGGCCGCCGTCACAACGTTACCCGTTCCCGGATGCGGGGGTGCGCCCGGCACGGACGTGCGCCCCTCAATCGCTTTCGCTGAGTAAGGGCCGTTGGCAAACTCCAGCGCATTGCCGTATACGGCAGCGTTGTAAGCCAGCCAAAGCACGGGCGCGAGCGCAATACCGGCAAGAAACCCCAGCGCGATCCCGCGAAACGTGCGGTCTTGCCAACGCCTGATCAACAGGAAAACCACAGTCGCGCCGATCGCCCCCGCCAGAAACCATCCGTCGTAGCGCGTAAGCTCCGCAGCCGCGAGACAAAGCCCGCAGCGGGTGAGTTTTGATCGGGCATTTCTTTCGTCCTGCTGTGCGGTCCACAGGAACTCGGCAAAATAGACAACTGCCCAGAGGAACAGCGCCAGGTATAGCGTCTCCGTCATGGCCGTCGCCTGCACATAAATCAGGTTCGGATTGGCCCCGAACACAAGTGAAGCAATCCAGGCGCCGGCGCGGGCCGCCGGCTTTGTTCCAATATTCTGATCCAGCACGCCGCGCGTGAGCCGAAAAACTCCCACCACCCCGAAAACGTACGCAACCATGGATGGAATCGAGCCGCCCACCCCGCTCTGCCACATCCATTTCGACAGCAGAAACGGAATCATCAACAGGTGAGGCAATGGCAGCCAGACGGTCCCCAACTGCAGCAATCCTGGAGTTTGGGAATCGAAGACACGGCGCGCGATGTTGATATGCGCCACCGCGTCTCCGTAGAGCAACATTTCTCCGCGCTGGAAATAGGCGAGGAAGGAAAGCAGCGACGCAAGTGACGCCGCCGCCGCGACTCGCAGCCGGTCACGGTCAAAGCTGCGTCCCGCAACCTTGCTCAGCGAGGAGTGGGTCATGGCATGAGAATCAAGGATGAAAGACCTAGGACACTAGCGGCGGAAGTGACAATTCGCACGGCCATTGCGATTCTACTTCTGCACTCTGACTTCTGACTTCTTCAATTGCTACTCCAGGTGCGTCAGTTCGCGAAAAAGCTGGAAGCGGGCATCAATTTCCTCGCGTGTCAGGTTCTGCAGCCGCTCGGTGCCAAAACGCTCCACGGCAAACGATCCCATCACGCCTCCGTAAAACAGGGCGCGTTTGAGCACTTCGCGGTTGAGCTCGCCCTGCGACGCAATGTAGCCCATGAAGCCGCCGGCGAAGGAATCCCCTGCTCCGGTCGGATCTTTCACTTCATCGATGGGCAGTGCCGGCGCGCGAAAAGGATGCGACCCAATGCCAAAAGCTCCTTCGCGAAAAAAAATGGTAGCGCCATACTCGCCGTGCTTGATGACCAGCGCCTGCGGCCCCATGGCCAGAACTTTCCTGGCGGCACGCGGAAGATTGCGTTCTCCGGCCAGCATCTTGGCTTCACCGTCGTTAATCAGCAGCACATTGACGAGCTTCAGGGTTTCCTTGAGTTCTGCCAGGGCTCCCTGAATCCAGAAATTCATGGTGTCGCCACCGGTCAGGCGCACGCCGTCCATCTCCAGGCGAACGGCCGCCTGCAGGCTGGGATGGATGTTGCCGAGGAAAAGGAACTCCGAATCGGCATACTGGCTGGGAATGCGCGGCTGAAATTTCTCAAACACATTCAGTTCGGTGAAATCGGTCTTCGCCTCGTTCAGGTTGTCGAGATACTGTCCGCCCCAGCGGAAAGTACGTCCCGGCGCATGGTCGATGCCGCGCGTATCCACTCCGCGTTTCTTGAGCACGTCTTCGTCGGCGGCGGTGAAGTCCTCCCCCACGACCGCCACGACGCGGACGTTGCTGAAGTAGCTCGCGGCCAGGGAAAAGTAGGTCGCCGATCCCCCCAGCATGTTCTCAACCTTGCCGGAAGGCGTTGCGATGGTGTCGAAAGCGATGGAACCGACGGCCAGAATGCTCATGAATCTCCCGAGTGGCGAGAGGCGAGTAGCGAGTCTGAGTTCTTCCCTCGCTACTCGCCACTCGCTACTTCACATACTTTCCCAGTATCAATTTCAGCTTCTCTTTCGTCGCCGCCGGAATCTTGTCCGGCTGCGTCAGGATGGAGTGTGCCAGCGCCGAGCCGCATTTGCAGGAGCGCGCCTTCGGCAAATCCGCGACAGTCGCCTTGACCACCTTGGCCGCGTTCTCCGCATTCTTGACCAGCACCGACACGATCTGTTCCACCGTGACCGAGTCGTGATGCGGATGCCAGCAATCATAGTCGGTGACCATGGCAATGGTGACGTAACAAATCTCCGCCTCCCGCGCCAGCTTGGCTTCCTGCAAGTTGGTCATGCCGATCACGTCCGCTCCCCAACTGCGGTACACGTTCGACTCGGCCTTGGTGGAAAACTGCGGCCCTTCCATGCAGACGTAGGTTCCGCCGTGCTTTCCGGTCACCCCCACGGCTCGACAGGCTCCCTCCACGACTTTCGCCATAGCGCCGCAGATGGGATCGCCAAAACCGATGTGCGCGACGATGCCATCGCCAAAAAAGGTATCGACGCGGTGGCGCGTGCGATCAAAGAACTGGTCCGGAATCACGAAATCCAGCGGCTTGTGCTCTTCCTTCAGCGATCCAACGGCTGAGACCGACACGATGCGCTCCACGCCCAGTTGCTTGAAACCGTATATATTGGCGCGAAAATTCAGTTCGCTGGGCAGAAGCATGTGCCCGCGGGCGTGACGGGCGAGAAAAACGACCTTGCGCCCTTCGAGCGTCCCCAAGATATAGGCGTCCGACGGATCGCCAAACGGTGTCTGTTGCCGAACTTCCTGCGCGTCGGTAAAGCCAGGCATGTGGTACAGACCACTGCCCCCGATGATGCCAATCTCTGCCTGCTGCAAATGTGCTCCTAACTATAAAAGGAACGCGGGACAGAAAATTATACAGAAGCTCATTCCGTGACGGGACAATTCACTTGCTGGACGTACTCTTGGCCTCAGGCCAGAAATCCTCAACCGCGCGCTTCGTCGTGTCATCATCCAGACTTTCACTGATCAGCACCGCATCGCCCCGAACCTCGATGACCATTACACCTTTTTCGGTCAGCCAGGAGTGGCGTCCGCGAAGGGTTCGCCAGGAATCGACTGGTGGCGCATCCTCCGCAACCTTGCCATCGCCGCCCAAAGCCCTCGCCTTCTGATACCGCTGCGCCAGCGACTTCGCATACACGGCTGCGAATTCCGCCGCCTTCTCCGGACTCGACCACCGCGACACGTACAGCAATCCGAGCGGCGCCGCCTTGTCTTTCTTAGGCCGGCCGGCAAAGTAATATCCGCCGCGCCATTGCGGATACAGCGCCGCGGCTTCATCCGAGCCCGCGTACTGCTCCACCAGCACATCGACATCAAACTCCCCGATGGCGCCGATATCAAACGCCTCATAGCCTTTAAAGTCTTTGTCGAAGTCGAGCATCTTCATTGGCTCGAGTACTTCGTGCGACAGGTAGGTTTCCGGTTCCATGATCTCGCGCGTCGTCTTCGGCGGGTCCTTGAAAGCGCCTGCGTAGGCCAGCTCTTTCCCGCCCGCTTTGAGCAACGCCGTTGTAAAGTCGAGTCCATAGCGGTAGGAGAACGTCAGCGTTTCCTTGATAAAAATCGGCGCGCTCTTGAAAGTCGGCGTGTCATCCGTTCCCTGGAACATCCCTTGCTTCAACGCTTCCACGATCAGCGGAGACTCGAGCAGACTCTGGCCGGTCGGAGCGAGCGAGTAGTCGATCAGCACCGCCATAGCCTGCCCTTCCACAATCGCCTGCCGGGCTGATGTTTCTTCATCTGTAACAATGTCTGCCGGGCTTGGATCTGCTTTACCGTCATCGTCTTTGAGGCCGGCCTTCATCCACTTCTCGAGCCCGAATGACTGATCTTGCAGGGCGTGCGTTAACTCGTGCGCCAGCACCGGCCGCTGCTGCTCCATGTCCACCCAGTTCAGCAGATTTACTGTCTTGGTTTTGGCGTCGTAGTACCCCGCCACCTGTTCCCGCAGCAGCGCCACCAGAAAAGGCTTCAGGTCGAAATCGCGCGGTAACAGGCCGAACTTCTTCAGCACGATTTCCGATCGTTCCAGCCGCTGCGCGTCCTTGTCTTCCTTCATGTTTTTCTGGACGAACGCCTGCACCTCGTCGCGCTTGACGAGTTTGCGCTTGACCTCTTCCTTAATCGGCAACCCCGTCTCCTGACTGGAGAATTTCAGGATCTCGTCCACGGACCCCATGAGTTGCTTGGCTTCTGCGGGCGAGATGGTCTTCTCGGCAGCGGGGGCCTGCGATGGTGCCACCGGTTGCTGGTCCTGGACCTGGAGACCGAGACCGTCAAGGTTCGTGCCTCTTGCCCCAGCCTGCGGCTGTGCAGTCTGGGCCACGCTCCCACCTGCCAGTAGAACCAGCAGCAGGATAAGTGCGGCCAGTCGCAGCTTATTTGTCACGATTGTCATCAAGAGCGGCTTCCTTATGTTTGTCATCCTGAGCGGAGCCAAGTCATTCGCTCGCGAATGACTTGGCGGAGTCGAAGGACCCCTACGAGCTTATAACCTCACAACAAGCGGGGCATTCTCCCCGTGCACTCTGAGCTTAGCAGCACACGGCAAAGCGAGAACTCCTCGATCCGCATCGAGTACCGTAGAGGTTGTAGAGATCCTTCGACTCCGTTTGCCCTCCGCTTCGCGGAGGGCAAACTCCGCTCAGGATGGCAGGGATTGGCAAAGTGCTCACAACTGCGAGCTCTCGACCACAACGCTCGCGCTCAGCGACGGGCAATCCTTTCGGCCAACCAGTCCCCCGCCTCCCATGTCCCCATCGTCCCCCCGATATCGGCAGTGATCTTCTTCTGCCTCACTGCTTCCAGCACGCCAGCCTCGATCTTCGCGGATTCAGCAGCCATCCCCAAATGCGCCAGCATCATCGCAGCCGTGAGAATCGCGCCGAACGGGTTGGCGATATTCTTTCCCGCGATGGGCGGCGCCGATCCGTGCACCGGCTCAAACATCGAGGTCTTCCCCGGATGCAGATTGCCGCTCGCCGCCATGCCCAGCCCGCCCTGCAACCCCGCCGCCAGGTCGGTAACGATGTCACCGAACATGTTGTTGGTAACGATCACATCGAATGGCCGCGGATCGCGCACCATCTGCATGCACAATGCGTCCACGTACATGTGTTGCGTTTCGATCTTCGGATATTCGGCCGCGACTTCCTTGAACACGCGCTGCCATAAACCGCCCGCGTGCGTCATGGCGTTCGACTTGTCGCACATCAGCACGCGCTGGCGCGGCGAGCCATCGAGTTTCTTGTGGTGCGCACAATACTCAAATGCGTAACGGATGATCCGTTCCACGCCCTTACGGGTGTTGATGTCCTCTTGGATCGCGACCTCGTCCGCCGTTCCCTGCTTGAACACGCCGCCCACATCGCCGTATACGCCCTCTGTGTTCTCCCGGATCACGACGAAATCCACGTCCTTCGGCTCGACATCCTTCAGCGGACAGAGCGCTGCATCCATCAGCCGCACGGGGCGCACATTCGCGTAAAGGTCCATCTTGAACCGCATGCCGAGCAGGATTTCCTTGGCATGAATATTGGACGGCACGCGCGGATCACCCAAAGCGCCGACCAGGATGGCATCGTAGTCACGGGCCAAATTCGAAAATCCGTCGGGCGGCGCGGTGGTCTTGTCCGCCAGATAGCGGTCGGCACCCCAGTCAAACTCGGTGAATTCGACCGCCGCGCCGGCAGCCTCAACGACCTTCAGGGCCTGCGGAATCACTTCTTTGCCAATGCCGTCTCCCGCGATGACGGCAATGCGTTTTCGCTGGGTCACGAGGGGAACGTTAGCACACGGCAGAAAGATTCAGAAAGCCGGGTGGGGTTCGACTCTAGAGGCCTGCACCGTTTCGACGGTTTGCCTCATCTTCTACCCAGCACCAGCCGATGGGTCTCGGGCCCCAGTCAGCTTCGCTATAATCAAGAGTTAGCTTATGAGTTCTGTAACCCTTCATGGAGCACGCGAGGATGGGCACGCCGGTACAACGCCCGATTTCGGCGATGTTCGCGCCGAGTTGCGTGCCCTGCTCTCTGGCTCCGGCGTCTACGACCTGGGATGGCGAGCCAAGATTGCGCTCACCGGCAGCGACCGCGTGCGCTGGCTGAATGGCATGATCTCCAATAATGTCCGCGACCTTGCGCCCGGACACGGCGTGTATGCCTTTCTCCTGAATTCGCAGGGGCGCATCCAGGCTGACCTTTACGCCTTCAACCGCGGCGAATCCCTGATGGTCGACACCGAACAATCGCTGCGGGAGAAGGTCCTGCAATTATTCGATCACTACATCATTGCCGATGACGTCGAAGTTGCCGATATCAGCTCGAAGCTCACTGCGCTCGGCCTGACCGGTCCTGAATCAGTAAATGTGCTGCAAAAGGCAGGCATTGCTGTTCCCGAGCTCGCGCACCTGCAATTCGCGGATATCAAATGGCGTGAGATTGGTGTCACTGTGCTTCGGTCGGGCGAAGAAGCGAAAGAATCGTGGCAGGTTTGGATTGCGCCGGAACACGTCGCGAAGCTTCGCGGCGCTCTGATCGAAGCCGGGGCAAAGCCGACCGGCACCACCGCGCTGAACCTGTTTCGCATTGCGCGTGGAATTCCGCAGTTCGGCATGGACATCCGCGATCGAGATCTACCCCAGGAAACCGGACAGTTGCGGGCATTGAGTTTCACCAAGGGCTGCTATCTGGGCCAGGAAATCGTGGAGCGCATCCGCTCGCGTGGGGCGGTGCATCGCCAGTTCGGCGCGTTCTTCGTGGAAGGCCCGCTGCCCGAACCGGGAACGAAAATTCAGGCTGAGGAAAAGGAAGTCGGCGAAGTGACGAGCGGCGCGATTCTGCCCCTGCCCGGCGGTGATCGGGCGGTAGCACTCGGCTATCTGCGCCGCGAGTCGGCGGGAAAAAACCTCCATGCGGGACCTTCGAGGTTGAAACCAACGGAGCTTCCGATTGCATAGTTAGGCTTTGTTTGTGGGAGTTCAGGTATCCGATATGGCAGAAAAAAGAAAAGAAGAGAGTTTCAAAGTCAGTGACCATCGCCTTTTCACCTCCGACGGCGAACTAAGGCAGGACGCGATCGAAGAGCAATCGCCAGCGATCGAGAAGCCGGCTCCCGAAAAACCAGCCCCCGCCGTCGTCGAGAGCCATGACGCGGCGGCCGCCACATCCGACATACCCACGCCACCCACGGTCTTCGAGCAACAGGCACAGCAGGCCGCTTATCAGCAGTCCTCGCGCGACTTGGACGCAAAGGTTGAACTCAGCGGACACTCGGCGAAGGAGTTCGAAGTCAGTTTCGAGCGCTTCATGGCGTCGCTGTATATGACCGCCATGATGCAACTGGGCCTGATGCACGAGCAGAGCGGCCCGCCCCAAGTTGACCTGATCGGCGCACGGCAGACGATCGACACGCTCGGAATGATGGCGGAGAAGACAAAAGGCAATCTCACGCCCAAGGAACAAGCCTTCCTGCAAAACTGCCTTTACGAGCTGCGCATGGCCTACGTCGAGGTCACCAACGCGCTGGCGCATCCGCCCCAAGCGCCCGGCCCCATCACAGGTACCAACGGCTGATGCAGGCAACGTTGACGGTACTGGGCAGCGGCACGTCGATGGGAGTTCCCACGATCGGCTGCGACTGTGCCGTGTGCAGCTCCGCCGATCCGCGGGACCGTCGCACGCGGCCATCAGTACTGGTCAGCTATAACGGGCGCCACGTCATCATTGACACCACGCCCGACTTCCGCGAGCAGGCGCTGCGAGAAAAAATCACGCGCCTCGATGCTGTCCTTTATACCCACACCCACGCCGACCATATTCTCGGCCTCGACGACGTTCGTCCGCTGAGCTATGCCCACCGGCCGGGCAAGATGCCGCTTTATGCCGAACCGCACGCGGGTGAGTACCTGCGGCAGATGTTTCGCTATGTTTTCGACGCCGACTATAAGTTCGGCGGGCTGCCCCTGGTGGAACTGAAGCCGATCGAAGGTCTGATTGAGCTCTTCGGAGCCCGCTTCGAGCCGGTGACCATCATCCACGGCGAAGCACCCATTCTCGGCTTTCGCTTCGGATCGGCCGCCTACCTGACTGACCACAGTGACGTGCCAGCGAAATCTCTTGAGCAATTGCGCGGACTCGACATTTTGTTCCTAGATGCGTTGCGCTACACGCCGCACCCTACGCATTCCACCGTCGATAGGTCGCTGAAGATCGTAGAGGAGGTGAAACCGAAGCGCGCTTTCTTCACTCACATCTGTCACGATCTGCCGCATGAGGCGACGAATGCGACCTTGCCGCCGAATGTTCGGTTGGCCTATGACGGAATGAAATTGGATTTTGAGATCTAGAGATCAGTTTCTCGTTTCTGGTTGCTGGTTTCTGATTGCATGGTGCCTGCGGTCGTCTAACAGAAACAAGTCAACTGGTGTGGGCGCGGATCAAAACATCAAATTTGGAGTCGAGGAACTAGAAACCAGAAACTAGCAACTACATGCAGGCCTTCCACAAACTCGACGACGTCCCGGCGGACTTTGGTCCCACTCTGGTCTCCGTCGGCAATTTCGACGGCGTACACTGCGCCCACCGTCATGTGCTCGGCGAGATCGTACGCCGGGCCCGCGACCGGAAAATGAAGTCCGTGGCGGTCACGTTCGAGCCTCATCCCACCCGCATCTTGCGCCCCGATCACAACCTTCGGCTCCTCACGCCAACTCCGGAAAAGCTGCGCCTGCTGGCGGCCACTGGCATCGACGCAGTCCTCCTGCTGCCGTTCACGCGCGACTTGTCGTTGATGACTCCGCACGATTTTGCCGACCAGATTCTCCGGCAGCGATTACAGGCCCAAGAAGTCCACGAAGGCTACAACTTTCATTTCGGCCACAAGGCCGCGGGAGACATCCAGACTCTGCGTGAACTCGGCGGTGAGATGGGATTTGAAGTCCACGACTATCCCGAGATGCGTATGCGTGGCGAACCGGTTTCGAGCAGTCATATCCGCAAGTTGCTGGCCACAGGGCGAGTCAGCCGTGCCCGTCATCTGCTGTCCCGTCCCTTCAGCATCTTGTCGACGGCCGGCCGTGGCCGGGGCTACGGATCGAAGTACACGGTCCCGACCATCAACCTGGCCCGCTACGAAGAACTGGTCCCCAAGGACGGCGTCTACGTGACCCGCACGCGCGTGGGTGAAGAGTGCTTCGACTCGGTCACCAATGTCGGGAATCGTCCCACCTTCGGCGCCGAATCCTTCGCGATGGAAAGCCACCTGCTGAATTTCCATCCGCTCGAGCTGTCGGCCGACACCGAGGTGGAACTTCACTTCCTCGATCGGTTAAGAGATGAAATCAAGTTCCCTTCGGTGGACGCATTGCGAGAGCAGATCGGCCGGGACGTGGCGAAGGCAAAGCGCTACCTGCGGCTCCTGGGAAAAAGGGCCTGATCGCTGTTCGCGGTTAGCCGCCTGCCTGCTGATATACAATCCCACCCCAAATGGCGATCGGGCCCATCCAACTGCTGCGCCAAGCCACCCCGGGCCAGCGCCGCACGCTGCTTGCTGCCGCCCTCGGATGGATGCTCGACTCCTTCGACGCCATGCTGTACGCGCTGGTGCTCACCCATGTCATGCGCGACCTCGGCATGTCGAAGGCGACGTCTGGGCTGCTCTATACGCTGACCCTGCTCGCTTCCGGCATCGGGGGCGTAGCTTTCGGCTTTCTTGCGGACCGCATCGGTCGCAAGCGCGCCTTGATGCTCAGCATCCTCACTTACTCGATCTGCTCGTTCGCATCGGGACTCTCCACATCCGTGCTCATGCTGGCGGTGTTTCGCTTCGTTCTCGGCCTGGGGATGGGCGGCGAATGGAACACGGGAGCAACGCTGGTCGCCGAGACCTGGCCGGATGAACTCCGTGCCAAGGCGATCGCCATGGTGCAGAGTTCGTGGGCGATCGGATACGCATTGGCCGCGCTGGTGGCGGGGATTGTTCTGCAATATTCGAACTGGCGAGTCGTGTTCTTCGTCGGAATTCTACCTGCGGTCGTCACTCTTTGGATTCAAAACCGCGTGCCGGAATCAGCAATGTGGCAGGAGCAGCACCGGCTGGCAGCAGATTCGCAGCGCGTCGCACAGGCACAACACCGGTACGACCACAACTCTTTCCTGCGCATCTTCCACCCGCCTTATCTGAAGAGCACGATTGCGCTGCTCCTGCTCAACTTCTTCGGCATGTTCGGATGGTGGGGCTTGTTCACCTGGTTTCCAGCCTACCTTTCGCTGCCGATTGCGCAAGGCGGGCGCGGCTTCGACGTGAAGGACACGACCATTTTGTTGGTCGTCTTCAACCTTTTCGGCATGTTCCCCGGATACGCCAGCTTCGGATGGGTCGCCGACCATCTCGGCCGCCGCCGATCGTTCATGCTCTATACATTCGCCGCGGCACTGTTGGTGCCCCTGTACGCCATGGCACGCTCCACAACCGCGCTTCTCCTGCTGGGTACCGTTGTTGCCTTCTTCGGCACTGGGTTCTTTTCCGGCTCGGGGATTATCGGCAGCGAGATCTTCCCCACCAGCGTTCGGGCGCGAGCTCTGGGGTTCACCTACAACGGGGCGCGAACACTGAGTTCACTTGCCCCGTACGTGATCGGACGGGTCGGCCAGGTCAAAGGACTGAACTGGGCTTTCTATCTGTGCGCGGCCGCGTTCCTTCTAGCAAGCGTTATGGCGACACAACTCCCGGAGACGAAGGGGAAACAGCTGACGTGACGGGATGTGTTTCGTAGGTCAGCTTTACGCGCACGGAATTCACCAGGTAGGCATACCAGCAGACGGTGTAAACCAGTCTTCCCATTACGATCTTGAAAAGATCAATTTCCATTCCGCTCATCGCCAGCATCGAGTACAGCATGATGACAATAACCGCGGCGATCACAAGATACGCTTTTGTGACTCGCGGACCGCGAGGATTCTCGCTCCACAAGAGGTATCCGCAGTACGCGCTGAAGAGAGCTAGCCCTGCATAGGTCACGAATACGACCGATAGCCTTAGCACGGTGGTTTGCGGAAGATGCCACGGGTGCAGCAGGTTTCTCATGGCAATGAACGCGATCCTTAAAATGGGTTAGGGGAGCAACGACCGTAAGTGATAGACAGAAAAATGTGAGCCAGCCACCGACCCCGATCAACTTCTGTTGCTCATTCGTAGTCTGATTCAGTAATGCCATTTCGCTACCTGGATTGCCAATCCTACACTGCAATTGCATTCACTCCATCGGCTCGACCACAAGTCCCTCTTCCCGTGCCGCGCGCTCCGGCAACTGAATCAGCACGATCGCAATCAGCACCACGACGATGCCCACGGTCTGCAAAGGCCGTAGCAGTTCTCCCAAGGTGATGGCGGCAATCACGATGCTGAAGACCGGCTCCAGACAGCTCACAACTACCGCCCGGGTCGGCTCCAGGTGCTGTAGTCCCGCAAAATAGCAGGAGAAGGGACCGAGCACCGACACCAACGCGAAGACCAGCATGAAGCTCCATTGCTCGCGACCATAGTGCGCGGCGATTACCTTCCACGGTGGATTGACGAACATCCAGAAAGTTGAGGCCGAGAGTAGCACCCAGAGCAGCACTTTCCAGCGGTCGTAGCGCGCAAGAACGCTATGGCCACCGACGTTATAGAACGCAAACGAAAATGCGGCGAGCGTTGCCGCAATCACGCCCAGCGTGTCCATGCGCAAGCCGCCTGAACCCACAAAGCCCACGGCCAGGGCGCATCCCAGAACCGCCAGCGCGACCGCCGCGCTGCGCCGCAACGAGGGTCGCTGCCCGCCACGCAGCACGACATAGAGCAGCACCCAAACCGGCGCGGTGTATTGCAGGATGATGGCGGTGGCAACGTTCGTTCTCTGGATGGCGAGGTAGTAAAGATAATTGGAGGCGGCAACACCCAGCACACCGAGAGCGGCGAACCGAAGCAGGTCGCGACTCGGAACGAGCAGAGCCCTTCCGCCGCGACGCAAGAAAAGAACGGGCAGCAACACGAGCAGCGACAATGTCGTCCGGCTCTGGGAAAGAATCAGCGGATCGATTGGACGCAGCGTCCCTCCGCCTGGCAACAACCGTCCTGTAAAGGCAGCGCGTCCGAGCGTGGCGGCAATTCCCCACAGGAAAGCGGCACTCCCGATGTACAGGTAGCCGCGCAGCGGATGAGTAGCAGCCTTCACGAAACGTACTCAATGGCGTAGGTGATCCTGGCCGTTTTCTCCAGCATCGCGGAAACCGAGCAGTACTTTTCCTTGGACAGGCGCACCGCATCCTCCATCGCTTTCGGCGAGACCTGTCCGCGCACGCGATAGGTGAGCTTGATCTCGGTGTAGACCGCGGGATAGCCCGCTGCCCGCTCCGCTTGAGCCTTCACTTCAAGCCCGGCAAAGGGCTCGCGCTTCTTGTGCAGGATGCCAACCACGTCCGCAGCCGTGCAGCCGCACAGCGCGATCAGCACCAACTCCATTGGGCTACTGGCGGTTTTCTCCTTTGCTGCATCCATCACAAGTGAGTGGCGCGACGTCGCCGACCCCACGAACCGCTCGTTATCACTCCAAATTGCGTTTGCTTCCATCATGGGTTTTTGATTGTCGATTGCTGATTTTCGATTCAGGAGCGCCAAACTATCGCCGGTTATCCGTCATCGGCTCGGGATGAATCAGCACCCGGAACAATTCCGGCGCGTCCTGCTTGAAGCGGATTTCCAGCGCGGTCTGCACATCGTGGACGCGCGCCAGCGGCATATCGTCGGGCAACGTGCAGTGGCACGAAACATAGAGCCGGCCTCGCACCTTCTTGAACTGGAACTCGTGAGCGTCGAGCACTTCGGGAAACTCCGCCACGATGGTCTTCAGTTGCCGCTCCAGATCCGGCTCGCGGACGATTTGCTCTCCGGTCTCGATGGTCGCTGGCTCACTCTCGATGTGGGTCAGGATAGTCGAGATCTCGGGGACCTCCGAACGCATTTCAAATTCCAGGTGGGTCACTTCGTCGTGCGCCTGCTTCATACTGAGCTGCTCATCCAGTTCGAGGTGCTGCTCCACGTGCAACTTGCCGTTCAAGTCTTGCACGCTGACATCGTGCACGTTGAAATTGTTGCGCGTAGCCACCGCGCGGATGCGGTCAAAGATATTTTCCGAGTGCCGTGCGCGCGGGGCTGAGTGCACCATTACGTCCGCGTCGGGCAGCACCTGGTGCACACGCGAAGTCACTTCGTCGGCGACCTGCTCGGAACGCTGGAAGGTAAAGTTGCGGGCGAGTCCCACTGAAACGTCGGCAAAGTAGCGGTTCCCCGCCCTGCGGATCCGGACCCGCTCCACTTCCAGCACGCCCTCAACGTTGCGAATCTTCTCCAGAATCTGGTTGCGCACACCGGCGGGAGCGGCATCCAGCAAGGCATCAATCGTCTTTCTCGCCAGCCGCCAGCTCACATAAACAACCACCCCGGCGACGAAGAGCGCGGCGACCGGATCGGCCTGGCGCATCCACTCCACATGGTACTTGCGCCCTACCATCACCAGGGCAAGCCCGAGAATCACGACGGCGCTGGAGTAGATGTCGGTCGAAAAATGCAACGCGTCCGCTTCCAGGGCCTGGCTGTCGTACTTGACGGCGATACGGCCCAGGGCGCGAGAGCGCCAGGCATCCGCCCCGATCGAAATAAACATGACCACAAAAGCCGCGCTGCTGGGCTCGATGTCCACGCTGTGAAAGAACAGCCGTTTCACTGCCTCGAAGATGATCCAGACGCAGGTCAGCAGCAGCAGCCCGGTTTCGATGAACGCGGAAAAATTCTCCACCTTGCCGTGCCCGTACTGGTGCTCGGCATCAGCCGGCATATCGGAAACGCGGACCGACAAAAAAGTCACGATGGCCGCGACCAGGTCCAGTGCCGAATGTGCGGCTTCCGACAAGATTCCCAAAGACCCGGTCGTGATTCCCACAACGACTTTCATCCCAGTGATCGCCAACGCCACCAGTACCGAGTTCCCGGCGACAGAGCGCTTCTCTGCACGCATTCTTCCCGGGCTGAAAGCGGCCTGTGTTTCCGGCATACCGCATTATCGCTGCGGAGCGCCCCGCCGCCAACCCCTCCGTGACTGTCCGGCGGCTCCCCGGCATGCTACGATGAACGTTCGTTTTCTTACCTTCCTGGAGGACTACTTACATGGGTTCGAAGTGGTTGGCGTGTTTCCTGCTCGGTGGAGCGGCTTTCGGACAGACCATGGCCAAACCGGCGGTTGTGCCCGCGCCCCACGCCGCCGCGGTTTCCGCGGATCAGGACGCGAATGCAGCCTTTGCCAAAGTCGCACCTACCGATCCGGTAATCACGATCAAAGGCATGTGTGCAGATTCGGCCAAGCAGGGCGACGCCTGCCAGACAATCATTACCCGCGAGGAGTTCGAAAAGCTTGCCGAAGCGGTTCGGCCTGGCATGCCGCCCAACGTCCGGCGGCAGTTAGCGACCTACTATTCTCGCATGCTGCCGATGACCAAGGAGGCGGAAAAGCGCGCCCTCGACAAGAGCCCGAAATACGCCGAACTGATCCGCTTCGCGCGCATGCAGATTCTTTCCCAGGAACTCAGCAATGCCTTGCAGCAGGAGTCGCAGAATGTCTCCGACGCCGACGTCGAAAAGAATTACAGGGACAATGCGCCCGCCTTCGAAGAGGCGACCATGCAGCGCCTCTTTATCCCGCGTGTAAAACAGGTGGCCGTCCAGAAGCCCGGCGCGAAGGAAGAAGAAGTGGAAGCGCAGCAAAAGGCGGGCGAAGAAGTGATGAAGAAAACCGCTGCCGATCTGCGGGCGCGGGCGGCGAAGGGCGAGGATTTTGAAAAGTTGCAGAAGGAAGCCTTCATGGCCGCTGGCGTGAAGGGAAATCCACCCACCACCAAGATGGAAAAAGTGAGGCAAAGCACTCTGCCTCAAGCTCAAAAGTCCGTACTCGAACTTAAACCGGGAGAGGTCTCGACACTGATTTCCGATCCCACCGGCCACTACGTCTACAAACTCGTAAGCAAACAGTCATTGCCGCTGGACGCCGTGAAAGCGGAGATCCACAACGCTCTCGCCAGTCAGCGATATCGGGATGCGATGCAACCGTACCAGCAGAGCAACATGGATATGAACGCGGCCTACTTCGGGCCGACCAGAAATCCAGCCGCGCCGCCCGCCAAGCCGGGCGAGGCACCGGCCGAAAACGACGCCGACCCGGATTAAATGGAAACGGTGAAACCAACCGTCATCGTCACGGGAATTTCGGGTAATCTCGGCCAGCGTCTGGCGCCGCTGCTCTGCGCCTACAACGTGGTCGGCGTTGATGTCGCCCCTCCCGGCGGTGCCCAGCCCGACCGCTTCGTCCCGATGGACCTGGGCAAGGAGGACTCCACTCGCGAGTTGTTCCTCCTGTTTCGCGAGGTTCAGCCGTCGTCCGTCGTCCACCTGGCGTTCGTAATCGATCCGCAGCGCTCGGGTGTGCTGGACGCGAATCGGATGTGGCAGATCAACGTGGCCGGCACCGCGCGCGTGATGGAGGCCATCACCGAAGCCAACCGAAATTCTGTTGCCACCATCCGGCAATTCATTTTCCCCAGCAGCGTCTCTGCCTATGGTTCTGACCTGCCCAGGCCTGTTTCCGAGGACGCGCCGCTCCAGGCTCACACGCTCCCGTACGCCATTCACAAGAGAGAAAGCGATCTGGTGGTACAGCAGCGGGCACCCTCGCTGCGCGGCTGCAGTATTTTCCTTCTTCGCCCGCACATTTTTGCCGGCGCGACGGTGGAAAACTATCTGATGGGGGCGTTCCGCGGAACGCCCAACGGAAAAGGCAAGCGCGCCGCTCGGATGCGGCAGGAAGGCAAGCGCCTGCCCTGCATGATGCCCTTTGGCCAGAAATACCTGGATAACAAGATTCAGTTCATCCATGTGGACGATATGGCACGCCTGATCGCCTATCTGCTGCAACGGGAACCGGAGGCGCAGCGGCTGACGATCCTGAACGTGGCGGGACGGGGCGAGCCTCTCACCTTCGGTCAGTGCATTCAGATGGCGCGAGCAAAACTGTTACGGGTTCCGGGCAGATGGGCAATGCGAGCCGTGCTGCAACTCCTGTGGAACCTGAAAATTTCTGCTATTCCGCCGGCTGCTGTTCCCTACATGACCGGCGAGTACGTCATGAATACCGATCGCCTGAAGAAATTTCTTGGGCCGGATTATGAACACGTCATCCAGCGCACCATCACCGACGCCTTCGCGGATTCATTCCAACAACCCTGAAATGCAGTGATCGCAGAGCACGCGGGGAAAAACAGGCGTTCCTTTCGCATTCCTCCGAGCTCCCTGGTGTCCTCCGTGGTGAGGACTTTTCTCGGCGTTCTCCGCGTTTCTGCGCTTGAAGATTTCTGATCTCACTTCACGCCGCGATATAACCCCGCCACCCCGAACGTGTACGGAGTCCACGAAGCCTGCTGGAAGCCCGCCTGCCGCATGCGTTCCAGCATTTCATCGGGCGCCGGGAAGCGTTCGACCGACGCTGGCAGATAGGCATATGGGCCTCGAACTCCCGATATCATGGTCCCGACCGCCGGCAACACTCTCTTGAAATAGACGCGATATATTTTGCCCACCAGTCCGCGCGGTTCGCCGAAATCCAGAATGCCGCACTGGCCGCCCGGCCGCAGCACCCGGGCAATCTCCCGCAAACCCGCGTCATAGTCCGCCAGATTGCGGAAGCCGAAGGCCGCCGTTACCAGGTCGAAGTGAGCATCCGGAAACGGCATCCGCAGCGCATCGGCCTCGACCCAGCGGAGAGTTGTGCCTCTCCCTTTCGCGATCGCCCGTTGCAGCATGGCGTGCGAGAAGTCGGCGCCAATGATTCTTGCTGCCCCTGAATTTGCCCGCCGCCTGAGGGCAAATGTCATGTCACCGGTGCCGCAGCAGAGGTCAAGCACCCGCGCATCCCGACGCTTCAGGATGGAATCGAAGGTGCGCGCCGCCCGCCACCACCACACCCGGTCGGTGTTGAACGACAAGACGTGGTTCAACAGGTCATAGCGCGGTGCGATGGACGTGAACATCTCCCGCACCGCCTTGCCGGCCGATTCGCGGTCGCGCGCTCCCACCGGAGCCGCGCCCACAATCCGAGTGTCCGATCCCTGACTCATCGCTTAGCCACTCGCCAGTTTCCGGATCTCGTCCACCGCAGAGCGGACAATTCCCTCGGGCACGTCGTTCACAATCTCCACCTTGCCGATCTCCCGCGGCAGGATGAAGTGCACGACTCCATGCCGCGTCTTCTTGTCCGAATGCAACCGCTTCACGACGCTTGCGGAATTGCACTTCAAGCGCGGCAACTGTCCAAATCCGAGGATGGTGCTGGTGATACGCCCCGCCATGACGCTGTCTAGCTTGCCGGTCGAAAGCGCGATATGGGTGGCTGCGATCATGCCCCACGCCACCGCCTCGCCGTGCAGCAATTGCTTGTAACGGGTCTCCGCCTCGAGCGCGTGCCCGATGGTGTGGCCCAGGTTCAGCACCTGCCGCAGTCCATTCTCGCGTTCGTCCGCACTCACCACCGATGCTTTCAGACGCACGGAATCGGCAATGACCTTCTCCAACACCGCTGGTTCGCGATCCAGGATCTCGCGCCGCCGCTCTTCGAAGATCCGGAACAGGCCGGGATCGCCGATGATTCCGCACTTCATCGCTTCGTACAGCCCCGCGCGGTATTCACGCGACGGCAGCGTAGCCAGCACGCCCGGATCCACCAGCACGGCGCGCGGCTGGTGAAACGTGCCGAGCAGATTCTTGCCCGACTGCAAGTTCACTCCGGTCTTGCCGCCGACCGCTGCATCCACCTGGGCCAGCACGGTAGTCGGAATTTGGATCACATCCACACCGCGCATATAGACCGAGGCCAGGAAGCCAGTCACGTCGCCCACCACGCCCCCGCCCAGCGCAATCAGGATCGCACTCCGATCCGCTCCCGTCTTCACGAGCTTTTCCGCCAGCTTTTCGAGCGTTGCCAGGCGCTTGAAGAGTTCCCCGTCCGGCATTTCCAGGATTTCCGCTTTCACACCAGTCGCAGCCAACGATTGAAGAAGTGCCTTCCCCCATCGCCGCCGCACTGGAGGGACGGTCACCACGAACACGCGGCGATGTGGCAAGAAACTGCCCAGGCATTCTCCCGCGCGTGCCAGCAGGCCGATTTCGAGAAGCACTTCGTAGGACCGCGACGGCGCGGCCACTGGAATACGAATCATGGACTTTCATCATAGCGTATTGCCGCGGCAATTCATTTCACCGCAGGGAGCGCAAGGTTCGCAGAGGGAAGGCTTGGTTTTTCAGTGAATTTCTCTGCGATCTCCGCGTCTTCTGCGGTTAAATGATTTTCGGCAAACAGGAACTCACGCTTCACCGCGTGGTACCATTTTTCCATCCATGAACAAGTCCCCAGCAGCATGCGACTTCCTGGTGATTGGCGCCGGAGTCGCCGGCCTTCGGGCGGCCATCGAACTGGCGGATGCCGGCCGGGTCATCGTCCTCGCCAAGCGCGAAGTGCGGGACTCCGCGACTCACTATGCCCAGGGCGGCATTGCCGCCGCGTTGAGCGATGAAGATGAAGTCAGCCTCCACCTGCAGGACACGCTCGTCGCCGGAGATGGCTTGTGTAACACGGAAGCCGTCCGCGTCCTCGTCGAAGAAGGGCCCGCACGCATCGAAGAGTTGATCGAATGGGGCACCCAGTTCGATCGCAATGGAACCAAGCTCGCTTTCACGCGCGAAGGCGCTCATAGCCGCAACCGGATCCTGCACGCCCACGGCGATTCGACCGGACGCGAGATTCTGAGGGCTCTTTACGCGAAAGCTAAGACACTCAAGAACATCTCCGTCCTCGAGTTCGAGATGTCCTCCGACCTTCTGGTCGAAAACGGACGAGTGGTCGGCGTTTCAGTGATCGGAGAAAAAGGCCAGTTTCAGCACATCCCGGCCTCCGCCGTGTTGCTGGCTACCGGCGGCCTCGGGCAGCTCTATCGCAACACCACCAATCCTGAAGTCGCGACCGGAGACGG
>PMCH01000362.1 GCA_003154055.1 Acidobacteriaceae bacterium
TGAGTGACCTCGTCGAGGAACGGGACAGGCGTGCCGTCCGGGCCGACGAGGACGCCGTGAATTTCTTCCTGGCCGTTGAGCGCGCTGCGCCATTGCCAGTAGTTGACGTCGTCGGCGCCATGGCCAATCGCCTGCCATGCCCTTGCCCGCGCTTCTCCACGGTTCAGGAAGTTATTGAGGGAAGACCAGTTCACCGCCCCCGGCTGTGTTTCCATGACCCAGAAGTTTTGCCGCTTGAAACCGCGGGTCAGGTCATGCGCCAACCCGTTGCCGGCGGGATCCACGTGGCCGGTGCCGACATAGTCGTCCCAGGAAGCGAAGGTCAGAGGCTCGGTGATCGGGTAGTGATCGAACCCGTCGAAGAAGCCCATGAAGTTGCCGGTGAAAAATTGGCGGGCATCGGCGTGTTTGCGAATTACGTCAATCTGATTCTGCTGATACGAGGTCCACGTGTAGCCAACGAAGCGCTTCCATTCGAGCATCAGGCCGGGATTGTGGCCGCCGATGGGGATGGGGATTTGAGTCCAGTTGTCGTAGGTCTGGCTCCAATACGCTGTCGTCCAGCGGGCGTTGAGGTTGTCGAGCGTCTTGTATTTGGCCTGAAGCCAATCCTGAAACTGTTTGCGGGTGACGTCGTCATAGGACATCAGCGCATAGCCGTATTCGTTGTCAATCTGCCAGCCGACAACGTTGGGATTGTGGCCGAAGCGGATCGCCATCTGCCCGGCAATGCGGCGGCAGAATTCGCGATAGCGAGGGGAAGTGGAAGAGGCGTGCGCACGGTTGCCGTGAATCGCCCGCTCGCCGTGCTCGTCCACGCGCAGGGTGTCCGGATATTTCTGCGTGAGCCAGGCTGGCGGAGTTGCCGTGGGTGTTCCCACGACAGAAATAATGTGATGCTTGGCGGCCAGGTTGATGGCGCGTTCCAGCCAGTCAAAATCATAGTGGCCCTCGGAAGGCTCCATCCGGCTCCAGGCAAATTCCGCGATGCGGACCACTTTCAGGTTCGCCGCTTCCATCAGCCGAAGGTCCTCTTCCCAGCGCGCTTCGGGCCATTGTTCGGGATACCAGGCAGCGCCCATTAGAAGCGCGTTCTGGCCGGGAATCTGCGAGGGGACGGCCCCGCTTCTTGGTGTTGCCGGAGATTGGGCGAAAGCAGTCAGGGAAAGAACGAGAAGAAGACACAAAACGGCACGGAAAGAAGATGAGAGAGACATGGACGGCTCCTGAAACCATTTTTCTTGTCATCCCGAGCGAAGCGAGGGATCTGGAATCCGCTGCAAGATGCAGATCCCTCGCTTCGCTCGGGATGACAATTCGTAAAGATGACTATTCGCAAAAGGTGCAGTTCGTGCACCGCTCGAGCCCAGGGCTCCTACGGCGTCACGGTGGTCAGTTTTCCCGAGTACTGCACGACTTTGTCGGGATTGTCCGCAGGAGCGATACCCACTCCGCGATTTTCACTGACAAAGACGACACGAAACGCCCGGCTGGCGAGCATGCCTGGGAATTGTCCTTGCCGATCACCGATGGTCAACGTTTTCTTCGCCTCGTCCCAGCGAAGAGGAATCGTCGCGTAGACGCCCTTTTCGTAGTTATAACTATCGTTCTCGTCTTCGTAGAGGGTGAACTCGCCGTCGGCGCCGCGATAGATGCGCAGTTCGATCGGGTCGGCGGGCTTTTCCGTGGACCACTCGACATCCGGACCCAGCGGCAGAATGGACCCGGCGCGGACGTAGAGCGGCAGCCGATCCATTGGGGCGGCGGCAATGATTTCCTTTCCCCCGTCTGTCGTAGCGCCACTCCAGAAGTCATACCACTTCGCGTTCGGCAGATAGACGGCGCGGCTGGTGGCGGCGGGCTCGGTGACCGGGTTAACGAGGAATGCAGGCCCGTACATGAACTCGTTCCAGGTATTCTGCGCGCGGACGTCGGTACGGAAATCCATCACCAGCGGACGCATGGGAGTGTAACTGTCACTCGTCGTCTTCCAGGCCAACGAATAAATATAGGGCAGCAAGCGGTAACGGAGACGATCGTAGCTGGCTAGGATTTTCTGTGCGTCAGGACCGTACGACCACAATTCGTTTTGATCCGTCTTGCGCGTTCCATGCACGCGCAGGATCGGGTTGAACGTGCCGTACTGGAACCAGCGCACGAACAGTTCACGAAAAGCGGGATCGTCCGGATCGCCGAAGACGAAGCCGCCGATGTCGGTGGTCCAGTAAGGAATGCCGGAGAGAGCGAAGTTCAAGCCTGCCGGAATCTGGCGGCGGTAGCTGAACCAGTCGGAATTGATGTCGCCCGACCAGGCCGTGACCCCGCTTCTCTGTGACCCCGCGAAGGCTGAGCGCGACAGGATATACACGCGCTTCTTGTCGGATGCGCTGCGCTGGCCGTCACAAACCGCGCCGGTCGTCAGCATGGGATAGAGGTTCACGTAGCGATCGCCGCTGCCCGCGGCCACCTTGTGGCCCAACTGAATATTCTCTTCCTGTCCTTCCGTTTCGGGTTCCGTCGTGTCCATCCACCAGGCATCGAGGCCGATACTGAACAGTCCCTTGTTAACCTGATCCCAATAGAATTTGCGGGCGTCGGGGCTGGTCGCGTCATACGCGGCCATCGCGTCAGTGTGGTAGGGGGGCTTCGCAAACTTGAACTTGTCGACGAACCAGCCCTGCTTGTCCATGTAGTCGTAGTTGGCCGAGCCGGGCTCAAAGAACGGCCAGATCGAAATCATCAGGTGGAAGTTCTCGCGGTGCAGTTCGTCCACCATGCCCTTGGGATCGGGATACTTGTTGTTGAAGACGAATTCGCCTTTGCGGTTCCACCAGAACCAGTCCTGCACGATGTTGTCCACGGGGATGTGAAGCTCGCGGTATTTGCGCGCTACGCCCAGAATTTCTTCCTGGGTCTTATAGCGGTTCTTGCACTGCCAGAAGCCGTACGCCCACTTGCCGAACATCGGTGCTTGTCCGGTGAGTTCGCGATAGCTGGCGATGACCTTGTCGAGATCTGGACCATAGAAAAAGTAATAGTCGATGACATCCGCCACTTCGGAACTGATGTACATGTAATTCGCAAAGCGGTTGTTGAAGCGGCTCCGCGCGGCGCTGTTCCAGAAAATGCCATAGCCATTGCTTGAGACCAGAAACGGCACGGCGATATTGGTGTTGTCCTGCGAGATGTCGACCGACTCGCCGCGGTAATTCCAGACGCCACCCTGGTGCTGGCCGAGCCCGTAGAGCCCTTCACGAGAGCCGTAGATGTTGATGAAGGACTCGGCGCGGTACGTGTCCTCCCCGTTTACTCTGACGGGAGTCAGCTTCCTAATCGCTTCCTGGACCAGTTGGTTGCCGGAAAGATCACGATAGGTGACTGCGCCGTCCTTGCGAGTGACGACGACCTTCATCCGGGAAGTCGAGAGGGTGACATCGTCGTCCGTCTGCTGCAGGGTCCACGAAGTCTTCGGCCAGGTTGTTTTAATGACGACCGGATCGAAGCGAATGGGGAACGATGAGGTCGCGGAGTACAGCACGTGCACCACGGAATCCGAGCAGATCTGGATTTTCAGAACTCCGGACTTCATGGTCAAAACAACGCCGTCCGGCTGCTGCTGAACCCCTGCAACCGGATTCAGCGGGGCCCACTGAGCGAGGGCAGATGAGGCCAGTCCCATCAGCAGGGTCAACAAAACTACTCTATAAAGAAAGAACGCATTTTTCCTGACAGGCATATGAGAACCTCGTGGAAACGGGGTAAGTGGCCCAGTGGACTCGGTGCCGGGCGAGACACGCGGCAGGAGTGCGCGCCAAGGCGCGACCGAGCATGAGGTTAAGATCGGAAACGTTTACGGCTCCAGCTTCCAACATTCCGGAGCCAACTTTGGCACCCGGCCATGACGTTTGTCAATGGGGAAGGCCAGAAAACGCGATTCGCCAAGTGGGTGGTAAGCCCTAATTGGGACTGTTCATCCGCGTCAGAGCGGGAGGACGAGATTCTTCCCAATCTGAGCCGCGCGTCCGGCGAATTCTTGTCTGGAAGATACACGGTGCTTGCATTCCGGGTGTGAAAACGCTTACGTTAACTTCGGGCGGTTCTAGATTGATCGCCGAATCACCAGGAGATGCGATGAAAGAAGCCAGAAAAATGCCGCTCAGAATTTTCCTGCTCATAGTTGTGATCTGCACTGTTTCCCGCCCCGATTGGGCGCAAGCGCACGGCAAAATGCATCCGGAGGCCACGGTGGAAACGAGTAAGTTCGGAACTCTCGATGATGGTACTGCGGTTGAGGTGCTCACTCTCAAGAACGCCAAAGGAGCTACCGCCAAGGTGATCACCTATGGAGCCACCTTGACCGAGCTTTGGGTTCCTGACCGGACCGGGAAGCTGGGAGATGTTGTTCTAGGATTCGACAACATTCAAGGGTACGTGGGCAAGCATCCCTGGTTTGGAGCCACGGTTGGAAGAGTCGCCAACCGCATCGCAAAAGGCAAGTTTACGCTGGACGGAAAAGAGTACTCGCTCGAGATCAACAACGCTCCCAACAACCTGCACAGCGGATCCATCGGCTTGAGTCATGTCGTCTGGAAGGCCGAGCCTCTGCACGAGCCGCATGCCGCGGCTGTCCGCTTGACCGCCGTCAGTCCCGACGGCGACGGAGGATTTCCCGGGAGTCTCTCCGTCACCCTCGTGTACCGGCTGACTGACAGCAACGAACTGAAGCTCGAATATACGGCCACGACCGACAAGGCCACTCCGGTGAACCTCACCAACCACTCCTATTTCAATCTGGATGGCGGGAAGGACGTTCTGGGCGAGGTGCTCTATCTGCCCGCGGAACGCTACACCCCGGTCGACGCCACCTTGATTCCCACCGGCGAGATCAAGCCCGTGAAAGGAACGCCCCTGGACTTCACGCACCCCGTGGCCATTGGCGCGCACATCGCCGACATGAAAGGCGACCCTGGCGGCTACGACCACAACTTCGTCCTGAACGGTGGGGCGGGGAAGCTGAAACTCGCGGCTCGCGTGGTTGATCCAGCCTCCGGACGTCACATGGAAACATGGACCACCGAGCCAGCCGTGCAGTTCTANNCAACCGAGCTTTCCTTCGGTGATTTTGCGGCCCGGTGCGACCTATCGGACGGAAACAATCTACAAGTTTTCGGCCAAGTGAAGCTGGTGATCGGTCGCGGGGAATAATTCAGTGGTCCCCAGCCTCGGCTGGGGACCGCTGCTAATCTGGAGCTCTGAATCTCAGGGCCCGTTTTCTTGTCGCGCACGCGAAGTTACGGCTGGGCGCCGGCCTCGGCGTAGATTTGTCGCAGGGCTGGATAGATCCTGCGATATCCCTGATAGGCCCGGTCGAGGATCTCGGCATTCTGCGGATTGGGCCTGATTTCGCTGGCCGTTCGAACCACCGCATCGCAGGCTTCATCGACTGATTTCCATCCACCCGCGCCGACACCTGCCAGAATCGCGGCCCCGTATGCGGCGCCCTCCTCCGCTTCCACTACTTCGACCGCATGTCCGTAGACATCGGCCTGAATCTGTCGCCACAGGTTTGAACGCGCGCCGCCACCACCCAGGCGAATCCGTTCCACCGGGACGTTCATCTCGCGGAAGATCGTGAAACTGTCTCTCAGACTGAAGGCCACGCCTTCCAGGATGGCGCGAATCACGTGGGAGCGCGTGTGCGACGCCGAAAGGCCAACCAGAGCAGCTCGCGCATTCGGATCGCAGTGCGGAGTGCGTTCGCCCATCAGGTACGGAGCCCAAAAAACGCCATCCGCCCCAGCGGGCGCTTGGGCCGCTTCATCCGACAGGCGCGCGTAGGGATCGCGCCCATCGTCCGCTCCAGTTCCGAAGCGGTCCCGAAACCAGCGCAACGAAAGTCCGGCCGCCTGCGTCACTCCCATCACGTGCCAGCGCCCCGGTACGGCGTGGCAGAAGGTATGAAGCCGTCCCCGCGGATCGAGCGCAGGCCCGTCCGTGGCCGCGAACACGACCCCTGATGTGCCGATGGTCGCGCTGACCACGCCGGGCCTCACGATCCCCATCCCGACCGCTCCCGCCGCCTGGTCTCCGGCCCCCGCTACCACCGGCGTACCTGGTTTCAGGCCCGTGGCCTTGGCCCCGGCCGCCGAGACCCGCCCACAAACCTGGGAGGACTCAAAGAGCGGGGGCAGCAGTTGCTTGTCGATCCCAGTTTTGGTCAACACCTCCGAAGACCACGCGCGCCGCGCGACGTCGAGGAGGAGAGTTCCCGAAGCGTCCGCCATATCAATAGCGCGCTCCCCGGTCAGCCGGAAGCGCACATAGTCCTTGGGCAGCATGATGTGCGCGACCCGCTGCCAGTTCTGCGGCTCGTTTTCCCGGACCCAAAGCAGCTTGGTCAGCGTGAAGTTCGTAAGCGGGGGATTGCAGGTCAGCTGAATCAGGCGATCGGTGCCGAACAGGTTGGAAAGTTCCTGGACTTGCGGTTCGGTGCGCTGATCGCACCAGATGATGGCGGGCCGGACCACCTCATCGTTAGCATCCAGCAATACTGCTCCATGCATCTGGCCAGAGAATCC
>PMCH01000312.1 GCA_003154055.1 Acidobacteriaceae bacterium
CCGTGTCTCGCTTGGAACTCCGTGTCTTTCACCCCTGCAATCTGACCCCTGACCTCTGCAATGCATTTAGAATCTCTTCGCGTGGATACCGTCCGCATTGCCGCCCTGCTGCAGCCTTTCCTCACCCGTACGCTGCCGGAGCTGGCCTTGGATCAAATATCGACGTACATCGATCTATTGCTGCGATGGAATGCCCGCATCAATCTGACCGCCGTCCGCGACCCCGACGATATTGTGACCCGCCATTTCGGCGAGTCCCTGTTCCTGGCCCGCCAGCTTTTTCCAGACGCCCCCGTGCCGGGTGTGGGGCGGACACTCTTGTCCGCCAAACCGTCGCTTCACCCCGGAAGTATTTTGAAAATGAGCGAGGTCCGCGCCCTCGACATCGGCTCCGGAGCCGGCTTCCCAGGTATCCCCCTCAAGATCTGGGCTCCCGCGATCCATCTCACCCTCATCGAATCGAACCACAAGAAGGCCGCCTTCCTTCGCGAAGTGGCCCGTGAACTTAGATTGACGGACATCGATGTAATGACCGAGCGCGCCGAAACTCTGGCCGCCCGCCCCGATTTTCCCCCCGCCAACCTGGTCACATTCCGCGCCGTCGAGCACTTCGAAACCATCCTGCCCCTGGCTATCCGCTTCCTCGCCCCCTCCGGCCGTCTCGTCCTTCTTGTCGGCACGAGCCAGCTTCCCACCCTCGCATCCCTCTCCCCCGAAATCCGCTGGGCCCCTCCCATCGACCTCCCCAATTCAGGTGCTCGAGTCCTCTCCATCGGATCAAACTAGTAACAAGTGGGAAACAGTTGCGCTATTGGCACGTATTAGCAATATAAGCGCACAATAATGCAGCTATCTTATGGGTGTAAGTGGAAAATACTTGTCAAACAGCCAAGCGATTGACTTTATCTGCAGGAGTGTTCCATGTGGAACATTCGACACGAACTGGGGTGGTCTTGCAGAGTGTTCCACGTGGAACATCCGGGGTCTTAGCGTCATTTCAGGGGCATGTTCCACGTGGAACACTTGCACCAAAATGCGGCATTGCATTCACAGATCAACTCGCATTATTCTGGCCCACACTCTTGCATCCGAGAAAAACTGAATCATGGGACGCGTAATCGCGGTTGCCAACCAGAAGGGTGGCGTCGGCAAGACTACGACCGCCATCAACTTAGCCGCTTCACTCGCGGCCGCCGAGGTCAACACGCTGTTGGTCGATTGCGATCCGCAGTCGAATGCCAGCAGTGGCATGGGCCTGCGCAAAGATCCGGAGCGCATCAGCACGTATCACTTGCTGATGGGCGCGGCTTCGGCCGAGGAGGCGCTGCAACTCTCAGAGCTCGAGCAGTTGTGGCTGATTCCTTCGCATAAGAATTTGATCGGCGCAAACCTTGAACTGGTGGAGGCGGAGCGGCGCGAGTTCCGGCTGCGGGATGCGCTTGCGCCTCTACGCGATCGTTTTGAGTTCATCGTGCTGGACTGTCCGCCGGCGCTCGATCTGCTTACGTTGAATGCGCTGGTGGCCGCGGACAGCGTGCTCATTCCGATGCAGGCGGAATACTTTGCGCTCGAGGGTGTTTCAGAGCTGATGGACACCGTGGAGCGGATTCGGGTGGCGCTGAATCCTGGGTTGGAGATTGAGGGGGTGGTGCTCACCATGTTCGATGAGCGCACCAACCTGGCGCAGCAGGTAGCGGAGGAACTCAAGAGACACTTTGGAGAGAGGCTCTACACGACGACAATTCCGCGGAACATCCGGCTGGCGGAGGCGCCGAGCCATGGGAAGCCGGCGCTGCTCTATGACGTGCGGTCGCGCGGGGCGGAGAGCTACATCCGGCTGGCGAAGGAGCTGCTGGACCGGTATGTGCGGACGCGGGGCGCGGCGGAGGCGGGGCCGGTGGAAGCGGCTTAGATCGATTGATATAAATATTTATGTTTATCAATGTTAAAATAAAATTGCAGAAGTCAGAAGTCAAATTGAAGAAGTGAACCCCATCGGTATTGGGTGTTGCAGAAGGAAACGGGGAGAGCGATGACGATTCCGGCGGAAACAATTGCGGGTGGGAAGGCGGCGGACAAGCCCGCCGAAAAGCCAATCGAGAAGCGGCGCGCCTTGGGGCGGGGATTGGAGTCGCTGTTGCCGGGAGGGCCGCGGGCGGTGGCCGGCGACACCGCGCACGCGCCGAGAGCGCGCACGGACGGGGCGCTCGCGCTGGATGAGGCGCACGCACCGCTTGAAGCGCGAGGGCAGGACGCCTCCGTGACCGCCGGCGCGATGCCGGTCGCGGGCGTGGTGGACGAGATGCAGGCGGTGGCGGCGCGTCCGACGGTAGACGGGCAGGCGGTTCTGGAACTGCCCATTGAGCGGATCGATCACAACCCGCACCAGACGCGCAGGGATTTTGCCGAGGAGTTTCTGGAAGAACTGGCGAACTCGATCCGGGTCCAGGGAGTGATCCAGCCGATCCTGGTGCGTCCCGGAGAGAATGGGCGGTACATCCTGATCCTGGGGGAGCGGCGGCTGCGGGCGTCGAAGATGGCGCGGAAGACGACGATCCCGGCGGTCATCAAGCGAGTCTCCGAGCAGCAGGCGGCGGAGATGACGATTGTCGAGAACCTGCAGCGCGAGGACCTGCATTGCCTGGAGCAGGCGGCGGCGTTCGCGCACATGAGCAAAGAATTCAGCCTGACGCAGGAGGAGATCGGGAAACGGGTGGGTTCGTCGCGCGAGACGGTATCGAATTACCTGCGGCTGCTACGGCTTCCATTCCCGGTGCAAGAATATCTGCAGCACGGAGATCTCACCTACAGCCACGCGCGGGAACTGCTCGCACTGCACGACGAGACGCAAGTGTTGCGAGTGGCGGAGAAGGTCGTCAAAGAGAAGATGTCGGTGGTGCTGCTGGAGGAACTGGTGCTCGACATCAACCTGCCTCTGGAAAAGCAGGGACAGGAGCGGACGGGCGGAGCGCGCTGGGTGGATCCGAATGTGCGGGCGGCGCAGCGGCAGTTGGAAACCGTGTTGGGGATGCGGGTGCGGATTCGGGACCGGAGGGGCAAGGGGAAGATCACGATTGAGTACGGGTCGCTGGAGGATTTTGACCGCGTGGTGGGGATGTTGAAGGGGAAGGCTGGCTCTTAGCTATTGGCTCTTGGCTTTTGGCTTGTGCCCACTTGGCGTCGAAATTGGTGGCTTGCGTTCCATTTTGTGAACACTACTAGCCTTTGGCGGGCAGGAGTGCCCGCCCCACACCGAGTGTTTCCCACTTGTTACATTCCTGGTTCCGGTTTGCTCTGAATGCGCTCGCTTGCTCAACCGATGACGGAAAGTGCCGGGTCCGGTCGGGCATCAGAAGGGTAACAGGTGGGACGGGGGTTGGCCTATTGGCCGCCGAAGTGGGATTCGTGGCGGAATTTGGCAAGAGTTTAGATTGAGATCAGGTCGAAAGCGAGTGAAAAGCAGGCAGGGGAATTGCGGAGGGCTGAGGCCAGACTGCGGAGGTCAAAAGCTTAACCACGGGGGGCACAGGGGCCACGGGGGCGGGCGATCAGCATTCGCGTGGACTGCTCCTTCTCGGCTACTCGGACCTCTGCGGCAACGATGGTAGACTTCCTTTTCCTTCCCCAGAACTGGTAGCGATGACGCAGCTCGGCCTCAAGCCCACCCACGCCGCGGTGAAGAACTACTACGCCGCTCTAACCCAGTTCGGGCAGCTTCATTTCGACAATGAGGCTCAGGTCATCGACGCTTTCGCCAAGCTCCTCACCTATTGCGGGAAAAAGCTCCATCTGACGTTCATTCCCCAATTCACCATTGAGCGCGCCAAAAACCGCGTCATCGATTCCGCGCCCGCTATGGCGACNNTGCAACGCCCCTTCCCGATTGTCATTCCGAACCGGCTTCAGCCGGTGAGGAACCCCTACCTGAACAAGACGGTCGGGAGCGGGTAGGGGTCCCTCGCTCCGCTCGGGATGACAAGCAAAAGAATTCCCCTGTGTCCTCTGTGTCCCCTGTGGTGAAAGATCTTGACGTTTTCCGCGCCCTGGCAAAAGCTGGCCAGCGCCTAGCCGAAATTCACGTCCACTATGAAGAGCAGCCTGAATATCCGCTCCTCAAAACCGAGAAGGCCGGAGAGAAGCTCGACTACAGCGTCACCAGAATGCGGCTGAGCAAGGACAAGACCACCATCATCTACAACGACTTCCTCACTCTCTCGGGCGTCCCAAAAGAAACCTACGACTACCGCCTCGGCAACCGCTCCGCCCTCGAATGGGTGATCGACCAGTACCAGGTCTCGATCGACAAGCGCTCCGGCATCACTAACGACCCCAACCGCGCAGACGCTCCGACCTACATCCTGCGGCTTGTGGGACAGGTGATCACGGTCAGCGTGGAGACGGTGAATATTGTCCGATCGTTGCCGTCGCTCGGGATCGAAGCCACGGGTACAAAGAACGCATGAAGGCCGGGCCATCATGACTTCTGGCGGACAGGAGTGTCCGCCCTACACGACCACGTTCAACACTCCCGCAGCGGGGATCAGAAGAGTAATAAGTGGGACGGGAGCGCTATCAGGATGGGGGAGTGTGGAATCTCCCAGCGAGTTTCTTGCTGTCTTTCCAATCAGGCGGGGTGGTTCGGCGGCGAGTGATGGCATTCTGGATTCTCCTCCAGGCGAGGGGCGCGATGGTCACCTGGAGAGTAAAAAGTGGGGGTAGATGGCAATCGGGGCCTGGGAATTCTCAGTAGTCTCCGA
>PMCH01000233.1:0-175 GCA_003154055.1 Acidobacteriaceae bacterium
CGGCGAGGGTTGTTCCCTGCGCGCGCTCGATCGAGGTTTTTGAGCGAGTGCAGCGAGGAAGCGTGGGTGGGGCGGTGATCCCGATCGAGAACTCGCTGGCGGGATCGGTGGCGGAGCACTTTGATCTTCTGCTGAGCCGGAATGTGCATATTGTGAGCGAGTTCCGTTTGCGCAT
>PMCH01000233.1:186-3718 GCA_003154055.1 Acidobacteriaceae bacterium
CGCTATCGCCAGCCGGCGGGCGGCCGAAGTGTATCAAGGAGAAATTCTGAAAGCCGGCATCGAGGACGACAAACGGAATTTCACGCGTTTTTTCCTGATCCGGCGCGGAAAGCCCCGGGCGGCGCGCAACGCTGGGAAGACTTCTCTCGCCTTCGGCTTGAAGAACGTTCCGGGCGCGCTCTTCAAAGCGCTCAGCGTGTTCGCGCTGCGGGACATCAGCCTGAGCAAGATCGAATCCCGCCCCATGCGGGGCCGGCCCTGGGAGTATGTCTTCTTCGTGGACCTGCTCCGCGGCGACGACGAGGCGGCCCGCAATGCGCTGCGCCACCTGGGAGAGATTGCCGAACTCGTCAAGGTGCTGGGAATTTATCCCGCGGCCTAGCCAGCCCCAGAGGACAGGTCCCAGGAAATCGAACTTCGGACTGGGCTTTGAGTTCCTGCGGACCTGAGATCTGTCACCTTGGCCCTGCCCGTCCGTCACAATGACCTGTGAGCAATTGCACCGCGGCCCTGCCGCATCCCCGGTACGCTAAGTCTGAAGAGGAGGGTTTTCTATGCGCTTTACCAAGTTTACTGGGCTTCTTATTCCGATCCTTGTCCTCATGCTGGGAGTTTTTGCGATGGCGGGAACCAACCAGATGGGGATTGCCGATAGCTACCGGGTGAACTTCTCGGAACCGGTCCGGGTGGCGGACACGCTGCTTCCGAGTGGTGACTACGAGATCATTCACGTGATGGAGGGCCAAGACCACATTATGGTCTTCCGGCAGCTTCGCACCAGGAAGCCGGTGGAAGTGCGAGCCAAGTGCACGCTGGTTCCGTTGGCGGAAAAAGCTCCCGATAGCCAGAAGATCTACCAACTCAACGCCGCGAACGAGCGCGTTCTACAAGAGTTGATCTTCAAGGGCGATCGCGCCAAGCACGTGTTCTAACGCAGCCGATTCATCATCTTTTAGCGCAGGAGCGTGGCCCTGCCGCCGCGCTCCTGCACGATGGCTAGGTTCGCTGCAGGTTCAGCCCCCTTCTGAGTGTTGCAAAAAGCCAAAAAAGGTCTAGAATTCAACATCCTACCGGGACTTTGCATCTTTTTTGGCGCCGGGTTCATCCAAAGTTGAGTGAAAGTCACTCAAGGACAAAGCATGACCGAAGAAAGCCGCAATTTTTCCGAGAATCCTGATCGTTCGCTGCCGGTTCTGCCGGTGCGTGACACGGTGCTGTTTCCCCACGCCGTACTTCCCCTCACCGTGGGCCGCGAGAGTTCGGTACAGCTGATTAACTCGCTCGGGGAAGACAAGACGATCATTGTGGTGGCGCAACGCGAAGCGCGGGTGGACGCGCCCCAACCGACCGACCTGTACACGGTCGGAACCCTGGCGGTGGTCCACAAAGTAGTGAAGATGCCGAACCAGAGCCTCTTTGTATTCGCCGAAGGTCTGGAGCGGGTACGGTTGGCCGAGTTCGCGCAGCTTACTCCTTTCATGCGCGCGCAGGTGACGACCATCCCGGAGACCATTCCGCCCAAAAACTCCGAAGTCGAGGCGCTGCAGCGCAATGTACTCACCCTGTTCCAGCAGATTGTGGCCGGTTCGCCGACGCTTTCGGACGAACTGTCGACTGTGGCCATGAACATCGAGGAACCGGGACGGCTGGTGGACTTTATCGCCTCGTCGCTGCCCTCACTCTCCACCGCCGACAAGCAGGACACGCTCGAGACCACCGATGTGCGGGTGCGCCTGGAAAAGGTCAATCAGCACCTCGCCAAAGAACTTGAAGTCCAGCAACTCCGCAACAAGATTCAGTCGGAAGTGCAGGATCGCGTGCAGCAGACGCAGCGCGAGTACTACCTGCGCGAGCAGATGAAGGCCATCCAGAAAGAACTGGGCGAGCAGGACGAAGGGGCTCGCGAAACCGAAGACCTGAAAGAGAAGATTGAATCGGCGGGCATGCCCGACGACGTGAAGAAGGAAGCCCTCAAGGAACTGGGACGTTTGTCGCGCATGTCGCCCATGGCCGCCGACTATTCGGGCACGCGCAATTACATCGAGTGGCTGGCGGTGCTGCCCTGGGCCAAGACTTCGGGTGGCGAGATTGAAATTCTGAAGGCGAAGGAGATTCTCGACACCGACCACTACGACCTGCAGAAGGTCAAAGATCGCATCCTCGACTACCTCTCAGTGAAGCGCTTGAAACCGACCATGAAGGGACCGATCCTATGTTTTGTCGGGCCCCCGGGAGTAGGGAAGACTTCGCTGGGCAAGTCGATTGCGCGCGCCTTGGGGCGCAAGTTCGTCCGGCTGTCTCTGGGCGGCGTGCACGACGAGGCGGAAATCCGCGGACACCGCCGCACCTACATCGGTGCGTTGCCGGGTCAGATCATTCAGGGTATTCGCCGGGCCGAGACTAAGGATCCGGTCTTCATGCTCGACGAAATCGACAAGGTCGGGCGCGATTTTCGCGGCGACCCAGCGTCGGCCTTGCTGGAAGCCCTGGACCCCGAACAGAACTCGTCTTTCCGGGATAATTATCTGGACGTTACGTTCGATCTGTCGAAGGTGCTGTTCATCACCACCGCCAATATGCTCGATCCGATCGCGGAACCGCTGCGCGACCGCATGGAGATCATCGAACTGCAGGGATACACGGAAGAAGAGAAGGTTCACATCGCGTTCCAGTATCTGGTCCCCCGGCAGATCGAAGAGAACGGCATCACCCCCGAGCAGATTGAGTTTCCGGAAGAATCCGTGAGCTACGTAATCCGNNGGCATTAAGGTCCGCAGCGAAGGCGAGATTGCCGAGCGCACCAAACGGGCCGGAGTGGTCGTTGGACTGGCCTGGACGCCGGCGGGAGGCGACGTTCTGTTCGTCGAAGCGACCCGGATGAAAGGCAAAGGAGGCTTTACCATCACCGGCCAGATTCAGGACGTGATGCGCGAGTCCATGCAAGCCGCGCATAGCTGGGTGCGTTCCAACGCGGCGCAGCTTGGGATTGACGAAGAATTTTTCGCCAACCATGACATCCATATTCACGTTCCCGCGGGGTCGATCCAGAAAGACGGCCCTTCCGCAGGCGTTACCATCGTCTCTGCGCTGGTGTCGCTGCTGACCGGCAAGCAGGTCCGCCCGCTGACCGCCATGACCGGAGAAATCACCCTGAGCGGAAACGTACTGCCGGTGGGGGGCATCAAGGAAAAGGTGCTGGCCGCCAAACGGGCCGGAGTGCATGACGTCATCCTTCCGGCGGAGAACAAAACCAACGTCGAAGAGGACCTGACGCCCGAGCAGTTGCAGGGATTGACCACTCACTACGTCAAGACAATCGACGAGGTGTTGGAGTTCGCTTTGCCGGCCTCGCCCCGCCAGGAGCGTCAGGATGCCGAGGAACGGGAGAAGGTGTTGAGCACATAGAACAGTTCTCAGTGGCCAGTTCTCAGTTGCCAGTCTCAACCACGTGAGACTGGCAATTTTGTTTTGCCCTGCCCAGCTCTGGATTTTCAGGCGAGCACAGCGGAAAATGAGTCTGCCGGTTGGAGGG
>PMCH01000211.1:0-493 GCA_003154055.1 Acidobacteriaceae bacterium
AGAATTTCCCCGCCACCGGCTTCTCCGGGTTCGAATAATCATAGAACCCGCGCCCCGACTTCCGCCCGTACCAGCCCGCCATCACCATCCGCTTCAGCAACGGAGGCGAAGCGAACCGCCGCTCCTTGAACTCGTCGTACATTACGTGCGTGATGTAGTAAGTCGTATCGAGGCCGACAAAATCCAGCAGCGTGAATGGCCCCATCGGATACCCGCAGCCCAGCTTCATGGCGTTGTCGATATCCTCGATTGAGCCCACGCCTTCTTCGTACGCCCGGATCGCGTCCAGCAGATACGGCACCAGCAGCCGGTTCACGATGAACCCCGTCTTGTCCGACGTCCGTACCGGCACCTTGCCCAGCTTCTTTGCGAACTCGTAGGCCGCGTCGTACACATCGGGCGCGGTGGCGATGGTCTTGACGACCTCGACCAGCTTCATCAGCGGCACGGGATTAAAGAAGTGCAGCCCGATGAACCGCTCCGGCCGCTTGGT
>PMCH01000211.1:516-2345 GCA_003154055.1 Acidobacteriaceae bacterium
CTTCTGCTGCGCCGTGATTCCGCCCTTCTCCACCGGCCGCTCGGCAAACTTCGCCAGCGACTTCTCAATCCCGGCAAAGCCCTTGTCGAGATACTTCTGCTCGACCTCGAGCACAGTGACGTCAAACCCCGCCATCGCCGCCACCTGCGCGATGCCCGAACCCATCAGACCGCAACCGAGAACGCCAACTTTTCTGATTTCCATACAAACCCTTTCACCACAGGGATCCCATAGGAACACAGGGAATATCAGGCTTGCCCCTGTGGCCCTCCGTGTCCCCCGTGGTTAAGCCTTTCGCCGCATAGTGAAAAGCGTCAGTGAAAGCTCTCCACCACCATCGCAATCCCCTGCCCGCCGCCGATGCACGCTGTCGCGAGGCCGTACTTCTTCTTCCGCCGTCGCAGTTCATAAAGAAGCGTAATCACCAGCCGCGTCCCGGTCGCGCCCAGCGGATGACCCAGCGCAATTGCCCCACCGTTGACGTTGACCTTCTCGCGATCAAGACCCAGCTCTTTCTCGACGGCCAGATACTGCGCCGCGAACGCCTCATTTACTTCGATCAGATCGATGTAGTCCAGAGTCAATCCGGCCCGTTGCAGCGCAATCTTAGTCGCCGGCACCGGCCCGCGTCCCATCAACTTCGGATCCACTCCCGCCATGCCCCAGTTCACGATTCGCCCCAGCGGATTGATGTTCCGCTTCCCAGCATCATCCAGCGACATCATCACCACCGCCGCCCCGCCATCCACAATGCCGCTCGCGTTCCCCGCCGTCACCGTCCCAGTTTTCCCGAATGCCGGACGCAGCTTTGCCAGTCCCTCGATCGTCGTCTGCGCACGCCGGTGATCGTCTTCGGTGAGCATCTCGCCCGTTGGCTCGCCTTTGTGATTGCGCAATGGAACCGGCGTCAGCTCTTCCTGCAGACGCCCAGCTTTATATGCCGCATCCGCCAGTTGCTGCGAGCGCANNAGCGTAAACCCGTCGCGCCCGCGGATCGTGAACGGCGCCTGGGACATTGCCTCCATCCCGCCCGCCAGCACGATTTTCGCTTCGTCGGTCTGGATCATCTGCGCCGCGCTGACGATCGCCTGCATTCCCGACCCGCACAGCCGGTTCACAGTCAGTGCCGGAGTCTCAATGGGCAGCCCCGCCCGCAACCCCACGTGGCGCGCCCCATAGATCGCGTCGCCCGAAGTCTGCTGCGCGTTGCCGAACACGACGTGATCGAAGTCTTGCGGATTGACCCCCGAGCGCTCGATCGCCGCCTTGGCCGCCACCGCGCCCAGTTCCTGCGCCGAATAATCTTTGAGCTTCCCGCAATAGCGTCCAAAGGGCGTGCGCGCCCCGCTGACAATGGCAATATCACCTGGTTTCAGCATGAGTCCTGGCTAAATAGAGAGGTCGATGGCCCAAGGCCAACTGGTGAGTTTAACAGTAGGAAAGGAACATCNNGGAGCGAGGCTGATGAGTTTTCCAGCACCGTGCGCGACCGCCTGCTCCAGCGCGAGATCGGCACGATTCACCACTTCCGTCACAATGTCCACCGGATCGAAATGCTGCCGCATGACGGCCTGCGCCAGCCCCGCGCTGAAATCTACCGGCTTGCTCTTGGGGTTGAAGCGGACATCGCCCAGAAGCCGCCGCAGTTTCTCTACCGCCAGCATCGCTTCCTTCTCGCCCGTGTCCCCCAGGATGAGAGCAATGGTGGTGGATTGATAGCGGAAGCCGAGGTCATTAGTCCGGATATTGGCCGAGAACAGTTGCCCGATCTGCTCGATCGTAGAGTCAACCGCCGCCTCGCCGTACTCTTTCACCAGCACACTGCGCCG
>PMCH01000211.1:2386-5059 GCA_003154055.1 Acidobacteriaceae bacterium
GCGTTCTGCGCCAGAATCATCACGCCGATCTGGTCGTTGCCCTCGGTCAGCGGCAGCGCCAGCAGCGACTCAATCTGCAATTCTTCCAGCGCTTGCCGGATGCCCATCAACTCCGGGGCGACCGAAGCATCGCTGATCGTCACCGTACCCCGGGCGACCGCCAGATCCTGCAGCGCCTCGACCAGGCTGACCAGCGCAGCCGAGCTTCCCGGAATCAACCCGTCCACGTGATACTCCTGAATGCTCGAGGGCGGCAGGCCCTGTTTGCGCGTGGCCGCGATGGCCCGCGCCGCGCGCCAGTGCGCGCCCATCTCATTGACCGCCGTTTTTAATACCGATTCCGCGTTGCCCTGGTTGTAAAGCTTGCGCGTGATCTCCGCGACCTTTGACAGGCTGCTGATGTCAGCCGCGCTGGTCTCCTGCGTCATCGGCGCTGGTNNTGCACCAGGATTTCCGCTTGCAGCATCAGGTCCTGCAGCGCGGCCGCTCCCAGCGTCGGCTCTTCGACCTTGATCGCCTGTTCCGCTTTCTTTACCGCCTGGAACCGCGAGGCAATCACGTTGAAGCGCTGATCGTCGATCTTTCCGCGCAGCGACTCCAGCCTCTTCTGGTGTCCCGGTTCGTACGGATCCACTTCCGCCGCACGATCCAGGCATTCCCCCGCTTTCTGGTAATCGTGTTTCGTGCAGTACAGATCAAACAGCTTGAGCAATGCCTGCGCGTAGTCCGTTTCGCGATTGGAGGCGTTGAACAACTCCGCCAGGAACTCCAGCAGTTCGGTCGAGGGACGGTGCGACGCGACCAGTTCCTGCATGGTGGTGGTGAAGGAACGGCGTTCTCCCCGGCGACGCTGGAAAATTTCCAGCTTGCGAGCCAGGGCCACTGCCTCGACCTCCAGTTGCGCGTCCACCATCAGCCCCACCAGGTTCACCACCTGGTGCATGCGGGCCGGGTTCTTTTCGAACATCTCCCAGATCAGCGGTTCGCATTCCAGCAGCCGCCCCGCCGCCATCAAAGCCTGCGCGTACAAGTCGCGCAATTCGAGCGAAGGATCTCCCGACTGCACCAGCGGCTCAAAAATAAAAATGGCTGCTCCCGCTTCTCCTTGCGCCAGCAGGCTCTTGCCATAAGCGATCGCCGTCTTCGGCTCCGTCGGATTCTCCGAGTACGCGCGTTCGAACCAGGTGGCCGCGTTTCCGCCGTTCGTCTCCGTCAATTCCGCCATCTGCAGGAAAGACTGCGCCGCCGCCACGTGATCGCCCAGCTCGGACGACAATTCCGCCAGCCGCAAATGGTTCTGCTGAGTTGGTTCCAGCCCCACGATCCAGCGCAGCACGCCCAGCGCTTCCTGCTTGCGCTCCTGCTTGTTCAGATCTTCCAGCGCGTTTTCATAGGTCCCGATCGCCAGCTTCTTGTTCGAACCTTCCAGCAGTTGGCCGAAGCGGATTTTCTGCTCCCAGGTCGGATTTCCATACCGCGCCAGCTTTTTGTAGGTGAGGCTGGCACGAGTCGCGTCCATCGCCGACACCTGGCGCTCGAAGAGTTCCCCCAGCAACCGGACCGCCTGCGCTCCCTTGTTCAGCGAGAGAGAGACTTCGGCCGCCATCTGCCGCACATTGTCATTTTCTGGATCGTCTTGCAGGACTAGAAGATACTCCGCCAGCGCGTCGGCCGGCTTGCCTTTTTGCAGCAGCTTCTCCGCCTTCTCGACGCGGCGGGCGATCTCGGCTCGACTAGGGTTTTCGGGCATGGACAGTCTTGGGGCGGAGGTACCCGCTTTGATTCTAGGTTTCACCCTGTGGACCGGCAACGCGTTAAGGTACGCGGACGATTACTAAGGTCATGACGCCCCCCATCCCTACCCTCCCAGCGCTTATTCCCGGGAACTTTCCTGCGAGTTCTGGTAAAACAAACCACCATGTCCTCTTCCGCCACCAACCCCGAATCCGGCCTTCGCCACCAGCTCAGCGCTGGTCAGATGACCATGGTCGCGGTGGGAGGCTCGATTGGTACCGGCCTCCTGTTGGGCTCGGCTCCGGCCATCCAGCTGGCGGGCCCCGCCGTCATCCTCAGCTTCGTGCTCGCCGCCTTCATCAGCTGGACCGTCGCCCTGGCTTTCGGAGAACTTGCCAGCACCCATCCCGCCGCCGGCTCGTTCGGAGTGTATGGCGACCTCTACCTGAACCATTGGGCTGGCTTCATCTCGCGCGCCGGATACTGGATGGCCATCGCCGTCTCGATCGGGGGAGAGATGGTTGCCTCCGCCACCTACATGAAGCTTTGGTTCCCGGGCACCCCCGCGCTGGTCTGGGTTGTTCTGTTTTCCGCCGTGCTTCTCCTTACCAACCTGCTCAGCGTCGGCGACTACGGGCGCTTCGAATTCTGGTTCGCCATGATCAAGGTCGCCGTCATGGCGGCCTTCATCCTCCTGGGCGCCTCATTGCTGCTCAGCGGCCACGCCGCGCCGCAGTACACATCGCAAGGCGGATTCTTTCCCCTCGGGCTCACCGCGCCGCTGCTCGCCATCACCTTTGCTATTTACACGTTCGGGGGAGTCGAGTTTGTCGCCGTCACTTCCGGCGAATCGCGCTCCCCGGCTGAGGTTGCGCGCGCCGTCCGCATGACCTTCCTTACCCTGACCCTCCTCTATATGGGCGCCATTGTCATTCTGAT
>PMCH01000366.1 GCA_003154055.1 Acidobacteriaceae bacterium
TGCTTCCGCGACGAAGACCTGCGCGCTGACCGCCAGCCCGAATTCACCCAGATCGACTTGGAGATGTCCTACCCGCAGCCCGAGCGCGTGTGGGAAGTAGTGGAAGGTTTCCTGACCGCCGCCTTCAAAGCCGCCGGATCCGCCATCAAAACGCCCTTCCCGCGCATGGACTACGACGACGCCATCCGCCAGTTCGGCATCGACAAGCCCGACCTGCGCCTGCCCGCCTTCACCGAAGTTCGCGACTGCTTTGCGCCCGAGAACCTCGACCAGCTAGTGCTCAACAAAGCGCTGCCGGTGATTGCGGTTCGCACGCCCAAGGTTGGCGAGTTATCGAGAAAAGAACGCGACGACCTCAAGCCGCTCTTCAACTCGAAAGGCGGCGCCAAGTTCTTCGAGGATTTCAAGCGCATCGAGAAGAGCTTCCCCGAAGCAGCCGCCAAGATTCGCGAGAAGACCGGCGCAGCACCCGAAGACCTGATCGTGCTGGTAGCAGGCTCAGCCCAGTCCAGCAGCGACGCGCATCCCGCCGGCAAGCGCAAAGTCACGCCCGCGGAGCTGGCAATCTACGCCTCAGCCGGCCTGCTGCGCGTAGCGCTGGCGCAGAAATACGCCGACCGCCACGGCATTTTCAAAAAGAGCGGCGACCCGGAAAAAGACTTCCGCTTCCTCTGGGTCACGAACTTCCCCATGTTCGAGTACGACGAGCAGGACAAGCGCTGGATGGCCGCCCACCATCCCTTCACCTCGCCGCACGAAGAAGACATGGACAAACTGGAAACCGACCCGGCCATGGTGCGCGCCCTGGCCTACGACGTAGTGCTGAACGGAACCGAGTTGGGCTCAGGCTCGATCCGTATTCACCGCCAGGACATCCAGCGCCAGATCTTCAAAGCCCTCGGCATGACGGAAGAAGAAGCCCGCACCCGCTTCGGCTTCTTCCTCGAAGCCCTGGAGTACGGCACCCCGCCGCACGGCGGTATCGCGCTCGGCCTGGACCGCATCGTGATGATCCTCGCCGGCGCCGACAGCCTCCGCGAAGTAATCCCCTTCCCCAAAACCGCCGCCGCCAAAGACCTGATGGTGGAAGCGCCGACGCCGGTGGCGGAGGCGCAGTTGAGGGAGTTAGGAATAGGGGTGGTGGTGGTGAAGAAATAGGAGCGGTGTCATTGCCTTCTGCAGGCGGTGGTACCCGAACCAATAATTGGTGGAATTCAAGAAGCGAGTGAGAAGCCGAGGATTCCGAAATCGCAAGCGAGGGTTGGTAAAATGAGCAACGCCGTCGTGGCAAGGGGGACAGAAGAGTTCACGTTCCGAAACTACTACCGCTGCCCGTTCGATGGCACATCGTGGGTAGCTGAGTGGAGTTGCAGGTGCAATGACAGATGTCCGCTTTGCCGGGCCGAAATTGAACCACACGATAGCGAAGACATCGACGGCGAAGAATAGCTCATGGTCCTGCCGGGATGAATCTCCAGTGCACGACTGAACTTGCTGCAGCTTACAAATCTGCGTCGCAGATTGCGCGTGTGCTCACTGAAGAATGGTGCGCTCGTGAACTGTACTGTCCGGCTTGCACATCGGATCGGCTGTCGCCATCGATGGTCAACACGCCTGTGCTCGACTTTACGTGCCCTGAGTGCAAGCAGGCCTTCCAGCTCAAGAGCCTAAAGAATTGGAATCCGAAGAAAATTGTTGATGCCGGGTACGAGTCGATGATCCGTTCGATTCGGGCGGACAAGACTCCTAATCTTCTTGTCTTGCAGTACTCCAAGGACTGGTTTGTGCGGAACCTCCTCCTAGTACCAAGGTTTTTCTTCTCAGAGAGCATTATTGAAAGGCGCAGACCGCTGACACCCCAAGCTCGCCGGGCCGGCTGGGTGGGGTGCAATATTCTACTTGCTCAAATACCAATCGACGGAAGGATCGCGATCATTTCTGCTGGATCGCCCGTGCCAGCAGACCAAGTTCGAGCAGAGTTCGCACGCACAAGCGGTCTTGCCGGAATTCCCCCCTTGCTTAGAGGTTGGACGCTCGACACGCTTAAAGTCGTTCGCCGCTTGGGGAAGCCGCGATTTACGCTAAGGGACGTGTACGAATTTGAGCACGAGCTACAAGCGGGCCATCCCCGCAACCATAACGTGCGCCCCAAAATCCGCCAACAGCTTCAGGTGCTTCGAGACTTAGGCATGCTCAGGTTCACTGGCCTAGGCGAGTACGCGCTGAGAGATTAAGTCTGATCCCCGAGAAATACATGCCGCCTGCTCCATTCCGTTAACACCGCACACACACCCTGTCATCCTGAGCGCAGTAGCTGCTTCGCGGACGCGAAGCAGCTACGGAGTCGAAGGACCCCTACTCCACATCCGCCGCCGCGATCATGGAGAGCATTCTCACGATGCTGCCGAGTTCATGGGAGAATTCGCTGCATTCGCTTGCTGAAGTTTAGATCGCAGGGGTCCTTCGACTCCGCGAGAAATTCACTTCGTGGATTTCTCGCTCCGCTCAGGATGACAAGGGGGAAGGGGGTGCTCCCAAGTCAACGGCAGTGAACCATCCATCCTCGACCACGGCGTGCAGTGTTACGCCGCGCGCCGACTGCGAGGTCACGTCTTCTAAATCGCGCAGCGGATGCCAGGCTTCGCGGTAACGTTCGTACTGATTGGCATTGTTACCGGGAGCAACACGGATGGCAATCCTTCGCGTCGCCACCGCGGAAGGGATGATGTACCAGACATCCTTCGGGATTACATAGACCGCCACATAGTCGAAGTCGGATGGTCGGTAGCGGCGAGTCCAGATGCGGCGCATGTTGGCGACGAAGACGCCTTTCTGGTGATGAGGCTTTCTCGGAACCGCCTGGCACATCGTGGACTTAACCTGCACGCGCAGAAAATGTCCGCGGTGTTCGATGGCGACATCGTAGGGCGCGCTGTCTCCCCACGGCTTGGAAAGTTTGAAACCCAACTCGGCGGCCTTTGCCATGAAGCGCAGTTCTGCCCACTCGCCACGCTCCTTGGGTTTCCGGATACGCATGCCTGCTGATTTCAAATGAATCACTCCCAAAATGAAAAAGGCGCGGCCCGCGGGCCACGCCTGGTTTGTTGCTCTATAGTTCTATTATATCATTCTGAAATACCCTATCCCGCCTGCTTAGCCACAATTATATCCAGCGCAATGGCAGGAACGTAACGTCATTCGTGTAGTTTCTACCTATTGACAAAAATTTCGCTGGAGGCGAGGGCCTCACCAGCCCGCCACACGTGCGCGACATCTGAACTGCACACTCGACCACCGTGAGGCGCTTTGCCGCAAATAGCGAGAGGATGTCTCTTTCGTCTACAATCCCCAGCGTGCTAATCACTCGTCGCGAACTGCTCGCCGGACTGGCCGCTGCCTCNNAGCCGTGTGGCCTATTCGGATGCGGATATCGCAGGCCGAAAGTACGCCATGGAATTGATGCGGGCGGCGGGCCTCGATCCGCGAATTGACACCGCCGGAAACATCTTGGGCTGGCGCGAGGGCAGCGACCGCTCACTCAAGCCAATTCTATTCGGCTCGCATATTGACTCTGTCCCAAGCGGAGGCAACTTCGATGGCGACGTCGGTTCCATGTCCGCCATTGAGGTCGCGCGCACTCTGAAGGAGCATGGCATCGCGACGCGGCATCCGCTTCAGATCGCCATCTGGTCGAACGAGGAATCACTGACCATGGGCAGCCGTGCTGCAGCCGGCGACCTACAACCAGCGGACCTGACGAAGCTCTACAACGGCATCTCTCTGGGCGATGCGTTGCGCAAGATTGGCGGCGATCCGGCAAAACTGGCGGAAGCGCGAATGGCCACCGGCTCTATCCATTGCTATCTGGAGTTGCACATCGAGCAGGGCGGCACTCTCGACAAAGCCGGCATCCCCATCGGAGTGGTCGAAGGCATCGTCTGCATCGACGAGTACGAGGTCGAGATTCACGGCTTCGCCAATCATGCCGGAACCACGCCCATGCCCGAACGCCGCAACGCCCTGCTGGCTGCTGCCAAGCTGATCGAAGCGGTGCAGGAAATCGTTACCCGCGACCCCGGACGGCAGGTTGGAACGGTGGGACACTTGGAAGTATTACCCAACGCCCGCAACGTCGTGCCCGGCTTAGTGAAGCATTCCATCGAACTGCGCGACCTCTCGCCCGAAAAAATCGCCCGCCTGGGAGACGAAATTCAGANNGTCGAGCACGACGCGCCGGCAGTGGCCACGCCCGCCATCCAGTCCCAGATCGAGTTGGCTGCTGCCAGTTTGGGACTGAAAACTATGCGTCTACCCAGCGGTGCCGGTCACGACGCGCAGGTGATCGCCGCTCTCGGACCCATGGGCATGATTTTCGTTCCCAGCGTGGCCGGCATCAGCCATTCGCCCAAAGAGCTCACCCGCTGGCCGGATTGCGCGAACGGTGCGAATGTGTTGTTGCAGACGGTCCTGGGTATGGATCGGAGTTAGGGTCTCGACCTCACTTCGCGGCATCTGCTGCCGGGTGCCCCGCACATCGCGCACTTTGCGATGTGTGGGATCACTATCAACCTACCGCACATACCGCCCGGTCTTGAAAACACCTACACCGGGTCAACTGAACAGAGCACTTCCCTGTGATCCACATCACGCGATGCTGTGATGCCCCCTACCGCAGCGTGCTGTCCTCGTGCACAATACTCCGAGGTGAGCGCAAGGAGTTTCGTATGGCAGCACCGGCAATCGTCTGGCGCAATCCCAAGAATGTGCAGCGCGCCCGCCGCTGGACCCATGTGATGCGCGACGCCAACCGCAGTCTCTACCTGGTGCTGGAGTCGACTTCTCATAGCCATAGTTCGTGGGATGGCTTGCCTACTCTGGAGGTCATCCAAGGCCGCGCGGCCGCTTCCCCCAAAAATACAGCGGCCAAGAAGCGGCGTTTCCTGACCGGCGCGTGAACCCGTCCCAAGCAGAGCGATCGCCTACGCTGCCACAAGTCCTNNCCACAGCCTTAGCCCGTCAGCCGATCCTTGGAGATCGCCTTCATCGGCCACAGGTCGAGCGACTGCAAGGCAGACAAGTCCGAAACCGAGATCTGCAGCGGCCCGCGCGGCACGCGATACACGCGCTCGGTGACCGCCGCCGTGCGGTTCGCAAAGAGTTCCACCACCGATCCATCCACAAAAAGGCGGAGATGCAGCGGGCTGCCGTGCGCCGGAGCGACCGCGGCCTGAGTGTTGTTGATGCGAAGCTCATTCCCGGAGGCTGCGGGGTCATAAGCGATGTCCGCGAATCTACTGCCGTCTCCCTCACCCAGCACCAGCGAAAATGGCCGGTCCGCGGCACATTCGATCTGCAGTTCCGCCGCGAGGCCCGAGATCC
>PMCH01000131.1:0-13977 GCA_003154055.1 Acidobacteriaceae bacterium
TTCGTCAGTTGCACGCAGAACGTCTGCCGCCCGATCAGGGGGTGCGGAAAGTTGATCGAGTACGACACCGAATAGGTGTTGGCCGGATACACGGCGATGAACTTGTCGCCTTCGCGCAGTTCGATGTCGCGAACGATCCGGAGATAGGTTCGCGCCTTCCGCTGGCGGCGGACTCCGGCCTTCTGGATCATCTCCACGAACGGCCGCGCGCTGCCATCCAGAATCGGCAGTTCCAGGTTGTCGAGCTCGACGATCGCGTTGTCGATCCCGGCCCCGATGAACGCGGAAAGCAGGTGCTCGGTGGTGGAGATGAGCACGCCTTTCTTCATGAGGCTGGTGGCGTAACTGACGCGGGCCACGTTGCGGCCGCTGGCTTCGATCGGGAAACCGTCCAGGTCGGTGCGGTGGAACACAATGCCCGTCCCCGCCGGTGCGGGCAGGACGCTGAGATTTACCGGGGCCCCGCTGTGCAGGCCAACTCCGCTGCAACTGACGGCGGCACGAATTGTTTGCTCGTGCGTCAAAGGGGAAGACAGATTAAGTCGTTTGCTGAAATAAGCTTAGCGCCTCTGGTGGATTTCTGTACGTGGTAAAAATGCCACAGTCTGCGGTCCCAATTGGACGGGGCTCTCCTAACTCACTCAGGTGAATACAGATGATCCTCGTGCCCGAACTGGTTCTCCGGGCATTTTTCGCTAGTCTGGGGTGGGTTATTAGTGTTTCTTGGGCGGCGCCTGCGGGTCGTAGGTCACGTCGGCGTCAAACAGGGCATCTGGCAACGGCAGGTTGTATTTGGCCACGTTGATAAAGCGTTGTTGCGAGGTTTCCCCGTTGAAGTAGCGGGTGATGGAGTGCGGGGTCCTGATGCCCTGCACCAGTCGGTAGTTGTCGTAAACCTCTTCCTCGGTATTCTTCTGCTTATCAGTCGGATCGCGCCAGGTGTAGCTGGTTTTGAGCGGCAGGTGGGTGTTCTGGTCGAGGTAAATGCTGACCGCGTCGTTCTGGCTGTTGAGCAGGGTGACCTGGTCGGTCGGCGTGCTATCCACGATCGCCAGACCATCATAGAAATACTGCATCGTGGGATCGTTGATCCATTTGCGCAGCACTTGTTCCAGCGAGTGGCGGCGGCGTCGCAGATAGGGCCCGAGTTCCTCCTTATCCTGCGCGGCCGTGCCCTTGTAGGTCGTCTCGTACCCCTTGTCGCCATTGTGGATGATCACGATATCGTTCTTATTTTTCTTGTCGTGACTCACAACGATGATGCCGACCAACGGAAGAGGGACTAAAACATTGCCACGCCCGATGATTTCGAGCCGATCCCGGTCTGGAAAGCGGTAGAACTGCCGATACTGCACTCCCGTCCCGCGGCTTTCGCCGTGGTGCAAGCTGTACAAACGGCCTTCCTCCCCTCGATTCTGCGAGGTGAGGTAGGCTTGGCCGCCGAGCGCTTGGACGGCCGTATCAATCATCGCCCGAGCCTTCTTGCCATTGTCGTTTTCCGGAGCGGGAGCGGACGCGGTGGCGGCAGCCTGGGCAGGAGGCTCCGCTCCCGCCTGGGCGGCGGCTAGGGTGGATAGCAGCAGGATGGCAAAAAGTCGATGCATGATCTTGTAGGTTAGAAGCGGTCTGAACGATTTTAGCTGTCTCGGCGCCATTCGCCAGTCGGGCGCACCGAACAGATTGAAGCCTAATTCCCGGCTAACGAGAACGCTACCGTAACCTGCGTTTCGACTTCTACGGGCTTGCCATCTAAAAGGCAACGCTTGTACTTCCACTGCATGGCCGCCGACATCGCAGTCGAAGTAAGCAGGGCCGGACCAGAGACCAGTTCGACTTCCTTAACGTTTCCGTAGATATCGACCACCGCTTGAAATATCACTAAACCCTGAATGCGCTTCTGTCGGGCATTCTCTGGATATTCGGGCTGAATTTTGTTAAGCAGCAATCCTTGTGAGACCTTCTCGGAAAGGCGCACTCGCAAGGGGCCTTCCCCATGAGATTGACTGACCAACGTGCCAACCACACTATCACCACCATCGACACCAGGATGTGCTGGGATTTTCCCAAACACAACGTTTACAGGATGATTGGATCCTGGGCGGTCTTCCTGAAACGATATTCGCCCGAGTGAACTGACTGCCTCGTTCAATTCAGCGAGAGAGCTCGCAACCAGCGTCCACCCCAGGAAGTAGTCCCGGAATCTCGTAGCAATCCACGCTTTATACCCTGTGAAAACTAAGGATGTTTGTTGGTAGTCTTCGCGATAGAAAGTCTTTCCCGCGAAATCCTGCGGGTAAGGAGTCCGCAAGACTTCCATGCCTCCGCGCGCGACTTCCGCATTCACCATCTTGGAAACAAACCCCTGAGTATCCACGGTCAAGCTGTTCGCGTCGATGACCGAGAGCAAAATCCGGTTTCGGTAGAACAGATGCTTGTTCCGGTCTAGAACGAGCAGGATCGCGCCGCCCTGCCCAACTTCTTTGCCCTCGCCCGGATGCTGTGGGATCACCGCATCACTGTTAACCTCCCAGCCCTCGGGGATGGGATACGAAAAGCCGAGAAAGCTGTTCGTATAGGTGTTGTTGACTACCACTCCGTGCAAGAGTCCCGGAGCGTTTGAGGCTGTATTGACGGATTGTTGTGCTGGCGCGAGCGAGCCAGCCAGAATCGCAATCAGGACGAACACAAGTCTGGTCAGCTGCATGGAAACTCTCCTACCCGACCAGTACCGCCCCGCCATTTACGTTGAACACCTCGCCCGTGATGAATCCGGCGTAGGGGGTACACAAGAACAGGATCGGCCCGGCGATCTCCTCGGGGGTTCCAACCCTGCCGAGGGGGATGGCGCCGAAGATCTTCGCGCGGGTCGGGGGATCGTTCAACGCCGAGGCCGACATGTCGGTATCAACCCATCCGGGGGCGACACTGTTGATGTAGATGCGGTCCCGCGCCAGCTCCGTCGAGAGGCCCTTCACCATGCTGATCAGCGCGCCTTTGGTGGCGGCATAGTCGCAGTGGAAGGCCTCGCCGCGCTGCCCGGCGGTCGAGCTGACCAGAACGACGTGCCCGGCCGGGGAACCGCCCTGCTTCTTCATGTGCCCGACCGAATGCTTGATTAAGGAGAAGACGCTATCCAAGTTGACGGCAATCGTGCGCCGCCATTGCTCGTCGGACATGCGGTCGATGGGCGCGTCCTCGGGCGGCCAAATGCCATGGTTGGCCACCAGAATGTCGAGCCGGCCGAAGCGGGCGATGGCCGCCGCTACCAGTTTCCCGGCAGACTCGGTCCCTTCGAGGTCACACTGCAGGGCATGACAGTGGTCCGCACCGCATTCCCGGACCAGATCGTCGGCCTGCCCTTTGGCCGAGTGGTAGTTGAAGACAACCTTCGCGCCAGCTTGGACAAACAGGCGCACCGCGGCGGCGCCGATTCCACGGGATCCGCCGGTAATAAGAGCGACTTTGGAGTTCAGGGACAGGTTCATATGAATAAAACAGTATCTAACAAGAATGGCCTCACAGCATAGGCCCAGCCGGTTCTATCGGAACCGTGGGCCTGTTAAACTCGTACCTACTCAAGGGNNCTGCGCTCCGCCCTGACTCTGCTCGGGGTGGTCATCGGCGTGGCCGCTGTCATCGCCGTCGTCACCTTCGTCAACGGCATCAACGGCTACGTGGCCGAAAAAATCTTCAGCCTGGGCGCCGACGTTTTTATCATCAGCAAGGTTTCGCCCGTCATCACCAATGTGGACCAGTTGATTGAGGGGGAAAAACGCAAGGACCTGACGCTGGACGATTACAAAGCAGTCCTCGAATCGTGCCGGCATTGCATGCTGGTGGGATCGTCCACTTTCAATCCCAGCGGCCACGTGAAGCGGGGAGGACAGTCGGTCAACGACGTGTGGATTCGCGGCATGACCCCTACGATGTGGCCGATTTTTAACCTCGATCTCTCGACCGGGCGCACCCTGAACGAGAACGATGAGAACAACCGTACTGCCGTCGCCGTGATCGGGACCGACGTGGTGGACAATCTTTTTCCGGGAGTGGACCCGCTGGGGAAAGAGCTTCGGGTCGAGGGACAGGCGTACACGGTCGTGGGGATCGGAACGAAGCAGGGTACAACGCTGGGGCAGAGCCGCGATAACTACGTCGGCATTCCGCTCAGCGCGTACTTGAAGCAATTCGGATCGCACAGCGCGATCCGCATCTCAGGCAAGGCGAGCGGCGTGGGGAGCCAACTGGATGCGGCGATCGATGAAGCCCGCGCCATCCTGCGGGCGCGCCGCCACGATGCTCCCGGTAAGCCAGACAGCTTTTCCGCCGAAACCAACGCGAGCTTTCTGAGCCTGTGGTCCAACCTCAGCAGCACGTTCTTTATCGCGATGATCGTGATTGCGGCCATCTCGCTGGTGGTGGGCGGGATTGTGATCATGAACATCATGCTGGTTTCGGTGACCGAGCGAACCCGCGAAATCGGAGTACGCAAGGCGCTGGGAGCGCGGCGCGACGATATCCTGTTGCAGTTCCTGATCGAGTCGGTGACGATGGCGCTGGTGGGCGGCGCTGCGGGAGTGTTGTTGGGCGCCAGCATCGCGAAGGTGGTTACGCTGGCAATTGGCATGCCGTCGGCGATCAAATTGTGGGCCGTGGTGGCGGGGGTGGGGGTCGCGGCCATCGTGGGCATCTTCTTTGGGGTCTATCCTGCGCGCCGCGCGGCCATGCTGGATCCCATCACTGCCCTGCGGGCTGAGACCTGAGTTGTTTTCTTGCCGCGCGCCCTGCGTTGTTGTGAGGAAAGGTTGACTAGCGATGATGGGCAAAGGCGGTTTCGGCGAGGTGCTGAAACTGGCGCTGGACACGATCCGCGGCAACAAGCTGCGGTCGGCGTTGACGGTGCTGGGGATCGTCATTGGCGTCGCCGTTGTGATCGGCATTTCCTCGGTCGTCCGCGGCCTGAATCAAAGCGTCAACGAGTCCATTACCAGCCTGGGTTCGAACCTCATTTTTGTCTTTCATATTCAGCCTTTCGGCTTCACCCGGCCCACCGAAGAGATGCGGACGCGCAAGGAGATGACCCTGGAAGATTCCGAGGCCATGAAAGTGTTGCCGCACGTGAAGGCCGTGACGTCCGGCATTCGCTACGCTCGCCCGGACTTTGGCACGGGCACGTACGTGGTGAAGTACGGGAGCCGCCGCGTCAAAAGCGCGATTCTGGAGGGCAATACCGCGGGGTGGAGGGATGTGTACGACCTGGAGTTGACCCAGGGACGGTGGTTTACCGAAACGGACGAAGAGAGCCGCGCGTCGGTGATCGTTCTCGGAGCCGATACTGCGGATGAACTTTTCCCGCACGAATCTGCGCTCGGCAAAGAGCTCAACGTTGACGGTCAATTGTTCACGGTAGTCGGGGTGATGGATAAACGGAAAAGCGCGTTTTCGAGCGGCAAGAATCCGGAAGACAATATGCTGGAGATGCCTTTCGCGACATTCCACAAATTGCACCCCGAGCTGAAAGGCCACTGGATCAGTGTGAAGGCCACTTCGCACGACGATATGCCGAAGGCGATCGACGAGATTCGCGAACTCCTGCGGCGCCGGCGCAAGGTCCCGCCCAGCCAGCCCGACAACTTCGCCATCTTCACGCAGGACTCGCTGTCGGACGTCTGGAACCAGATCTCGGGCGCGATTTTCATTTTCATGTTCGCCGTTTCAAGCGTCGGTTTGATGGTCGGCGGAGTCGGCGTCATGAACATCATGCTGGTGTCGGTGACCGAGCGCACGCGAGAGATCGGGGTGCGCAAAGCGATCGGCGCCCGCAAGAGCGATATCCTGCTTCAGTTCACGCTCGAAGCCGTCATGCTTACGGCGGTGGGCGGCGTCATTGGCCTGGTGATGGGCGGCATTATTACGGCGATCATCCCCATGGTCTTCCCATCGCTTCCAGCGACTATGTCGCTCTACTGGTCGCTGTTTGCCTTCACCACCTCGGCCGTTGTCGGCCTGGTATTCGGAATCTATCCTGCCTGGAAAGCAGCCAACCTGGACCCGATCGAATCCCTGCGGTATGAATAGAAGGCTCGGGCTTTTCGCTTCTAGCCCTTGGCCCTTGGCTCGCGCGAGCTGCCGGCAGATGCTTATGCGCCTGCAATCCTATTTGGCCGCGTAGGGATTCGGGTAGCGGAGCACCTTACTCAGGTTCTTGCCGCGGACGATGTTGGCGGAGTGGTAGGCCAGTCCCCAGGAATCGATGGACGACATGTCGGGGAAGATGCAGGCCTCCAGAGCTTCATCGATCGCGCCCTTCAGAACCCATCCACCGCCATTCATGTTGATTCCGCCGAACAGGTCGGTTCCGCCCAACTGTGAGCAGTAGCACGAGGCGGGATTGCCATGGCAGCCCTCGCCGAGTGGAACCTTGGCGTAGTAGGCCAGCGCTGCCAGGCTCGGCTTTTCGGTGTAGAGGGTCGAAAGCAGGACGTGGATGCGCGAGCCATCTTTCTTGGAGGTGAACTGGCAGAAGTTGCGCTCCCCGGAGAGCCGCAACCAGCTGCTGGGGTCGGCGTTGGTGTTGAAATACGGTGCGCGATGCTCGACTTCTCCACCCTTCGCAACGCAGTAGGCTGCAGCCGCGCTGAGGTCGGCTTCAGCTGCCGGTTTGCTGTGTGTTTTGTTCTGAGCGTGGACCGGGCTGACGGCGGGAAGGAATACGATCGCGGCGGCCGCAATGCAGATCATGAGTCCGGCGAAAGTGGCTTTCACGGTGTGCCTCCTGAGGAAACCGGAAGATGGGCTCTGGTCTTCAAGAACCGAAGGCCGAAAGGTTAGCACACAAGCTGCGATTTTCCGACCTGGCGCCCTTTGTCTGGGCAGGGGCTTTTTGTTCTTTCCCGCCGGGAGTGCGGTAAGATGGCGCGCACGGGGTGAGTCATGAGCCATCTACGCAGTTCTTTACCGGCGTCCCGCCGTTCTTTTCTGAGTTTGTCCGCTGCCGCTTCGGCTGCTCTCGCTATGCGCATCGTGACCGAGCCGATGCTGGCGCGCGCGCGCGTGCACAACGCTCCGCAAGGGGCGGTCATGATTGATGCCAATGAGAATCCGCTCGGGCCCTGTGTCTCGGCGCGCGAGGCAATCAGCGCGATCATCCCCCAGGGCGGGCGATATTCCGACGGGCTGACCGACAACCTGGTGGAGCAGATTGCCGAATTGGAAGGATTGAAGGCCGATCATGTCCTCGTGTATCCGGGGTCGAGCGAGCCGCTGCATCACACGGTTACTGCTTACACCTCCTCAAGCCGAAGCTACGTCACGGCCGATCCGGGATATGAGGCAGGGATGTTTGCGGCCAATGCGGCGGGCGCGAAGGTGGTAAAGGTACCGCTCACCAGGACCTATGCGCATGACGTGAAGGCCATGCTGGCTGCGGGACCAGATGCCGGGGTGTTCTATGTGTGTACGCCGAACAATCCAACCGGGACGTTGACCAGCCACCCGGATATCGAGTATCTGGCCGAGAACAAGCCGAAGGGATCGGTCGTGCTGGTGGACGAAGCGTACCTCCACTTTTCGGATGGAACTTCGGCCGTCGACCTGGTGAAGGCGGACAAGGATGTCATCCTGCTGCGCACGTTTTCGAAGATCTACGGGATGGCGGGCCTGCGCTGCGGCTACGCATTGGGCCGTCCGGATCTGCTCAACAAGGTGCAGGAATACGGCGGCTGGAATGCCATGCCCATCACTGCGCTGGTGGCGGCTTCGGCCAGCCTGAAGCACACCCAACTGGTGCCCGAGCGGAAGAAAATGAACGCGGACATCCGCGCGGAAGTGTTCCAGTGGCTCGATCGCAACGGATACTCCTATGTGCCGTCACAGTCGAACTGCTTCATGCTGGATGTGAAGCGTCCGGCGAAAGAGGTGATTGATGCGATGCAGCACCAGAATGTTTTCATCGGGCGCATCTGGCCGGCGTGGCCGACCTACACGCGCATCACGGTGGGAACGCGTCCCGAGATGGAAGAATTCCAGGTGGCGCTCAAGAAGGTGATGATAGGGGCGGTCACGGCGAGTGTGAGTCCGGTCCGGCGAAAGGCGCACCTCGACGGCATCGTGGTCCGGCAGTCGCTGGCATAACCCGGTGCCGTGCCGGCGCAGCGGTCTCTCCGGTAACATCTCTTCATGTCCCAGAAGAAATCTGCGCCCACTCCTGACGCATCGCCTTCCGTAAAGCTTTCTCCGCGAGGGGCGGCGCGGCTCAACGATGGGCATGTCTGGGTGTACCGCTCCGATATCGCTGTGGCGAAGGAAGTTCCTCCCGGTTCGCTGGTCCACGTGACCGATGTGCGTGGGAAGTTTCTCGGCACCGCGCTTTATAGCAGCTCGTCGCAGATCGCCATTCGGATGATTTCGCGGGAAGAGGTGCGCGATCTGCCTGCGCTGGTCGCGGAACGGATTCGGGCGGCGATTGCCTACCGCAAGGGGATTGTTTCCGGCACCGACGCTTACCGCGTGGTGTTCAGCGAGGGCGACTTCCTGCCGGGGCTGATTGTCGATCGCTACCACGATTTTCTCTCCGTGCAAATTCTGACCCAGGCCATGGACGCGGAACCCGTGCGCGCGGCCATCGTTAATACGTTGACCGAGGAATTCAAGCCGGCGGGGATCGTGGAGCGCGTGGACAGCCGGATTCGCGAACTGGAGCAGTTGCCGCCGCGGCCGTCCGGGCTGATTCACGGCGAGAAGAGTTCGACCGTGGTCGAGATGAACGGCGTGCGCCTTCACTTCGACGGCCTCGAAGGCCAGAAGACTGGAGCGTTCCTTGACCAGCGGGAGAACTATGCGGCAGCCGCGCGGTACGCTCACGGCGACGCGCTCGATGTTTTCTGCTATCAGGGTGGATTTGCGCTGCACTTCGCTGCGATGGAGAATGCAGCGAAGTGTTCGAGCGTTACGGGAGTGGACAGCTCTCGTCCGGCGCTCGAGGTGGCGGAGAAGAATGCCGTGCTCAACGGGCGCGAAGTGGAATGGATCGAGGCGAACGCATTCGACCTGCTGAAAGACTACTCGGTGGCCAAGCGGCAGTACGACACCATCGTTCTCGATCCTCCCGCCTTTGCCAAAACCAAGCGGGATCTCGACAAAGCGCTGGGTGGCTACAAGGAACTGAACTTGCGTGCCATGAAAATGCTGCGGCCGGGCGGAGTGCTGATCACCTGCTCGTGTTCCTACCACGTGAGCGCCGTGGATTTCATGGGAATGGTGGCGGATGCTGCGCGGGATGCTCATAAATCGCTGCGAGTCCTGGAAAACCGTTCTCAAGCGAAAGACCATCCGATGTTGATCAATGTGCCCGAAAGCGGCTATCTGAAGTGTCTGATTGTTACGTAACTATTTAAAATACTTATGCTGAAATCGGGCCGGGCACGTGGGTCTGGTAAGGAGTAGCGATCATGGCCATCCGTTGGGACAAGTTCACAGTCAAGGCGCAGGAAGCGGTGCAGCGTGCGACCGAACTGGCGTCGGAGCATGGCAATCCGGAGTTTCTGCCGGTGCACCTGCTGGCGGCGCTCGTCGAAGACCGCGAAGGAATCGTCCCGCCCGTGCTCGAGAAGATCGGCATGGGTCCGCAGGGCGTGCTGAGCGACGTCTACAAGGAAATCGAGAAGTTGCCGAAAGTGTCGGGAGCGGCCGCGCAGCCGGCGATGTCGTCGCCACTGAACCAGTTGCTCGATCAGGCATTCAAAGAGGCGGACACATTCAAGGACGAATACGTCTCGACCGAACATTTGCTGCTGGCCGCGACCGCGCTGAAGCGGGATCCGGCGCAGGAGTTGTTGGCCCGTCATGGCGCAACTCACGACGCAATTCTCAAGGCATTGACCGCGGTGCGCGGATCGCAGCGGATTACCGACCAGAATCCGGAGGGGAAGTTTCAGGCGCTGGAGCGCTACGCACGCGACCTGACCGACCTGGCGCGGCGCGGGAAGCTCGATCCGGTGATTGGACGCGATGAAGAAGTGCGCCGTGTGGTGCAGGTGCTGTCGCGCCGCACCAAGAACAATCCAGTGCTGATCGGCGAGCCGGGAGTGGGCAAGACCGCGATCGTTGAAGGACTGGCGCAGCGGATCGTCTCCGGCGACGTGACCGAAGCGCTGAAAAGCAAGCGCGTGGTGTCACTCGACCTGGGCTCGATGCTGGCGGGCGCGAAATATCGAGGCGAGTTCGAAGAACGGCTGAAGGCGGTGCTGAAGGAAATCGAGGATTCGTCGGGACAGATCATTCTGTTCATCGACGAATTACACACTTTGGTGGGGGCAGGCGCGGCTGAAGGCGCGATTGACGCTTCGAACATGCTGAAGCCGGCGCTGGCTCGGGGCGAGTTGCGGGCGATCGGTGCGACCACGCTCAACGAGTACCGCAAGTACATCGAGAAAGACGCGGCGCTGGAGCGGCGCTTTCAGCCCGTTTTTGTGGGCGAGCCAAATGTCGAGGACACGATTGCCATCCTTCGCGGGCTGAAGGAAAAGTATGAAGTGCACCATGGAGTGCGGATCAAGGATTCGGCAATCGTGGCGGCGGCAACGCTGTCGCACCGCTATATCTCGGACCGCTTCCTGCCGGATAAGGCGATTGACCTGATTGACGAAGCGGCGGCCTCGCTGCGCATCCAGATCGACTCGCTGCCGACGGAAATTGACCAACTGGAGCGGCGCGCGACGCAGCTTGAAATCGAGAAGCAGGCGCTGAAGAAAGAGGATGACGCGAACTCGAAGGAGCGGCTGGCCCTGGTGGAGAAAGAACTGGCCGGAATCCGCGAGCAGTCGAACGCGTTGAAGGCGAAGTGGAAACAGGAGAAGGAAGGAATTGCGCGCGCGCGCCAGATCAAAGAGAAAATCGAGCAGCTCAAGATTGAAGAGCAGGCGGAAGAGCGCAAAGGGAACCTCGAGCGCGTGGCGCAGATCCGGTACGGGTTGTTGCGGCAGGCGGAAGAAGAGTTGAAAAAGCTGACCGAAAAAGCGGCGGACAAGAGTGTCCGCCCCACACGGATGCTGAAAGAAGAGGTGGACGAGGAAGACATCGCGCACATCGTGTCGAAGTGGACGGGCATTCCGGTCTCGAAGATGCTCGAAGGCGAGGTCAAGAAGCTCATCCACATGGAAGATCGGCTGCGGCTGCGCGTGGTCGGGCAAGACCTCGCGCTGGAACGCGTGGCCAATGCGATTCGGCGGTCGCGCGCGGGGTTGAGCGATCCCAAGCGGCCGATTGGATCGTTCATCTTTCTGGGACCTACGGGAGTCGGCAAGACCGAACTGGCGCGGGCGCTGGCGGAGTTTCTGTTTGACGATGAGCACTCGATGATTCGCATTGATATGTCGGAGTACATGGAGAAGCACGCCGTGTCGCGGCTGATTGGCGCGCCTCCGGGATACGTGGGCTATGAAGAAGGCGGGCAGCTGACGGAGCAGGTGCGCAGGCGCCCGTATGCGGTGGTGCTGTTCGATGAGATCGAGAAGGCGCATCCGGACGTGTTCAACGTCCTGCTGCAGATGATGGACGACGGGCGGCTCACCGACGGCAAGGGCCGCACAGTGGACTTCAAGAACACCGTCATTATCATGACCTCGAACCTCGGCTCCGCCTACCTGCAAGCCGAGAACATCCGCACACCGGAAGGCTTCGAACGCGCCACCAAAGAAGTGATGAACGCGCTGCACGGGCACTTCAAGCCGGAGTTCCTGAACCGCGTGGATGACATCGTCGTGTTCAGCCCGCTGGGCAAGGAGCAACTGGTCAAGATTGTGGAGCTGCGACTGGAAGACCTGCGGAGGCTGCTGGCGGACCGCAAGATTTCGATCGAGCTGACCGACGCTGCCAAGGAACTGCTGTTCACCGAGGGCTATGACCCGAACTTCGGCGCGCGCCCGCTGAAACGGGCGATCCAGAAACTGGTGCAGGATCCGCTGGCGCTGAAGATTCTCGACGGCGAGGTCCTGCACGGCGATCACGTGATCGCGGACGCTGACAAGAAGACGGGCAAGATGACGTTCAAGGTCAGCGAGCGGGTGGCGGAGAAGGAAGCCGCGAAGGCGCGCCCGTGACATCGGCAATGCTCACGTAGGGACGGGCGCCCTCGCCCGTCCAGGTCGAGCGAAGCTCGACAGTGGTATCGATTGTGCTGGGAAATCTTTGCCGAGCTTCGCTCGGCTGGGCGGACGAGGGCGTCCGCCCCTACGTGGTTCTGGTTAGTGCTTTGAACTGGTCTGCGATGTGTCCCTGCGACAGATACCAGGCCACGATCACGCGGATGATTATGCCCAGCCCTCCCCGGATCAAGGCGCCGGGCTGAACCATCACGGTTGCGGCTGAAACCGGCGGCACCAGCATTACGACTCCCGCGATGGCGATGATCAACGCCACATGGCGGATGAGGTTGATGCGGCGCATCAGGCCCCAGGCAATCCCTGCTCCGACGAGGGCCATCAGCAGAAACATGTTGGGGCCGGAGAGCTCCAGGCCGAAGAGCAGCGGCGCGCCCACCACCATCGAGATTGACCCGGGCTGGAGGAGCATCAGGAGTCCGGCGACTCCCAGGTACAAGCCGCAGAGGGCGAACAGTACGGCGATGGCGCGCACGCCGGACGGGATCGGATTGGAATCGGGATCGGTCACAAGCCAGAGGTTATCTCTTGTGAGATTCCCAAAGTTGCGGAAAGACTCAACCTGAGGACAGGCGGAAGGACAAACGCGGCGACTCAAGAGCAGTTTTTCTCTGTGAGCCGCTGCGCAGTTCTAACTACTTCCACCAGCTTCGTTGGAGAACTTCCTTGGGAGTCTGCGACTGGGTGATGCCGTGGCTTGCCAGGTGTTCCAGCATCATGGTCGCGGCCTGCGTACGCGGATGTCCTTTGGAGGGGTCAAAGTCCTTGACCCGGACCTCATGTGCGCAACGAGTACAGACGAGAACAACACTCTTCTTGCCCTCGGCTCGGATGCGGTACATGACACCACTCTAAGGGAAGAACCGGGGCAGGGGTATGACCATCATCACAGGGCGGTTACTTTGGTGGAGGGGTTCGCGGCGAGGAGTGTCTGGTTGCCCTGCGAGAGCTGGGAACAAACCCCGAGCCTTCTCCGTATCCTTTGCCAGAGGCGAGGTGTGTCTATGTTCAGGGCAGCCGTAGTCATGGTGCTGTTGGCGTCCGCCGCTGCATTGGCCGAGGCCCCGCAGGTCATCACCGAAAAGGGAAAGGACCACTTCGAGACGGTGTTCTCTCCCGGCGGCCGCCTACAACTGGAGGTGCGCTCCGGCGACGTGCACATCTCCGGGACCGGCAGCGACCGGCTTTCCGTGCGCTACGAAGGCGCCAAGGGCGGGGAGATCGACGAAGTCGAGGTGCGCTTCCAGAGGGCCGGGGCGGGTGGATCCTTGAAGATCTCCGGCGGGCCCCGTAACGATTTCCACATCCGTATTGAGGTTCCGCGTGAATCTGCACTGCACGTTAGGATGTCGTTTGGCGCGCTCGAGATTGAGCAAGTCCACGGCAGCAAGGATGTGGAAGTGTACGCCGGCCAACTCAACATCGACATGGGGAATCCCACGGATTACGCGCACATCGACGCTTCGGTTACGACGGGCGCTTTGAATTCGGGACCACTCGGACTCTCCAAAGGCGGCCTGTTCCGGTCATTCAAGAAGGAAGGGCCCGGGAAGTACCGGCTGCATGCGCACGTAGGCAGCGGCGAGATCAATCTGCGTTAACCAGTCCCTCGACAATCCGCCGGCTCGAGCAGGATGCGGCCGGGAAGCGTGGGGAGCCCAAGGGCCGAACCAACGGGACGGGCTGCAGGGAACCGGCGGCTGAGGTAATCTTCCGAATCATGAATCCACGAGAATGGCTGCCGGGGTGGCGATCATCGCAAGGCATGAGCGCCGCCGTCTTGATCGTAAGTCTTGCCGTGATGGCTGGCTTGGTAGCGCAG
>PMCH01000131.1:14039-15313 GCA_003154055.1 Acidobacteriaceae bacterium
CGATACGCTGCAGGACGTGGCTACGACCCTGGCGGACGCCCTGAAAGAGCATCCGGTGCCATGGGAGAAGCCGGAGAAGGGGCCCGCGGGCGAGGGCGCCCGCGCCACGCAGGCTTTGCAACCCGCATATCAATATGTGGAACTCGCGACGCTGGTGCGGTACGAGCACGTGCAGGCGTCGGTGGACGATCCGCAGTTTGCGGCGGCCATGAAGCAGCTCGAAGCAGAGGACGAGCGCCGTCAGCATCCCGAGTTCACGTTGAAGGACTTGAGCGGGAAAGCCTGGACGTTCCAGGATCTGCGCGGCAAAGTCGTGCTGGTGAACTTCTGGGCGACGTGGTGTCCGCCATGCCGCAAGGAAATGCCGGATCTGGAGACGCTGTACAAGCGGTTCGGGGCGAAGGGTTTCGTGGTGCTGGCAATTTCGGATGAAGAGACGGGCAAGGTCGAGCCTTTCATTCGCGAGCGCGGCGTTACGTTTCCCGTACTGCTCGACCCGGGGCGCAAGGTGAATGAAGCGTTTGCAGTCGAAGGCATACCGAAGAGCTTTGTCTACGACCGCGAAGGAAAACTGGCCGCGCAGTCGATCGACATGCGGACGCAGAAACAGTTTCTGGAGATGCTGGGCAAGGCGGGGCTGGAGTAATCCGGATCTCAGTTCTCAGTTACGCGCCGGCGGCATCCTGGCCGCCCAGCGGCAGGAAGTATTGCGTGCCCTTGATCGGGGCGGAGACTTTCTTCAATAGCTCCTGCAGGTCCTCGTTGCGGTCCACGAAGTCGATTTCGGAAGTGTTGACGATCAGCAGGTCCGACTGGGTGTAGTGAAAGAAGAAGTGTTCATAGGCTTTCACCACTTCCATCAGGTAGTCCTCGCTGATGGCCTTTTCGCCGGGAGAGTTCTTCTTCTTGAGGCGCTTCTTCAGCACTTCCGGCGTGGCTTGCAGGTAGATCACGAGGTCCGGGGTAGGCAGTTGCTCGCGGAAATAATTGAAGTAGCGGTTGTAGGTATCGAGTTCCTGGTCGTTCAGGTTCAGGCAGGCAAAGAGCTTGTCTTTCTCAAAGATGTAGTCGGCGACGATGGTCTTGTTGGAATGCGGGCCCAGATCAAGGGCACGCAACTGCTCGAACCGCCGAATCAGAAAGGCAAACTGCGCCTGAAATGCGGCGCCCGGCTCACCCTCATAAAAAGCCTTGAGAAAAGGATTGTCTTCCGGCTCGATCACGCGCTGCGCGGCCAGCCGTTCCCCGAGAACCCGGGCCAGCGTGCTTTTGCC
>PMCH01000066.1 GCA_003154055.1 Acidobacteriaceae bacterium
TGCCTGCGACCCCGCTGGTGGTGGTGACGCCAGCGGTCGGGGTTTCGACGCCGCGTGCGTTCGCGGACTGGGATCGATTGACGCGCTCGGGAGCGTCCGATAGACTACTTGAGGTTGGCCGCGTGCTGTCGGCGTGGCTGAGTGGTTCACCTAACACCGGTGCTTCTGCAGGTGGCAGGAGCCGGGCCGGGAGCCTGCTTTCCGACCTTGTCCGTACCGGGATTGAAAACGACTTCGAAAGAGTCGTCTTTCCGCAATATCCCGAATTACGTGACATGAAGTGTGCCTTGGAGCGCGCGGGAGCCGGTTACGCTTCGCTCTCCGGGTCAGGGTCAACCCTGTACGGGCTGTTCCGGACGCGCGCCGCTGCCGTAAAGGCCGCTGGCCGCCTTAGGAAACAGGGCCTGAAGGCAGTTGCAACAACGACGTTGACGCGCCAGCAGTATTGGAAAAGGTTTCTAGTTTCTGGTTGCTAGTTTCTGGTTTCGTCCGGTGCCAAATAGCGCGGACGAAATCTGAATTGAATGTTTTTGGTTTTCGCTACAAACTAGAAACCAGCAACTAGCAACTATTTTTTGGGCCGTCGACTAATGGTAGGTCAAGTGCCTTTGGAGCACTTTGTCTAGGTTCGAATCCTAGCGGCCCAGCCAGAAACCAGTTCTCAGTTCCCGGTTCTCAGTTCTCAGAGAGAGCCCGGAGCGCAAGACTGAGAACTGAGAACCGGGAACTGAGAACTTAAAAATGGCCACTGCGATAACGACCGCCGAGAAAACGGAAAAAAAGCCGATCGCGGACGAAAAGCCGGAACGCAAGCCCCAGCGCGCCCGCGTGGATGACAAGTTCAAGATCTTCTGCGGAACGGCCAACGAGCCGCTCTGTGATGAGGTCTGCCACTTTCTCGGCCTGAATCGCGGCCAGGCGCTGGTCACGCGATTCAAGGACGGCGAAGCGTACGTGCAGATCCAGGAGAACGTGCGCGGCGCGGATGTCTTCGTGATGCAGCCGACCTGCCATCCGGTGGACATGCACCTGATGGAATTGCTGCTGATGATGGACGCGCTCAAGCGCGCATCGGCGCGGCGCATTACGGCGGTGATTCCGTACTTCGGCTACGCGCGCCAGGATCGCAAGGACAAGCCGAGGGTGCCGATTTCATCGAAGTTGGTTGCGGACCTGCTGACGACGGCGGGCGCGGACCGGGCGTTGGTGGTGGATTTACACGCGCCCCAGTTGCAGGGCTTTTTCAATATTCCGGTGGACCACCTGTTTGCTTCGCCGGTGCTGGTCGGCCATTTCAGGGATCTGAACCTGCCGAACCTGACGGTGGTTTCGCCCGATGCGGGCGGCGTGGAGCGTGCGCGCTTCTTCGCCAAGAAGATGGACGCTGCACTGGCCATCGTCGATAAGCGGCGGGTTGAGATGAACGTGGCCGAAGTGATGCACGTCATCGGCGATGTTCAGGGCCGTACTTGTCTGGTCATCGACGATCTGATCGATACGGCGGGAACGCTGGTCAAAACCGCAGACGCGCTGATCGAGGCAGGAGCGACGGCGGTGTACTGCTGCTGCTCGCACCCGGTTTTGTCGGGGCCGGCCGTGGAAAACATTACCAAGTCTCCGATCACCGAGGTGGTCGTGACCAATACCATTCCGCTGACCGATGCGGCAAAGCAGGTTTCCAAGATCAAGGTGCTGTCGATCGCGGGCCTGATTGGAAGGGCGATACAGTCCATCCACGAAGAAACTTCGGTCAGCAGGCTGTTTCTATAGAAGGACGGAACGGAATTATGGCAACTGCAACGGAAGTGAACATCCTGGAAGCGCAGCAGCGCGAACCGGGCAACAAGAACGCCGCGCGCCGCGTGCGTGTGGCAGGAAAAATTCCCGCTGTGGTGTACGGCGCCGGCAAAGACACGTCCGCCATCGCGGTCGATCCGCGCCAGGTCATGCGCATCCTGAAGTCCGACAGCGGACACAACACGATTTTTGATCTGGCGCTCGGCGACAACCGCGTGAAGGCCATGATCGTGGACTGGCAGTTCGAACCCATCAAGGGAACGCTGCTCCATGTTGACCTTCAGCGCATTGCCATGGACAAAAAGCTGACCGTCACCGTGCCGATCGTGCTCAAGGGCGAGGCCCTGGGAGTGAAGACCGAGGGAGGCATCCTCGAGCAGTTGCTGCGCGAGGTTGAGATTGAATGCCTGCCCGCCGACATCCCCAAGTCCATCGAGGCCGACGTCAGCCATCTCGTCTTCGGCGTTGACCTGCGTGTAAAGGACTTGGCGCACAGTGAGAAGGTGAAATTCCTGACCGACGATGAGCGCATGGTCGCGCACATCACACTGGTCAAAGAAGAGGTGGCTCCGACGCCGGAAGCGGTTGCCGACGCCGCGACTGCAACTCCTGCCGAGCCCGAGGTCATCAAGAAGGGCAAGCAGGATGTCGAGGGCGAAGAGGGCGAGGCGAAGCCCGAAGGCAAGCCCGAAAAGAAGGAAAAGAAATAGAGCGTGTGTGGGACCGGGTCTCCGACCCGGTCGGGCGGGTCAGAGACCCGCCTCCGCACCTACTCATGGACTCAAGCGTGAAACTGATCATCGGTTTGGGAAATCCTGGAATCGAATACCAGTTCACGCCNNGCCCGGGCCATGATTGCTTCCGAGCCAGTGGTTCTGGCCAAGCCGGAAACCTTCATGAACCTGAGCGGGCTTTCGGTGCGGGAACTGTTGGCGGAACATCAAGCCGACGCGTCGCGCGACCTGATTGTGATTTACGACGAACTGGACCTGCCGCTGGGCACGATCCGCATCCGGCAGCGGGGAAGTTCGGCGGGGCATAACGGGATGGAGTCCATCCTGGCAGCGCTCGGCACGGACGAGTTTCTGCGGATCCGGCTGGGCATTGCGCCCGATCGCAAGGTGACGGATAGCGTGAAATATGTGCTGGCGCCCTTCCGCAAGGCGCAGTTGAAAGTGGTGGACGAAGTGCTCGACACGGCCGCTCAGGCGGTCGATGTGATTGTGAAAGAGGGACCAGCGGCGGCGATGAACCGGTTCAATCGCAAGAACGAATCCGGCGAGGAACCGCCATCGAAGTGAAGAACGCCGCGGTTCGCAACAGAGAATTTTGGAGATAACGAATGAATCGTACTTATGAACTGATGTTCATCGTCCGCCCTGACATGGTGGAAGAAGAACTGAACAAGCTGATTTCCACGCTCGGGTCCTCCGTGACCTCGGCGGGTGGCACGATCAAGAGCGAAGTCTGGGGCAAGCGCCGTCTCGCGTACACCGTGAACCGGTTTAACGATGGCATCTTTGTCCTGCTCATCATCGAAGGCGCCGGCTCCATTGTGCACGAACTGGAGCGCCGGCTGCGCGTCACCGAGCCGGTGATCAAGTTCCTGACCGTGCGCACCGACGAAGAAACGAAGCGGTTGGATAAGATCAAGAAGATCCGCGAGTCGCGCAAGAAGGCGAGCACCGCTCCTGCCCCGGTGACTCCGGAAGCAGGGAGCGAACCCGCTCCGGTAACGACTTAGGAATCGCGGACTCCGCGCGGATCGCACGTCCCGCAAGCGTGTCCTCGGATCACCCCGGCGCCTCGGCGTCGGGACAAGACAACGAACCAGTTCAAGTCCCGCAGGGACGAATGAGAATGTGAAGGAGCACCATGGCAGAAGAAACCAAAGCACCCGCCGCCGAAGCATCCACCGGCGGCAGCACGCGTCCGGCGGAGCGTAGTGACCGCCCCGAGCGCAGCGATCGTGGTCCACGCGGCCCGCGTCCTGGCGGAGGTCCCGGCGGCCCTCGCGAAGGCGGCCGCAAGTATTTCCGCCGCAAGAAAGTCTGCAAGTTTTGCGTCGAGAAAATCGAATCCGTCAACTACAAAGACGTGCGCTTGCTGGCGCAGTTCGTCGCGGAGAGCGGCAAGATCGTTCCGCGGCGCCTGACCGGGGCGTGCACGCGGCACCAGCGCCGGGTGTCCGCCGCCATTAAGCAGGCGCGGAACATCGCCCTGCTGCCGTTTGCCGGCCGCGCGCAATAACTTCAATCGGAACAGAGATCAAGGTTTCCCCTGTGACTCTCTGTGTCCTCTGTGGTCGGTCTTTTTAACCACCGGGAGCACAGACGGGCAGGGAAACCAGGAAACGGAGCCGTCATGGAAGTCATTCTGAAAGAAGATGTGCCCAAACTGGGCAACCGCGGTGACGTGGTGAAGGTTGCCGAAGGATTCGGGCGGAATTTCCTGCTCCCCAAGAAGCTGGCCATTGAAGCCAACGCCGGCAACAAGTCCGTCATCGAGCAGATGAAGGCCGCTGCCGTACGCCGTTCCGCCAAGGAGAAAACCGGCGCCGAGGAACTAGCCAAGCAGTTCGACGGGCTCGAAGTCTCTTTCCTGCGCAAGTCCGGCGAAAACGATCAGCTCTTCGGGTCGGTCACTTCCGGCGACATCGCCGACGCTCTTGAGAAGAAGAGCTTTCACATTGATCGTCGCAAGATTCAGTTGCACGAACCGCTGAAGTCGGTGGGCGAGTTCACCATCCCGATCAAGCTGCACAAGGACGTGACCACCCACCTGAAAGTGGTCATTGGGAAAGAAGCAGCCGAGTAGCCTAAGCCAACGATGGAGGGACGGGCGTCTTCGCCCGTCCTGCCGGGCGCTCCATCAGGAGCCAACCCCAAAGAATTCTTCCACCTTCTTGATGTCCGTCGTCCGCGTGTAATTCGGCAGGCTCTCCACAAATACCCGCCCGTAGGACTTCTTCAGAATGCGGTTGTCGAGCAGCGTCAGCAGGCCCCGGTCGTGCAGTGACCGGATCAGTCTCCCGAATCCCTGCTTCAGCGTGATCACCGCACTCGGCACCTGGTAATCGTAGAATGCGTTCCCGCCGCCGGCATCGATGGCCTTCACCCGGGCCGCCACCACCGGATCGCTCGGAACGGCAAACGGCAGGCGGTCAATAATGACGCAACTCAGCTGCTCGCCCTGCACGTCCACTCCCTGCCAGAATGAGGACGTGCCGAACAGCACCGCATTCGGCGTGAGCCGGAACTCCTCGAGCAGCGCGGACTTCGGGGCATCGCCTTGTTTCAGCATGCGAAATTCCAACTGGCCCAGCAGCCGGTCGTAAATCTCATTCATCTGCGCGTAGCTGGTGAAGAGTACGAAGGCGCGGCCGCGCGTGATTTCCAGCAGCCGCCGGATCAGGTCCGCGGCCAGGGCCGTGAATTGTGGAGTACGCGGGTCGGGCAGGTCGGGCGGCACATACAGAATTGCCTGCCGCTCGTAATCGAAATGCGAAGGCACGATCGATTCCCGCGCGTGGTCGAGGCCCAACCTCTGCCGGATGTAGTCAAAGCCGCCGCCGACCGCCAGCGTGGCCGAAGTAAGCACCGCCGTTTCCAGTTTCGACCACAGGCATTCGCGCAGGATCTGGCCGACCTCAATGGGTGTGGCTTGCACGAATACATTGGTCCGTCCGTGGGGGCTGCTTTCCTCTGACGCCTTTCGAGTGCGCGCCGCTCCACGAAAGCCGCGCCGCTCGATCCAGAACACCGTGTTCGGATTTTCATCCTCCATCACGAAGCCGAGCTGCACCTGCAATTGTTGAGCGCGCCGGGCGAAGCCGAAGACCTGCTCCGGTTTCTGCGGGAGCTGATCGAGTTCCGCGCTAATGCGGCGCAGGGCCTGGTTCAGGGCGTCGTATTCTTCTCCGTTCTCTTCCAGAAACTCGCGCCGGCCGTCAAAGGCAGACCGCCCTTCATGCGCAGGCAGCAATGAGAAGAACAGTTGCGAGCGCTCGCGCAGCGACTTGATTGCGCCCGACATTCCCGGCGTGTAGAGTTTTTCGCGCTGTAGCAAGCCTTCCACGTCGCGGGCCAGTTCTTCCATCCGCGTATTGCTGATGGAGATGCCGAAATAACTTCCCGCGACTTCTTCCAGTTCGTGCGCCTCGTCAAAGACCACAACGCCGCAGTCAGGGAGCACGCCGGCGTCGTTCGCGTTCTCGGCCTCCAGCTTGATGGCCAGGTCGGCGCAGAACAGGTGATGGTTGACGATGATGATGTCGCACTCGGCCGCGCGGCGCCGCATCTCGGTGATGAAGCAGCGATCATAGAGCGAGCACTTAGTGCCCAGGCAGGCATCGGCGCGAGCGTCGATCTTGTGCCACAGCATGCTCGCCTCGGGCAATTCCGCGAGTTCGGCGCGGTCGCCGGTGTGCGTGGTCTGCTCCCAGGCGGCGATTGCCCGATATTGTTCGATCTCTTCCAGCCCGCTCAACACTGGCTGGTCCGTCAAGTCGTAAAGCTTCTTGCGGCAGAGATAATTGTTGCGGCCCTTCATGTAGCAGAC
>PMCH01000158.1:0-889 GCA_003154055.1 Acidobacteriaceae bacterium
CCGCCGGTGCGACATGATCGTTTCCAGTTCCGGCAGTTCGTTCTTGTGCGACTCGATAAACGCCAGCTCGTCCGGTGTGATGTCTTCCTTCAGAAATATCGGCTGGTACTGCGGCATGGAAGCAAACCGCCGGATGCGCAGCCGCACTTCGTCCGCGTTCAGGTGCAGCCCTCGGGCGATCATGTCCGCGTCGGCGTTCAGGTCGCGCGAGGAATCGCGCAGCAGCAGCGCGGAAAATGACGGGTAGTTATCGACGATGATCCGCCCCTCGCGATCGAAGATCTTTCCGCGCGGAGCAAGAATGGGAACGTTGCGAATGCGATTCTTCTCGGCCAGCAGCGCGTACTCGTCGCTCCGCATCACTTGCAGCCGCCACAGTCCGTAGGCCAGCACCAGGAAAATTGCCAGCACCATGTACTGCACGCCAGTAAGCCGGATGGAGGAAACTTTTTCTTCGCGGCCGAACATCGATCCTCAGTTCCTGTGAAAAACGCAGCCCCGGAATCGCAACCACGAAGTGCAATTGCAATAAAGTCCGCGGGATTGCCTCTATTGTAATCCGCTTCACTCTTTGCCGGAATCGTCTTCCGATAACGAAAGTTTGTCTAAAGTGTTCGTGCCGTGGTGGTTGCGCCATCGAACCACCCGGCCATGTCCGGACGTTGGTTGCTCCTTCGGTTCCGCCGGGCAACAATACTGACGATATTCACGTCATACCTATTTTCCGCCAAAGCAGCCGGGCGACTTTCCACTTGCCCGCTCCCCAACGGATCTTCCGAGGTTGACCAGGGAACCGGATGCGAATTCGCAGTTTCATCATCGCCTACGCGCTCGTGCTCGCCATCCTGCTGTTCGCCGACCGGCGTCCCGGCACGGGGCAGGAGAATCG
>PMCH01000158.1:914-3063 GCA_003154055.1 Acidobacteriaceae bacterium
CTGCCAGCATCGTCGCGGGGGACACCTCAGATCACGCTGGATGACATCGCAGCGTGGGAATCCCATCACGGAGTAATCCCGCAAGGCGCGGTGGTCGCCCTCCGGCAGCATGGCAGCGCCGCAATGGGCCCCGGCAGGCCCCTGCCCATCACCGCCGAAGCAGCGCAATTCCTGCTGGACGCACGCTACGTTCTCGGCTTCGCCGTGGAAACGTCCCCCGACTTGACCTCGGACCGCACCCTGGCTCGCCAGTTAGCGCTCCATGGAGCTTACGTCGTCGAAGGCGCCGCGCACCTGACCACGATCCCCGAAACCGGCTCGCTCGTCATCGTCGCCCCCGCCAANNCGGCATTTGTCTCCTCTGAGCTGCGATATGCTCCCGACGACCTCGGTTGCTTGAAGCCCGCGGCTCGCAGCGTACCCCTGAGAACTGCGACCTGACACCTGACACCTTTTTTCTGCACCGCCTCCCACTCCGAAATCATCTACCGACAATGACCGACCCTCGCTATCCCATCGGAAAGTTTTCATACCCAGGCTCTCTGACCACGGAACAAAAGCAGCAGTGCCTGACCGACATCCAGCAGACTCCCGCACGCCTGCGCGCGGCGGTCGCAGGCCTTTCTGATCAGCAACTCGACACTCCCTACCGCGACGGCGGATGGACCGTCCGCCAGCTCGCCCACCACGTCCCCGACAGCCACATGAACGCCTACATCCGCTTCAAGCTTGCACTGACCGAAGACGACCCCACCATCAAGCCCTATTTGGAAGACCGCTGGGCCGAACTCCCCGAGTCGAGGAAAGCACCCATCGAAGTCTCACTCGCGCTGCTCGACTCTCTGCACCAGCGTTGGATGTTGGTATTACGGAATATTCCCGACGCCGACTGGAAGCGCACCTTCCGCCATCCGGAAATGGGGCCGATGACGCTGGAGAAAACGCTGGCCCTGTACTCCTGGCACGGACGCCACCACGTGGCGCACGTCACGAGCCTGCGGGAAAGAATGGGATGGTGATGCTCACTTATACCCGTGATCGCGGTCACAGCTAACTGAGTATCGGCAGCGCAGGATTTGATTGCCTTCCCCTGACTAGGAGCAATCTCATGACCCGCGTTTCATTTCTCATGGCCGTCGTTCTATCTTCAGTTCTCCTGGCGGCACGGCCGATGCAGTCTCAGGACTCAGCGAAGCCAGGCGCTCTCACAGAATCGGCCAATCCCGTCATTACCAGCGAACTCCTTCCCAAGGGAGCCAAGCTGTATGTCGCTCCGATTCAGAACGGATTCGAGACTTACATTACGGCGGGCCTCGAAAAGAAGAAGGTGCCTCTGGTCGTTGTTGCCGACCGCAGCAAAGCTGACTATGAGCTCAGCGGCGTTTCCGACACCGACAAAGCGGGTTGGGCAAAAATGTTGTTCCTTGGCTCGCAACAGACCAACGAAAGTGCCAGTATAAAAATCGTCAACCTGAAAACGGGTAGCGTTGTATTTGCCTATTCGGTCAACAAGACAAACTCCATGCGCGGTAAACAGAGTGCGGGTGAAGCAGTTGCGAAACATATCAACGAGAAAATCGAAAATCGCTATCACTAGGAAAAGTTATGAAAATCACCCTCTTGACCATGCTCCTCGTTTGCGCTTTTGCACCCATTGTTGTTTCCCAGGAAGGTGCGACCAAAGTAATTCCCGCTGGATCGAGAGTCTTCGTTGCCCCGATGGAAGATGGGTTCCAAGACTACATACGCGCGGCCTTGCAAGCGAAAAAGGTCCCCGTCGTCATTGTCGACGACAAAGGATTGGCTGACTTTGAAATCAGCGGTCACTCGGAAACCCAGAAGGCGAGCACCGCAAAGAAGGTCATCATGTGGGATTGGCACTCGAATGAACAAGCAAGCGTCCAGGTCACCAATTTGAAGACTAGTGAAATAGTATTCGCCTATTCGGTCAACAAGGTAAGTTCGGCCCACGGCAAGAAGAGCACTGCCGAGGCGTGCGCAAAGCATTTGAAAGAGAAGCTTGAAAGCAAGAAGTAGCGTGGAGATTGAGGCTCAGCTGAGGCCCAACTCCCACACCAGATAGCTCATCGCCTCGCGCATCACCGCCACAAATCGCTGCCACACCGATCGCGGCTTTGACTCGGGTCGC
>PMCH01000035.1 GCA_003154055.1 Acidobacteriaceae bacterium
GGGCTTTTGATTGCAGAAGTCAGAGTGCAGAATGCAGAAGTGCGTGAAGGCGATGCGCGACTGGCCTCTCAAGCACGCATACGAATTGCAGGGAGTAGGGGTGCTTCGACTGCGGTTGAGCTTCGCTGGCGCGAAGCTCAATCCTCGCTCAGCATGACAGGGATTGGAAAGAGGCCTCACAAGAGCTCAGATTCCAATACTCTTCCGCAACATGATCAGCTGTCCCAGGTGGTAGGCATTGTGATCGGCGGCGAGCAGCGCTTCGCGCAGAACCGTCTGGCCGTCACCCCAAGGTAGCTTCGCGCACAGGTCGGTTTTCGGATTGGCGACCAGATGCTCCATGCTACGGAGATCCTTCTTGAAGGCGGCGATGCTGGATTCCCAGGCCTTCTGGCTAGGCGGCGCCTCGGATGTGGGCCAATAACCTTCCGGCCACGCGGGGGACACGTGCTTCGGATTGCGGCTGAATTCCAGGATGTCCCACTGGGCAAGGCGCATGTGCTCGAGGAGCATCCAGGCAGTGTGCGGGAAGTTGGCGACCTTCGCGCCCGCCAACTGCACGGGCCAATCGCCCATGGCATCGCCGAAGTGGGCGTGCGCGCCGCCGCCGGTCAGCAGATAAATGACGTGGTTGCGCAGGAGGCGGTCCGGGGATACGGGGCGCACCAGCGATATCTTGTTTGACTTCGCTTTCTTTGCGGGCTTCTTCGTTGCGGTCTTTTTCGTCTTTTTAGCCATAGATCACTCCATTGTATGAAGGGTCGATGATGGATGCTCCGCTTCCGGGGCCTCGCCTTTATAAACGCGGCTGATGCCGCGAACGACGCGGCGCATGGGCAATTCTCCGCGGGCGTCGGCAAAGAAAATTTCGCCTGCGCGGGTGCCGCGATAGTACCAGCGCTTGAGGATCGCCAAATGCTCCATGCGTTCGATGTTGCTATGGGGTTCGGCGGCGGGCAATGTCGAAAGGGCCGCCTGGATGCGGGCTTCCATGGATTGCGACTTGGTATGCTCCGGGGCTGAAATGGGGAACGCGAGTGGCCCGGCCATCGCGCCGGCATCCACGCGAAAAAGCGTGACCGTCTCCGGTTGCGAGGACTTCTGCACGATCAGCGCGCGGAACCGATCCAGCCGATGAACGACTTCGGGCATTTGTTGGAGCACTGGCGCGAGCTTTTCGAGGCGGCCGTGAATGGCTGCCGCTTCCTCGAACGCAAGGTTCTCGGACGCCCGGGCGCGCTCGGTCGCAAACTGCCGTTTCAGCGATTCGCCGCGAGTGTCCAGGAAATCTTCGACCCGCATGACCTCGGCGCGGTACTCGTCGTCCGTGCAGCCCTTGAAGCAGGGAGCCAGGCACATCTTCATCTCGGAATAGACGCACCCCGGGAACTTTGGATCGGGGTTCAGGTCCTCGACACAGCGGCGCATCTTGAAGAAGTCGAGAGCATCGTTCAGGAATTTCTCGGCGGCAACGCGAGAGAGAAACGGTCCGTAGTAGACGTTCTTCCCGGTGAGCCGGCCGAGGCGGTTCGTGACGGACGCGCGAGGGTATTCATTTTCGAGATGCATCTTCACCAGAGGGGCGAAGCGCAGGCGCAAGCGGTTCGAATAGGTCTTGGGGAAGACGTCGCGCAGCAACTGGTAGAGCAGAAATCCGGACTCGAAGTCGGAACCGGTCAGCGAGTATTCAATGCTCCGGACGCGCTCGCGCAAGTTGAGTCGTTTTGTTCGTTCCTCCAGCGGGGAGAGCAGCCGCTGCAAACGGCGCCGCAGGTTGGCAGTCTTGCTGACATAGGGCTCGACAGCCGGATCAGCGCCGCGCAAAAGGAAAATGGCGGGCGCGGGCGGAACGGAAGCGAAGATCTCGTTATCCGCTTCTGGCCGGAACTCGATGCGCTCGCTCAGCACAAGGCGATTGTAGTGCGTCATTCACCCCGGACGCACCGGATACGGAGAAAGCAAACGACTGAGTCAGAACCACCTTGGTACGAGCGCAGTATGGGGCAGCAGGGTGTTGGTGTGATTTTGTTGCCGGCCGATGACCCGCTTCCAAAGAGAATGATGGCCGTCGTATCATTGACCGTAGATGGCTTTCCCGATCAAAATCTGTGCCGTCTGCTCAGAAGAGTTCGAGCTGAAGCCGGATAAGCCCGGCTTCGCCAATCGCTGCCCGCAGTGCAGTACACCCGAAGCGACTGCCCCCACAACTCAGCGCAGCATGGACGCCGACGAGCGCAAGAATGCGAGTGAAGCGAACGAGGCTCGAAGGCAAGCAATGCGCGAGCTCCTGTACCGCAAGGATAGTTGATCGCTGTCCCAGGTACACCCACTCGGCACATTAGCGAAGCATCTTGGCATTGTGTTTTCCGGACGACTAATCGGCGATACGGAAGCTATCGCGGCGGCCACTGTGAACCTGGGCCGAACTACATGATTAAAACAACTTATGACTAACCGAAGGTGCTTGGGTTCGGAGTGCAAGGATGCTTTCGGCGGTCGTTCTCTCAAGAGGATGGGCAAATGAACCCTTCTTGGAATGTCGAAACGACCACGCGCTTTTGTGCTGCCGTTATTGGCTGTGCTGCGACTCCTGTGCTCGTTGGTCTTGCATGTGCTCGCTGGATAAAAGGCATCCGGCGAGAACTGCCACGCTGGCGCAACGGTGATGGGACTAGCTTCAATGGTCATTATTTCCGCACTCTGGCTGTTCCAAACCACGCGCTGGATTCTTTGGGCACTAAACCGTGACCTGACAACACCATATGGGAATTGGAGAGGGTTTGAGCAGTTTCTTCCAGCATTCTATTTTTGGGCGGCTCTGCCTCTGGCATGTGCTCTAAAGGGTGCCTCCCGGCTCCTAACGATTGCTGCTTTGGTGCTGGTGCAGGTCTTCTACGGGGCATTCATGTATGCCTGACGATTGCATCGCGACGGTCATTGGTGAAGCATCGCGATTACACCAACAACCCTCAACTATCGAAAGCTGGCGCTGCGGAACTTCTGCCGGAAGTCGGGGCCTTCCATTTTCACGATACGGCACATTTCATGGAGGCGGGAGCGCATGCGTTCGCCGATACGGTCCCCGAGGGTTTCCCGTCGCGTGGCGGCGAACGCGGAAGAGCGCGGAGAAAGCTCGGGCGCGGCCAGGCCGGCGGCGGGTTCGTCGGGAAAGTTCGTCGTGATGATGGTGGTGCGGTTGTCGTTGTAGCGAGTGTTGAGAATGAGGCTGACCGTATCCCATGCCCATTCGCTGGGCTTGACCGCGCCGAGTTCATCGAGCACCAGGACTTCGGCTTCGAACACCGGCCGCAAGACTTCGAGTTCGGTCGCCTGGACGGAGTCATTGTAGGAATTCTGGATCTGTTTCAGAAGCTCGCGATAATCGCTGAAGAAGCAGCGACTGCCCCGTTTCCCGATCAACTCCTTGAGGATCCCGACCGCGAGATGGGTCTTGCCGGTTCCGATTCCGCCAACGATCAGCAACCCCGTACCGTCTCGTGGATCAAACTCCTCGACAAAGCGGCAGGCGGCGATGTGAGCCAGCCCGATTCGGGGGTCCGCGCCCGGAAAGTCGGTCGTGAAGCTGGACAGTTCGCAATGCTCATACCGCTTTGGGATGTGCGTGGAGGTGAGCAGCGCGTCGGCGCGGGCGAGCAACTGGCAGTCGCAGCGGGTGACGCGGCGCTCCGGGGAACCGGCGACGGTCTTCCATCCCGAGCCTTCGCACAGCGGACAAACTTCGGCAGCAGTCTTCATGTTGACCAGTTTCATGGTTACTACTTAGACTCTGCACCCTGACCGGCGTCGCGTGCAACTCGAAACGGTGTTCTTCCTGTGCACATCCTGTGGAGTTGAAGGAGAGCTTGTGGAGAAGCGAGGAAAATCGCGGCTGATCCAAGGGAACGAACTCAAACCCGCGTCGACCGCGCCATCCTCCCATGGCACGAAGGTGGATGGCACCAAA
>PMCH01000136.1 GCA_003154055.1 Acidobacteriaceae bacterium
TGACCAGCGTCAGCGCGAAGATCAGGCTCATGATCCACCACGCTCCGATGCGCGCATTCAGGTTGCGGATGGTGGCCTGCGCCTCCGGCTTCTTGATGGCGGCTTTCAGTGCCAACCCGATCAGCGTGGAGATGACCAGCAGCCCGAGAACGCCTGCAAAGGCCCACACGAGTTGTGGATCGAGGTTCGTCATATTTCCTTCAAACGGCAAACTGCCGAGCGCGCTCTTGTCAGAAAGGATGCTTTGGGCTCGTCCGGTTCAAGAGAAATCGGCGGACCAAACGTAAGGCGGCTGATAAACGGCACGGGCAGAAATTCGCCTTTGGGGAGAATGCGATTCAGGTTATTGAGGTGGGCCGGAACCAGTCGCAATCCGGGCCGGTGCTGGGCCAGGTAGTAGAGCCCGCTCTTGAACGCGGCCACCTCATCTCCCGCACCGCGCGTGCCCTCAGGAAAAATAATCAGGGAATCTTCAGTGCCCATCGCATTCAGCATGTGATCAATTGCCTGTCGCGGATTGGCCGCTGGGGCATGATCTTCGCCGCACGGTTGGTGTCGCGCCACCAGCACCGCCCGGAACACATTCACCGCGATGGCCCGTCGCAACCCCTTGTCCCAGTAATCCTGCGCCGCCACGGGCCTGGTTCTCACGCGGATCTCGGCCGGCAAAGACGACCACAGAACCACGAAATCGAGGTGACTGGTGTGATTCGCGAAATAGATGGTCTGGCGTGCCTCGGGCTGGGAATCAAGCCAGCGCACGTGCACTCCGCTGATCAGCCGCGCGGCGCCCGCGATGATCCCGGCTAGTGGATGCGCCTTCCTCATCACCGCGCCTTCAGGTCGGCAACGATCCGCATGGTGCGGCGCGCGCAGGTCACGGCCATCCCCAAAACCATGATAACGAGCGCGATCGCGATGATCTGCCCGTGAAACCCGAGATAGTCTTCGAACACCGAGAGCACGCACGCGACGGTCAGGAGTGCCATTCGATGCGGCTTGGCCATCGGGCCGATGAAGTATTGGGTGATGCCCATGGACCCGCCCAATAGACGAATATATGCCGTGACCACTGCCAGCACCGCTGCCAGCCAGCCCAATTCGTGTCCCCAGGCGAAATTCGAAATCGAATAGCCTGCGCCCACCAGGATCGCTACGTCCGCAAAGCGGTCGGGCATGTCGTTGAAGATCTCGCCATAGACGGTTCGCTTTCCGCCTTCCACGGCCACCATGCCATCCAGCATGTTGCACAGCAGGCGCAGTTGGACGCCCGCCGCCGCAGCCAGAAAGAGCAACTGCCGCGGGAGACCCTCGGCGCGGGAAGTCCAGCCCAGGCACATGCCTGCCGCCGCCGCAAACGCCAGGCTCGCCACCGAGATTGCGTTGGGCGTTGCTCCGGTCCGCGTGAGCATCCGCGCGAGCGCTTGTGCCCAGGCGTGCTGTCGCGTCTTCAGCGGACGCCGGGGCGGCGACGAAACGGGCGCGTTGGGGACCATACTCATAACGTTCGAAGGAATTGGAGAATTGTGCTACTACAGTGATCTCAGCAGCAATTCAACAGCAGCGGAGGCACTGTCACAGTTTGATAACTGTAACAGTGCGGCGGACGGTATCATGGGAAAATCCGAACAACAGCATGGCGTTCAAACGAAATCTCGTGCTCAGCTTGCTTCTGGGAATTGGCGGAGGACTCGCCGCATACGCTCTTGCCTGGGGCTTGTTCACCACTCATCCTGAGTTGGGGATGGAAGTGGGCAGCGCGCTCTCAATTGCCGCCTGGACAGCACCACTATTTTTTGTGGGAGGCCTGATCTACTTTGCCGTCCGGAAGCGCTGACGAGCGGCACGCTCGCGGCAAAAAGCTTTTAACGCAGAGATCGCAAAGATCGCGGAGTGACCCGGTAGCGGGGCTTCTACCTCGGCAATGCTGCATTCTGCCTTATAATTAAGGATTCCACACGGCCACCGCTGCCTGTTGTAGCACCAGCCCTGTGATTTTCAGATATACCAAGGAGCCTTCATGTCCGCACCCAGCCGCCGTCCTGAGATTCGCCGCCGCCGCACGCGCGCGGAAAAAGTTCTGAAGCTTCGCAAACGCCTTGTCGCCGCCGCTTCTGCCGACAAAGACCGCCTCACCGCCAAGCTGCATCGCCTGGAATTCAATTCGCCCGGCAACCCGCTCGTCCAAAAAGCATAGAAGCAGAGGGAATTGCGCCACTCTCGGCATAGAGACGCGGCTTGACGTGTCTCCGGCAGCGTCTAACCAAGGCCTATCCGAGAATCCCCATCCGCTTTCCCACGCGCTGCAACGCGGCCAACGCCCGCTCGAGTTCTTCCTTGGTGTGCGTGGCGGTCATGATCGTCCGGATGCGGGCTTTGCCTTCAGGAACCGTAGGGAACGCAAGGCCAGTGCCGAGTACGCCTTCTTTGAACAGTTCACGCGAGAATTCCATGGTGAGGCGGCCGTCGCCGATGATGATCGGCGTAATGGGGGTCTCGCTGGCGGGAGTTGTCTTCCCACCGATATCAAACCCGAGCAGGCCAAGTTCTTTCTTCCAGAAGCGTGTGTTGGCCCAGAGTTGCTCCATGAGCTGAGGCTCGTTTTCCAGGACATCGAAAGCCGCGATGCAGGTGGCGGCCACCGACGGCGGATGCGACGTCGAAAACAGGAACGGCCGTCCGCGGTGATACAGGAAGTCGATCAGATCGCGCGTGCCGCACACGTAGCCGCCGAGCGCGCCAATCGCCTTTGACAGTGTTCCCACCTGGATGTCCACACGCCCGTGCACGCCGAAGTGATCGATCGTGCCGCGGCCGTTGCGGCCGAGGACGCCTGAAGAGTGGGCGTCGTCCACCATCATGATGGCGCCATATTTTTCGGCAGCATCGCATAGGCCAGGGAGCGGGCCGATGTCGCCATCCATGGAGAACACACCGTCGGAGATCAGCAGCTTGCGGCCGGGCTGGTCTTTGACACTCGCCAATTGCTCTTCCGCGTGGGCAACATCTTTGTGCCGGAAGACGAGAATCTTGGCGCGCGAGAGGCGGCAGCCATCAATGATCGAGGCATGGTTCAGTTCGTCGGAAATGATGAAGTCGTCCTTGCCCAGGAGCGCCGACACCGTGCCCGCATTGGCGGTAAATCCTGACTGGAACACAACGCACGCCTCGACATTCTTGAAGCGCGCGATCTTCTCTTCCAGTTCCATGTGGATCTTCATCGTGCCGGCAATCGTTCGTACCGCACCCGATCCGACGCCGTACTTGCGCGTGGCTTCGAGGGCCGCCTCGCGCAGCTTGGGATGCGTCGTCAGGCCGAGATAATTGTTCGACGCCAGGTTGATGACTTTCTTGCCGTCAAACGTACATTCCGGGGCTTGCTCGTCTTCGAGAACGCGCAGCTTGAAGTGCGTGCCTTTGGCCTTGAGTTCATTGAGTTGATCAGTGAGGTAGGAGAGCGGATTGGTACGGGTGGCGGTTGGCATGATTCCCTCAGGCGACTTCAGTTCCGCGGATCTGCGCGGACGACGCGGATTGAATGTATCAGTCTAATACCGCCAGGAGGGTAGTGCTTTCCCTGTGTGCCTCTGTGTCCCCCGTGGTTAAGAATTCCACCGCAACTTTCGGATAGCGGCCTGACGGAAGGAACTGCAAATGTGTCTTGCATGGAGCCCACTCACGCATTCCGCGTTGCCGCGATTCCAACCAAGATCGCTGATCTCGTCCGGGCCACACTGCGCTCGCCCGGATACGGCCACCCGGCTCATGTCGAAATCGCCGCCGGATACGGCCCCTGCCGCCATTGTCTGCGTGATTTTCAGGTGGGCAAAGAGAGCCGGATCCTGTTCACTTACGATCCCTTTCACGATCTCGAACCGTTGCCATTGCCCGGCCCCATCTTTATCCACGCAGATGCCTGCGAGCGCTTCTCCGGCAACGGCGGATTTCCCGAGGACCTCCGCAGTCATCG
>PMCH01000283.1:0-6537 GCA_003154055.1 Acidobacteriaceae bacterium
GCGATATTACGTCAACAATCAGTACCCGAGGTACACTCTCTCTAGCAAAATGCCGAAGCGACCCAAGAAAAACCGGACGGGTAGGATATGGTCGCCTGTTTCTCCCGTTGCGCCTCTGGAGACCCAACGTGTGGGCCAAGGTATAGCAGGACTGTTCTTGGCGTTTGACTTGTTCTGGAGTGGAATCTCTGGCAAGTACAAAGACGCGTGGTACGACCGAGTCTTGCACGTAGTTGGCGGATTGCTAATTCTGGGAGCCTTCATCGGAGGCGCGATCTTGCTTTTTCTGGAGCATTCGAAGCACTAGCAGACTGTCTTGCGAATCGCTCCCCCGGTAGTTCGTGTAATTGATTTGTCAACAGTTATCAATTCAGCAACCGAAGTAACATTGGAATGAGCGTGCCCCAGCCTTAGTATTCCAGTATGGCTATTTGTCGGTCACTCTTATTCATCGCCCTTACGGTCTGTACGGCAACCGCGCAGCAAGTGGGTGAACAGCGGACGACATCGACTGATGTGGCGGGGGTTCTGAACCTTCCTGATGGATCGAAGTTCAAGACCACGCTCTACGGCATGAAGGTTATCGGCCAGCTTCGCACGACGAAGAAAGTTCCCTATTTCATTCTTTCGGGAACCACCTGCACCGAATGCGACGAGAACGTCTCAATCTACATCCACTCGCCAAGCGATGGTCCGATGCAAAATGAAGCCGAGCAGCGCCGATTTGCTTATCCGGGTCGGGAAACAGACTATGAAACTGGCCAACCTGTCTACGAAGCTAAAATGTTTTTTGGGAACTGCCTTGCAGCGCACCTGAATGCTGTGATCTGGTTTGAGCGCGGACTTGGAGAAGACAAGAAATGGCATTCAGCTGTCTCAGTAGCCGAGGTGAAAGATGACAAGCTTCTCGTTAGTGAACTACATGGGCAGTTGCCGAAGCTGACTGAGGTTCAGGATGCCATTCGGAATGGCAACTGTCGGAAGCTACCGGGAATAGATGGCCCCAGCGAACCATAGTTTTCAAGCAACTGTCGCAAACAGCGTTTACACCAACTACAACCTTCTCGGACGTATCTCGCGACTCTGAGCGCTCGACAGAATTAGCTCTATCCCCGATAAACAGGGAGAACCGCAACTTTCCGGACGGCACCTATAGAGGTCACAACAACATCACACCAAGTCCTCCACCTTCAACTTCCCCTCGCCGCCCTTCCACGACTCGCGGAACTGCTTCTCGACAAACCACGCGTCATAGCTGCGATCCTGCGCCTTGAGCGCCTGATGAAGCCCAAACAGCGACCGCGGATTCCGCAGGTTCCGCGCAAGGTCATCGCGAAAAACTTGTTCGGCTCCCTTGGCGTCGCCCGCCATCAGCAACACGCCGCCCAACGACTCTCGGATGGGATAAAACCAGTCGGGCGGCTCTCCGTACTTGAGCGTGTCTTGAATGGCGACCGCATCACGCAGCATGCTGACGGCAGTTGCGTTGTCTTTCTTGGCCAGCGCGATCTGCGCGCCCAGCGAGTCCTCGGCAATTTTCAGAATGTCTTTGGTCTTGTTGTTGATGGGCATCTGAAAAATCACGTCTTCCGGAGTGGCTTTTTCCGCTTCAGAAATGATCTTGTATTCCGCCTCCGCTTCGCTGATCTTACCTTTGCCAGCCAGCGCCATGCCGCGGGCAAAATGCCAGAAGCCGGTGGCAGTTTTCATTTCCGGATCGGGCGCCTTCGCAGCCAGGATTGCATCCCACTTATGGAAGCGGATGCCGACGGCCATCGGAATGGTCATGAATCCTTCGAGTGGCGGCATCTCTTTCACATGGGGCCCAACGTGCGCGGCCAGCATGTCACCCGCCTTCTTGGCTTCGGCGTAGTCCCCATTCATCGCCGAGCACATGGCAATGAAATGCAGGTTGTGGCTGTAGTACATCATCGGGTAGATGCCCTGCGCGCCACTGCTCTTGATGTAGGCGCGGTCAACGGCGGCCGCATCCTGGTTGGTCTTGACGGCCGCGGCATAGTCCCCGGTGCGGATATACACATGCGCCGGCATGTGCACGATATGTCCCGCCGCAGGCGCAATCGCAGCCAGCTTGTTCGCCCCGGCCAGCGCGCGTTCTGGAGAATTCGAAGCCTCCACGGCGTGGATGTAATAGTGAATCGCGCCCAGGTGGTTAGGATCGCGCTTCAGCACCGATTCCAGTGTGGCGACAATCTCTTCTGTCCCCGTTTCGGGCGTGCCGTCCACGTGCCACAATCCCCACGGATGCAACCCCATCCCGGACTCGGCAAACAGCGTGGCGGCATCCAGATCATCGGGAAAATCCCTCACGACATCGCGCATGGCGTCGCGATAATCCTCGGAGGCCTTTTGCCGATCGCTCTTCGGATCGGCCGGAAAGCGCTTGGCCATCGCCATGATGTAGGCGCGCTCGCTGGGCGAAGCGTTGGCACTCAGGTCCGCGGCTTTCTGAATCGACTCGTGCGCCTGCTTGAAGCGGTCTTCGCTGGCCGGATCGTTGTAGTTCGGCCCCACCGCTTCAGCGATGCCCCAATACGCAATCGCCAGCTTGGGATCGAGCTCGGTAGCTTTCTGGAACGAGCGAGCCGCCTCGTCATGGTTGAAGGCGTAGATGAAGCGCAATCCCTGATCGAAGAATTTTTGCGCTTCCGGATTCTTAGTCGATACCGGATGGTGCAGATCGCCCAGCCCGGTCACCAGAGTCACCGGCTTGGGCGCCGCCATGTTGTGATGGTCATGAGTTTGCGCCGCCACAAAAGCGGCGAGGCACAGCAAGAGAACGACCGTCGTCCATACCTTCATACGGACCTCCCCAGAAAAATGATTGCGATCCCACACCCGTGATAGAAAGCGACTGCCCCACTTTTGCCGCCAAGCTTAGTGCAGACTGGCCGCCGCTTGCAACCGGCTGCTAATCTGATTCGCTTCCGGAAGGAGCACTCATGCCCAGGAAATCTGCCGAGCCTGGGGTGTGCGGTAAACTCGCATTAGAACGATCGTGCAAATGCGGAAAGCGACCATTCTCGTCAATCCCAACTCCGGCCGCCGGCGCCGCGAAGCGGAACTGGAGTCGGCCATCGGCATCATCCGCGCCGCCGGTGTCCGGACAGAACTGACGGTCTGCCATTCCAGCCAGGAAGCCACCGACCACGCTCGATGCGCTGTGGCCTCCGGCAGCGACACCGTGTTTGCCTGTGGCGGCGATGGCACCGTCCACGATGTAGTCCAGGCGCTGGCCGGTACCGACGTGGCCCTGGCGATCCTGCCGCTCGGCACCGCGAACGCTCTTGCTCATGACGTGTCTCTTCCCCTTCGGCCGGCCGGCGCCGCGCGTGCTGCCCTGAACGGGCAAGTGCGGCGAATTCCGTTGGGACGAATCGAATATCAGGACTTCACGGGACGCGAAGCCTCCCGCTATTTCACCGTGGCCGCTGGCATCGGAATGGACGCGCATCTTTTTTACAAGCTGAACGGCGCGCTCAAGAAACGCACCGGCATGGCCGCCTACTATCTGCAAGCCTGGCATCTGTGGGCCACGCACCGCATGCGAAGATTCGAAGTCGAGTACGCGAACGGCAGCGGCCATAAGCAGCGCGCCAGCCTCACGGAATTGCTGGCCGTGAGAATCCGTTTCTTCGGCAACGTCCTGCGCGAACTGTTGCCGGGAGCGCACTTGGACCGCCTCGATCTGCAAGCCGTGATGTGCCGTACCGAAAGCCGTAACGCATACTTGCAGTACGTGGCCGGGGCGCTGCTCGGAAAGCGGTGGAACATTGAGGGGATTGATCTGGTGAGTTGTTCCGAGGTGGTGTGCCGGTTGCCCGAGCAGAATAGCGACCGCGTCTACGTCGAAGCGGATGGGGAACTGCTGGGACGGCTGCCGGCGCGCATGACGATCGTCCCCGATGCTCTGTCGTTAATCGTGCCTGTGTGAATACAGGTGTAGAGACGGGGCTTGCCCCGCCTTGGACCGCGCACCAAATCTTGAGCTGGAGCGAACTGGGAAACTTTGGAGCCAATCACCCATTTTCTGTTTGGAGCATGCATGGGCCGCGCCGGACTCAATCGCAAGACCGCGCTCGCGACCGCCACGCTCACCCTGGCCGCCGAAGCTCCCGACCTCGACGTTTTCAGCCGCTTTGGCGGTTCGGTCTACGGGTTCAATCATCACCGCGGATTCACGCACTCCTTTCTGGGCCTGCCCCTGGTCTGCGCTGCTGTCGTGGCCTTCATGTATGTCATCTGGCGACTGCGCGGACGGCGAACCCGCGATCCGAATCTGCCCCCGCGCTGGGGATTGCTGTTCGGCTACGCGTATCTGGCCGGCCTCAGCCACATCCTGCTCGATTTCACCAACAACTACGGAGTGCGTCCCTTCTGGCCGTTCTCCGAACGCTGGTATTCGTGGGACATCGTGTTCATCGTGGAGCCGGTGCTTCTCGGCATCATGATTCTCGGCCTGATCCTGCCGGGATTGTTTGCGCTGATCAACGAAGAGATCGGCGCCCGCAGTAAAGGCCCACAAGGCCGAGTCGCGGCAACTCTGGCGCTGCTGGGAGTCTTTGCCTGCTGGGGATTTCGCGATTTCGAGCACCGGCGCGCGGTGGCTGCACTCGAGTCGCGCTCCTATGAGGGCGCCGACGCGATCCGGGTTTCCGCCTATCCCTACTGGTTCAACCCGTTTCGCTGGTATGCCGTGGTCGAAACCCAGGATTTCTTCGCCATGATGAACGTGGATTCCCTGGAGCCCGACGTGGATCCCGAAGGCCGAATGCGCCTGCGCTACAAGCCCGAAGAAACGCCGGTTACGTTAGCCGCCAAGAAGAGCTACCTGGGACGCGTGTATCTCGACTGGGCCCAGTATCCCGTAACCGAGACGGAACAAATTGACCAGGGCTCTGAAGCCTATGTCGTCCGCTTCCGCGATCTGCGCTATGCGTATCCGGGGCAGGAAACGCGCGCGACTCTGGGCGCAATGGTCTTCCTCGGCCGGGACCTTCAAGTGCTGGAAGAGCGATTTGGGATGAGGAGCACCGGAACTCGGGGACAGCGATAGGCCCCGTAGCGTTGGGATGGGTGGTATTGGTGAAAAACGTGTTTACAACAGCAATCACTCATCGGAGCACAGTAGCGCCGTTGCCTAGCCGGGCTTCATCTCGATTTCATTATTCCACCACCAAAGGTGGCCCTATCAGCTCCATGCCGAAGGCGCGCATAAACGAAGCATCGGTCGTGTAGGCGCCGGGCTTGATGCCGTGATTTTCCCGTTCGTTGAAGAAAGCTTCCATCTTTCCTGCTGGCGCGAATGAAATGAGCAGCCTTCCCGGCGAGCCGCCAGCAAATGCCCAGGCGTGAGGAATCTCACGCGGGCCCAACGCGCAATCACCCGGTTTGAGGCGGAAGCGCTCGGAGCCGACTTCAACAATGTATTCGCCTTCCAGCGAATAAAAGAGTTCATCTACATCGTGGTGAAGGTGGCGGGGCGGGCCTCCTTTCTTTTGATTGGACTGTTCGAGGACGAAGAGAGCGCCGCCGGTATCTTGTGTCAAAACCTTGTACGTGGTGGAACTAAGACCGATGGAACGCTTTTTTTCTTCGCGGTCCAATCCAGCGGAAACACGAAAAGGCTTCGTCAGCGGAGAAGTGTTCTTTGTTTGCGCAAGTAGGGGCAGCGGAAGTGCGGCGAGCGCGAGTTGTAAAAAAGAGCGACGCCGTATCTCTTGCATTCTGGGACCTCTCGGGTTGAAAGAGCTGGGCAAGCCTACAAGGCGGCCGGCAGGAAGGCAACTGAAAGCATGGAATGCCATTGTAGTGACCTTTCCCTGGCTACCGCTGCCCAATCGAGTTGCCGGCGCGTCGAAAACCATCGTTGTCGGCGTAACATCCTGATTTCTGAAACTGACTACATCAACATGCCGAAAGCTCTGTAGAATCATGCCGCAAGTCCTTGCCATATACCCGCTGCGAATACCGGCACGCAAGGGCAAATGGCTATGAGAGTTGTATCGGATTCTGATTGGAGGTTGTATTGGCTTCTAGCGAAGATTTCGATCTAATCGTGATCGGCTGTGGCCCCGCAGGAGAAAAGGCTGGCGCGCAAGCTGCCTATTTTGACAAGCGCGTCGCCGTCATCGAGGGCGCCGAGCATGTGGGCGGAAGCTGCATCAACACCGGCACCGTCCCCAGCAAGACGCTTCGTGAGTCCGCACTCTACTTTTCCGGTCTCAAGCAACGCGGCCTCTACGGCATCGACTATTCCCTGAAAGAAAATCTCACCATCCATGATTTCATGCACCACGAGCGAGAAGTGGTGGAAATGGAGCGCCAGCGCGTCCTGAAAAATCTCGCAGTTCATCACATCGAGCTCGTCCGCGGCCGGGCCTCTTTCGAAGACGCCCACACTGTGTCCGTTTCCGGCGCGGATGGCAGACGGCAACTGCGCGGCGAGGTGATTCTCGTCTCCACCGGAAGCAAGCCGCACCGTCCGCCAGAAATAGCTTTCGACGACATCCGGGC
>PMCH01000283.1:6689-19819 GCA_003154055.1 Acidobacteriaceae bacterium
CTGGCCGTCAACGAGCACGGGTATATATCGGTCGACGAGAATTATCGTACCGCGGTGCCCAATATCTACGCTGCGGGCGACGTCATCGGATTTCCCGCTCTGGCGTCGACGTCGATGGAACAAGGACGCGTCGCCGTGTGCCACGCCTTCGGTTTCAAATACAAACAGCGAGTCGCCTCGATGCTGCCGATGGGGATTTACACCATCCCGGAGATCTCCGCCGCGGGCGAGACGGAAGACTCCTGCAAAGAGAAGATGGTCGACTACTGTGTCGGGCGGGCTCTCTACGCCAACAACGCCCGTGGCCACATCATCGGTGACACGGCGGGAATGCTGAAACTCATCTTCGCCCGCGCCGACAAAAAGCTTCTTGGAGTGAGCATCATCGGCGAAAGCGCGACCGAACTGATTCACATCGGAATGATGGTTCTCGACCACAACGGAACAATTGACGAGTTTATCGAGCAGGTTTTCAACTACCCCACGCTCAGTGAGACCTATAAGTATGCTGCATACGAAGGGCTCGGCAATCTGGCCGGCCACAAGGTCCGCGAGGGATAGCTCCGTCCGTCAATGAAAGCCGAGGAGTTGGTGGTGTCTCAAAAAAAGATTGTTGGCGTAACATCGCCATTTTCACCACCAAACACGCCACGCCCGAAACAGATCACTCCCCTTTCCCTTGACCATTGCCCTCCTCACGCGCAACAATTCTAGTTCGCTCTTTTTGAGGTGATCATGCTGGCCTATCTGTTCGTCTTTCTCGCGCTTGTCATGCGCATTCCATCGGTGCCGCATGCCTGGGGATTTACTCCGGTCACAGCTGCCCTGCTTTACTTCGGTGCGCGCGGTTCCCGGCGGCAGATGTGGTTGCCGTTTGCCCTGCTCGTTAGCATGGACATCATCCTGGACAAGTTTGTTTATTCCTATCCGCTCTCCTGGGATCTTCTGCTCACCTGGGCGTGGTACGCGGGGATGCTCTGTCTCGGCGCCCGGCTGCGCGAGAATGCCAGGCCGCTGCCAGTATTAGGCGCTGCGCTGAGCGGGTCGGTCTCGTTCTTCCTGGTCAGCAACTTCGGCGTCTGGGCCGCGACCGCGATGTATCCCAAAACGCTGGCGGGCCTGATGACTTGCTACGCTGCAGCCGTGCCGTTCTTCCGCCGCGGAATGGAAGGAGATCTACTGTTCACGGCCCTGATGTTTGGATTGCCGGTGGTGGCTGCCGTTCTCGCAACCTCAATGAGCAAACCGCACGGACCAGCCGCGGCTTAGTTGCCCCTTTGTTCGGAACGCAGCGCGGGATTGTCGATCCCCGCTGCGTTTTCTTTTTGGACCGCTTTCTTCGCGGCCTAACGACGCCAGATCAGCCACAGCAATAGCCCCACCGCAATCGCAATCAGCACCCATTTGAAGTGATGGGCAAAGAGGTGTCCGGTCAACTCCACAAATTGCGGCCCGAATTTCAGGGTGAGCACTCCAAGGATCAGGAAGCGGAAGAAGCGTCCGGCAAAAATCGCCAGCATGAACCGCCAGAAACTCATCTCGAACGCCGCTGCCGCGAGAACAACCGCTTTGAAGGGCGTGGGCGGCGGCAGCATGGCGGGAAACATCAGCGCCCAGAACTCATGCTTGTCGAATGAGGCATGAATTTTCTGGAACCGCTCCGGAGACAGGCGTTTGCGCAGGAGCACCTCGCCGCCGGTGTAACCGATGATGTAGATAACGATGCTTCCAAACGCCGAGCCAGCCGCCGCCAGAACCACATAGAGCAGAAACCGTTGCGGATCTTTATAGATGTATCCAGCCACGATCGCGTCCATCGGCAAGCCCATGAACGCGGCGTCCACGGCCGCAATCGCAAAGACGCCCCACACACCGAGCGGCGCAAGAATGCCCCAGATCCACTTTCCGTAGGCGCTGAATATGTGTTTGATGGTCTTCAAGGGGTACTCAGCAGTTTACAGGGAAAGTGACCGTCGTTGGTTGTGTGGAGACGGGTCTCTGACCCGTCCACGCCGAATGCAGCGGGCGGCAGTGCTTCCAAACCGTCAGGGGAAATGCTCCTAGTGCCCCGTCTTCCCTTGCAGCAAATCCAGCGCATGCGGCAGCAAATCAACCACCGTTTCCATCGAATCCACTGCTCCCGCCGGACTCCCCGGAAGGTTGAGAATCAGGCTCTCTCCCCGCACGCCGCAAACTGCCCGGCTGAGCGCGGCGAATCTGGTTCTGCGCATCCCGGCGGCGCGCATCTGCTCCGCAATCCCTTCGATCAACCGGTCGCTGACCGCGCGTGTGGCTTCCGGCGTGACGTCGCGCGGCGCGACTCCGGTGCCCCCGGTCGTGACCACCAGGCGAGCCGATCCGCACAAGTCGATCAGCATCTTCTGAATGATTGCAGTCTCGTCGGGAACAACTTCGCACCGAACCACCTCGAAATGATGTCGATCGAGAGTTGCGGCAACCGCCGGTCCGGAGAGGTCGGCTTGTTCGCCGCGCGAGCAGGAATCGCTGACGGTCAGCACGGCGGCAGGAATCATCTCAGGTGTCGAGAAGGACATCCTCGCCCTCGGCTTGCACCGCGTCCCGTTGGGATTCGTCGAGCAAGCGCAAGCCTTCCATCAGCAGCCCCTGGGTATTCAGAGTGGTGGTCTGCTGGCTGGCTTTGCCTTCGAAGTTGATCTGGAAATTGCCCTCGGTCCAGCGAAGCACTTTGAAAACCGCTTCATCGCCGGTGATAGAGCCGTAGGCAGCATGATTGACCTGGCCCTGGGTGAAATACACTTCGCACTTTTCTTCGCTCTTGGTCATGGTCAGCATGCAACTCTTGCGGCCCATCTCAAGCGATTGCACTAGGTCAATCACATTCATTTGCGAGAGGCTGCCGCGCAGCACGCCGTCGGAAGGAGCCGCCTTGGCCATTTTTTCCAACGCAATCCGGTCCACCACGCGCTTGATGCGCTGGGTAGCGTCTTTCAGGAAAAAAGGCTTTTCGATGTAGTCCTCGACCGGATCCTGCAGCGAGAGGCGCTCGCTAATATCCGACTTGCTGGCCATCAGGATGACGGCGATCCCGGAGGTGGCTGGCCGGCTTTTCAATTTCTCCAGCAACTGGCGTCCGTCCATGCCCGGCATGCGGTAGTCGCTGATGAGCAGGTCCGGAGTTTCATCCACCGCTTTTAACAGGGCATCAGCGGCGTCCCCGGCGGTCGAGACTTCGGCCAGGGTGGAAAGCGTCTGGCGAAGCATCCCGAGCACCATGGGATTGTCGTCCACCAGCAGAATTTTGACGTTAGTCGCCATACACCGTCACTTGCGCTTGCCCGTTCTCCGGTAGTCCCCGCTCTTGCCGCCCGACTTCCGCTCCAACCTCAGTTCCCGGATTTCGATGCCCTTGTCGAGCGCCTTGCACATGTCGTAGACGGTGAGGGCCGCGACGCTGGCCGCAACCAGGGCTTCCATCTCGACTCCGGTTTCCGCCGTGGTCTTTACTTTTGAGGCAACAGCCACGCCATTCTCGCATACGCGCAAGGTCACAGCAATGTGCGAGAGCGGCAGCGGGTGGCACATCGGAATCAGATCGGACGTGCGCTTGGCGGCCATGATTCCGGCCGTGCGCGCCACCTCGAGCGGATCTCCCTTGGGGTTGCTGGGCAGTGCGCGCAGCACGTCCGGTTTCATCAGGACGAAGGCGCTGGCTTCGGCTTCCCGCGCGGTTTTTCGCTTAGCCGAGACGTCCACCATGCGGGCCCGGCCCCGCGCGTCGTAATGAGAGAGCTTCTTCGGCATTGCAGAAACTCATCTTACCTTGCCGGGGCCAACCCTCACCGCATCAACAGCGACACCCACTCGCCCGCCGCGATCAACTCCCGGTCGGGCGGAATCACAATGTAGCAGTTGGCGCGGGCGAGAGCGGCAATGTCTCCCGAACCCTGCCAGCGCGCTAACTCGACTTCAGCATTCTCGAACTCTCCGGAAAGTGAAGCCGGCAGAAAGCGCTTCAAACCTGTCTTGATGCGGATATCGGATTTCAAACGGGCCTTCAGAAAAATGAGTGGCCGGGACTTCATCCCAGCCAACGCCTGAATCATGGGCAGCACAAACAATTCGAAAGTCACCATGGTCGAGACAGGATTCCCCGGAAGCCCGAAGAAATATTGCTCATGTGGGGCGGACACTCCTGTCCGCCACTTTTGCAGTGTGGACCTTTCGGCCGGGCAGGCCTCAACCCCTGTGCACGATCCAAACACCACTGGCCGTCCCGGCTGAATCTCTGCGCCGGTGAAATAGAACTCAGCCTTTAGTTCCGCTAACACTTGCTCCACCAGATCATACTTGCCCATCGAGACGCCGCCGGTCAGCAACAGAAGGTCGAAGCGCAGACCCTCTTCGATCAAGGCCCGCATCCGCGCCGGTTCATCGGGAGCAATCGGAAGCAAAACGGGCTCGCCGCCCGCGTTCTGAATCTGCGCCGCCAGGGAATACGTATTCGAATTCCGGATCTGCGCGGGACCCGGAGTGGCGTTGATTTCAACGAGTTCGTCTCCGGTGGAGAGCACCGCAATCCGCGGCTTCCGAAAGACCCGCAGCGTACCCTTTCCCACCGAGGCGGCGATGGCGACGGTAGATGGATCCAATCGCGTTCCCGGTTCGATCAGCAACTGGCCTGCGCGGGCCTCGGCGGCGCGGGGAACGAAATTTTCGCCCGTTGCCGCACTTCGCTGGATTTCGACCGAGCTTGCAGTCTGCGTGGTGTACTCGACCATCACTACGGCATCGGCGCCCGGCGGAAGCGCGGCACCAGTCATGATGGAAACCGCCTGGCCCGCTCGCAGGCCGCCACGATCGGGGTCGGGTGGATCACCGGCCTTGATTTCACCCATGACTTCGAGTCGAGTCGGCACTTGAGTTACATCCGCGGCACGCACCGCATAGCCATCGCGGGTGGCGCGAGGGAAGGGAGGGAAATCGCGGTCGGCCAGAATCGGCTCCGCCAGCACACGCCCCGTCGCCGCGAGAAGTTCGGCGGTTTCGGTGTCAGTCGCGGGGACTTGCGCAGCGTGCTGCTCGACAGCGTGCCGAGCCCCTTCAAAGCTCAGAACGCGGATCGGGGTCGGAATTGAGGACACGCAGAAATGATACCCCGGCGAGCCCTCTCCCATTTGTATGGAGGGTCGTTCCGAGTTCGGAAGCCATGGCGGCGGAAAGCTGATGGCTGACGGCTGTTTCTAGTTCCTCGCCAGTTCCTGTCCGAGGACGCTGGCGTTGCTGGCGAAGCAGAGGCCAGTCTCCAGATCCACCACGCCGGAGCGAACCAGTTTGGCGATTTCGCCGTCAAAATGCTGCATGCCTTCGTTCTCGCTCGCCTTGATCGCGTCCAGCAGCGTTCGGCCAGGGCGCTCGCCCTGTTCCACGCAATCCCGGGTCCGGGAATTTGACTTCAGGATTTCGGCAACCGCGATCCTCCCGCTGCTGTCGGTGCGGGGAACCAGGCGCTGCGCGATGATGTAGCGGAAAGTCTTGGCGAACCGCTCCCGCACGGATTGCTGCTCCGGCGGAGAGAAAGTGCCGACGATGCGTTCCACGGTCTTGGAGGCGTCCACCGTATTCATGCTGGAAAGGACGAGGTGGCCATTCTCCGCGGCCTCGAGCAGGATTTCCATGGTCTCGCGATCGCGGATTTCCCCCACCATGATGACGCGCGGCGCCTGCCGCAGCGCAGCCCGCAACGCCAACGCGAAATTGGGCGTGTCGCTGTGCACTTCCCGCTGGTGCACGGTGGATTTCTTGTGGTTGTGCAGAAACTCAATGGGATCTTCGACGGTCAGAATGTGATAGCAATGCTCGCTGTTGATGCGATCCAGCAATGCCGCCAACGTCGAGGACTTCCCCGCTCCGCTGCCCCCGGTCACCAGCACAATGCCGTTGCGCACCTGGGCCACTTCCGAAAGTTGTGCCGGTAAGCGCAACGAGGCAAAACTGGGAAGGGTGGTCGGAATCACCCGCATCACGATCGCGCAGCTGCCCCGCTGAATGAAGACATTGACCCGGAAGCGGGCCATGCCGGGCAGTCCATAAGAAACGTCGCACGAGCCCTGTTCGCGAAGGGTACTGATGGCCTGCTTGTTGGTCCCAATCAGGTCGGCAGCGATCCGGCGCGTGTCGTCCTGGGTAAGTGCGGTGGCCCCGGGAATTTCCACGGCGGTAAGTTGCCCATGGATCTCCACCTGGGGTGGACGCCCGGGCGAAAAAATCAAGTCGCTCACCTTTTCGGAGGCGCGCAGCATGCCGGCCAACAGCACCGGCGTCGGGATCGAACCTGATCCGCTGATGCCTTCGAAGGTTACGGCGATCGGGGCACTCCCCGGAGCAGCCATTCATTGACTCCCAGTCTTCAGGAATTGCCACCACGGGGAGAATCGGCGGAAAGCCGCGAGAACCTAGGAACTAATGTAAACCGATTGCGCGGGGGTGCAAGGACAGTAAGTCCAACAACCTAGGTAACTGAAGAGAAAGGAAAAGCGGCCCGCAGGCCGCTTTTCGATTCGTCAAGTCTGGAACGGGTCCCGGCTACTTTTTGACCGCCTTTTTCTTGGTGCCGAAGCCGGTTTCGATGGTGCTGCCGATGTACTGCAGCATCGCCTTCGCCTCTTCCGCATGGGAACCGGTGGGTTGCAGTTCCAGATACTTACTGAAGGCTTCTTCCGTCCCGGGCGCGGCGACGACCTTGCCGCTCTTGTCGGTGGTGGCCTTGCCCACCAGGTTGACGCCCTTCCAGTAGTACGCGTCGGCCTTGGTCGGGTCGGCCACGATGACCTTGTCAAACGCCACCACGGCATCGTCCACTTTGCCGGCGTTGGTCAGAACCGCGCCGGTATTGAACAGGTACTGCCCGGCGTGCGCCGGGTCGAGCGTGGCCGCCTGCTGGTAGCTCTTCACCGCATCATCCACCCGGTTGGACTTGCCGTACACCTCCGCCAGATTGTTGTAGTAGGCAGCCACCTTGGAGTTGGCTTCGGGATCTTTCGGCGCGGTGGGAGACTGTTTCAGTTCGATCGCTTTCTGGTAATCAGCGGCGGCACTCTCAAACCGCTTCTGCTTTTCGGCATGGTCGGTCTGCTTGATCGCCGACATGCGATACGCGTCGGCGAGCCGGAACCAGATCACGTCGCGCGAAGGATCCATCTGGTTGGCTTCGGTCAGGGTCGTAATCGCGGTTTCATAGTCGCCCGCATCCGAAGACGCCTTGGCGGCATTCAGCTTGTCGTTGAGCGTCTTAACGGTGTTGTTCTCTTTCGCGGCCTGGGCTTGCGCCTCCTGGATTTGCTTGACCTGTTCCGCGGTCATGCCCTGGCCTGCAGCTGTCTTTTCCTGTTCTTTCTTCAGGTCGAAATCCAGCGCTACCTCGTCCAAGCCAACCTGAACGCCGTTGATGTGAAAGATCTCCTTGCCGTCTTTCATGAGCTGGACGTTGTACTTGCCAGGGGAAATGCCGAGGGAGAAATACTCGCCCTTGTTATTGGTCTTGATGGAGTACTTGCGTCCCGTCTCCACTCCGGCCCACTCCACGACCGCCCCCGTGACGGGCTTGCCTTCCGAGTCTTTGCAGACTCCCTTCACGCTGCCCATGGCCTGCGCAAACACGGGCGAAGCACACAGACCCACCACGAGAACCAGCAAAAAAGGAATGATGAAAATACGCTTCATAGGTTGCCTCCCGGCACTGAACCTGGATTTTACGATTTCCGCTTTTCAACGGCCGAAGACGCCCACTTGGGCGCCGTCGACAACTGGGAAACGGAAACTTCATCCCGATCGGACACCGGCCTCGCGGTACGGAATCGGATCCTCCGCTCCGGCCTCGCGAAAGGCCCGCAAGCGCAACCCACAACTATCACAGACGCCGCAGGCTCGATCCTCGCGCTGATAGCATGACCACGTTAAATCGAAGGGTGCGCCCAGTTCAAGGCCAAGCGTCACAATCTCCGCCTTCCGCATGGCGATCAGCGGGGCCACAATCTCGATCTTGCCCTCTTTGGTGCCCGCCTTTACCACCTCATTGAACGCTCGATAATACGCCGGCCGGCAATCCGGATATCCCGAACTGTCGGGCTCCACGGCCCCGATATAAACCTTCTCCGCACCCAGCACCTCGGCCCAACTCACCGCCACGGCCAGAAAATGAGCGTTCCGGAAAGGAACATACGTCACCGGTACGCCGCTGCCGATAGCGTGCGACTCCGGAACCGCAATGTTCTCATCCGTCAAAGCCGAGCCTCCAATCGCCCGCAATGCCTCGTTGCGAACCACCAGGCGATCGCGGATTCCCAGCCGGTCGCAGATGCCCTCAAACGAACGCCGCTCGCGCTCTTCGGTGCGCTGGCCGTAGCTCACATGGACGGCCGCCACGTCATGTTCTCGCGCCGCCAGCGCCGCACAAACGCAGGAGTCCATCCCGCCGCTGAGCAGCACCACCGCGCGCGTCTTCTCTGAGTTAGATGGCATTTCAACTATTGAGTCATTAAGTCATTGAATCATTGAGACATTGGAACCCAAGGCTTAGTGACTCAATGATTCAATGTCTCGATGTCTGAATGACTCAACAATTCAAACTCCCTTCGCCGCCGGATCCCAGATCAGCTTGTGAACCTGCAGGCTGAGGCGGGCGGGAACGTCATCGGCCAGGATCCACTGCGCAAGCTCTTGCGGATCGAGCAGGCAATGCGATGTATCCCGCGCCCCGGAACTATCTTTCTGGAAGGCGGGCGAGAATAGCACCGCATGCACCCGCCCGGCCAGCCGATGGCGCCGGACGAAGTCCCGCGCAAATTCGTAGTCCGTGCGATCGCTCAGGACGAATTTGATTTCGTCATGCGCTTGCAGCATCTCCAGATTTTCCGTGTCGAACGTATCCGGCTCGCCGGAGTTCGGACACTTCACATCCAAGATCTTGATCACTTTTCCGGGGACGCGACCAAGCGGGCGCTCGCCGCTGGTTTCAAGCAGGACCTTATACCCTGCTTCGATGAGGCGGTCCATCAGCGGAACCACCTCGCGCTCCTGGAGCATGGGCTCTCCGCCCGTCACTTCCACCAGGCCGCCGTCCGGGCTGAGCCTCTCCACTTCGCCGGCAACTTCGTCGAGGGACATCTTCTGGCCCCCGTAGAAACTGAACTCGCTATCGCACCACGAGCAGCGCAGATTGCATCCGGTCAGCCGCACGAAAACACAGGGGAGCCCGGCATACGTCGATTCCCCCTGGAGCGATTTGTAGATCTCGCTGATCTGCATGGAAGGAAGAAGGTTTCTAGTTGCTGGTTCCCAGTTTCTCGTAAGACCTCAAACGCCTCCGCCTTTGACCAGAAACTGGCAACCAGAAACAAGAAACTCCTGCGTCTACTCCGAATACTTGGCCGTGGTTGTGTCCGTCTCGTAAATCGTGACGTCCTTCACGCTCACTCGCCCGTTCGTCACGCTCCGCAAGCGGGTATTGGTCTCGTCATAGAAATACTTGGCCAGATTCTCGGCGGATGGGTTGATCACAGTAAACGGTTCCAGATCGTTGATCATCCTGTGATCCAGCCGGTCAATGACGTGCTTCATGACGTCCTTCAAATCCTTGAAATCGAGCAGCAAGCCGGCCTTGTCCAGGTCGGCCCCGGCCAGCGTCACCCGGACCTTGTAGTTGTGCCCGTGCGGGTTCTCGCACTTCCCCTTGTAGTTGCGCAGGTAGTGTCCCGCGGCAAATGTGTCTTCGACGGTAACCTCGTACATGGATCCTCTGCACCCCGGCCGATGCGATTTATGAACTGATATTGTACGCTTTCGAAAAGAGCCGCTGAACGCGGCGGAATTGGATTCCCGATGCCTCCGCACAACCTCAACATTCGCAAAGCTACACTGCAGGATTGCGCGGTGATCCTGCACCACCGGCGGTCCATGTTTCGCGATATGGGGGAAGGCACTCCCGAAGAACTGGACCAGGTAGTTCTCGACAGCGCGCCGTGGCTGGCTGCGGCCTTGGCCGACGGTTCCTATCAGGGTTGGCTGGCCGAGGATGGCCAGGGGAACGATGGCCAGGGGCGAGTGGTTGCTGGCGGTGGTGTTCTCATCTCGGCATGGCCTCCAAGGCCGCGAGATTCGAATGCTCGCCGGGCTGTGATTTTCAACGTCTATACCGAGCCGGAGTTCCGTCGGAAGGGCCTCGCCCGCGAGCTTATGTTGTTGATGATTCAATGGTTGAGGGAACAGGGCTTCCGGTCTGCAGTGCTGCACGCCAGCGACGCCGGACGCCATCTGTACCAGACCATGGGCTTCCAGTCCACCAACGAAATGCGGCTCCAGCTGGATTGAGGCCAGAACAATCAAGTGTTGTTTACTGTTAAGCAAATAAAGGGCCAACTCCCTATAATTGCTAACGATCCGACATCTGTCCCGTCTATTCCCGTGCAAGGCAAGGTTGGTTCACTTGTAAAAGGAATAGGACGCAAATGCCGGCCGATTCGTACGCAGCGGCAATTCCGGTTGGCGAACTTCCCAGCCTGGCACGCCCCAGAGGCGCCCGGGCGGAACAGGGCAGCAGGGTCCCCGGAACGCCCGGTTTTGGCGTGCTGGGGCAGAGCGGTACCCACCCCACAGCAAGGGGCTCCGTGGCAGCACAGGGACACCGCATTGACGACACGAATCTGATCCGCGAAGCGCAACAGGGCAACCGTGGCGCTTTCGAGGTGTTGGTGCGGCACTACGACCAGTCGGTCCTCCGCCTTGCCTTTCACCTGACCGGATCGGAATCGGACGCCCAGGATATCTACCAGGAGGCTTTCCTCAAGGCCTACAANNAAACGGAATGTCCGCAAGGAAGACGCCCCGGTCGCCACCGATCACTCCGGCGAAGAGTACAACCTGCTCGAGCAAGTCGCCGATGGCCGGGCTGGGGCCGACCCGGAACGCGACCTGATGCGCCGGGAGCTGGGCAGAAAGATTGGCTCAGCACTCTCCCGCCTCACGCCTCGCGAGCGCATGGTTTTTGAATTGAAGCACTATCACGGGCTCAAGCTGCGGACCGTCGGCGAGATGCTCAATACCACCGAAGAGACGGCCAAGAATACGTTGTTCCGCGCCACGCAGAAACTGCGCAGCGCGCTGGCGGAGATGCGATGAAGGGCTTGAATTTTTTCCCCGCGAAGGGGTGCAGACATGAAATGTGATTGGGTACAGCAGAACATCATTTTCTACGTTTACAACGAACTGGAAGATGACGCCCGCTACGAAGTCGAGCAGCACCTGGGCCGATGTCCGGAGTGCGCTTCGGAACTGAAGGCGTCGCGCAAACTGCATGCGACGCTCTCCCAGCGGCCGGTCCACGAGCCGACTCCGAACCTTCTGGCAGCGTCGCGAATGCGCCTCCAGGAAGCGCTCGAAACCACCACCCAGGGCGGCCTTTTGCAGCGGCTGGTTTTCGAACCGGCCATCTGGCTGCGGCAGATTCGGATGTCCCCGGCACTGGCAGCCGTGATTTTCATCATCGGCTTCGGCGGCGGGATTGGCGCAACCTACAATTTCCTTTCGGCGCAGCGTCCCCCAATCACCGAGTCAGCCGGACTGAGTGGCCCCAGCAGTCCTGCCTACGATCAGGCATCCATTGCCGGCATTCGCTCCATCACCCAGTCGCCCGGATCCAATCAAGTCACTATCAAGTTCGACACAGTCTCCACGCAGGACGTTCAGGGTTCGCTCAACGATCAGCGCATCCAGCAACTGCTTCTGTTTGCGGCCCGCAGTAACTACAATTCCGGCGTCCGCATGGACTCGGTGGATCTGCTGACCCAGGCCCCCAACGAAATTCATGTGCGCGAGGCCCTGATGTATGCCTTGCATAACGACTCCAATCCGGGCGTGCGCCTCAAGGCCCTGGAAGGACTGGGCACTTTTGTCGCGCAGGATGTTCGGGTGCGCGACGCAGTTGTGCAGGCGTTGGTCGGCGATACCAATCCTGGGGTCCGCATGCAGGCGTTGCGCCTGGTGGAGCCTTTGAAGGCGGACAGTAGCGTGCGTTCCGCGCTGACCAAGCTGACGGAGACAGATCAGAGTGCCTCCATCCGCTCGCAGGCCCGCACTATGTTGTCGCAAGTACCGGAATTGGATTGAAAGGTCGCTTCTGAGAGTGCTGAACGACCAGCGAATATCGACCAACGACTCATTGAAGGAGGAGTTGAATTGAAACAGTCTCTAAAATTCGCCGGCGCGGGAATGTTCTTCATGGCGCTGGTATCCCTGGCCGTCGGCCAGGAAACCCGCGTGTATCGCGAGGGCGGCAACTGGGCCCAGGAAGTCACAGGAAGTCTGGATGCTGCCAGGATTCTGCGCGTCAAGGTTGAGACGGGTTCGGTTCGAGTCGAGGGCGGCTCGCAGTCGGGAATCAGCTACGTCATTCATCGTCGTGCTTATACCTCCTCGGAAGCTCAGGCCCGCCGCGAATTCGACTCCTACAAAATCACCGCCTCGGTCAAGGGCGATACCGCCTGGATCGTGGCCGAATGGCAGGGACGGCGGCGCAAACGCGAGTGCGCCGGCGATTTTGTGATCAAGGTGCCGCGCAATCTGGAACTGGCCAAGATCGAGACCGACGGCGGAAACGTCACCACTACCGGGATTGCCGGACGCGCCGAAATGGAGAGTGGCGGCGGCAGCATTCACCTGGACGACGTTGAGGGTGCGATCTCGGCGGAAACCGGCGGCGGCACCATTGATGTCGGCAGCGTCGGCGGCGACGTCAATCTGCGCACCGGCGGTGGCACCATCAAGATCGCTTCGGCCAAGGGTAAGATTGTCGCGGAAAGCGGCGGCGGCAGCGTGATTGTGATATCGGGTTTGCAGGGCGCGGTGATCGGAACCGGCGGTGGAAACATCCAGGTTCAGAAGTGCCAGGGCACGGTGCGCGCCACGACCGGCGGCGGCAGCGTCGATCTGGGCGACATCGACGGTCCCGCCGAAATCGAAACCGGGGGTGGCAGCATTCGCCTCGGCTGGGCCAGAGGCGCGGTAAAAGCAGAGACCGGGGGCGGCGCCATCGAACTGAACGGTGTCCCTTCCGCCCGGGCGCAAACCGGTGGCGGCGGCATCATCGCCAAATTCCA
>PMCH01000264.1:0-319 GCA_003154055.1 Acidobacteriaceae bacterium
TGTGGAGCCAGGCGGGACAGAAGTTGCTGCGCGAGCTGCCGTTGAAACCGTGGGCGTCGTGCCGGCGTGAGGACTTACTCGGACTGTTGGCGATGCTAGACCAGCAGATCGGGAAGTTGGATCGAGCGGTGCAGCAGGCGGCCGACGAGCATCCGCAAGCGAAGCTGTTGATGACGCAACCGGGAGTCGGTCCGAACACCGCGTTGGCGTTCGTGCTGACGATCGGCGATGTAACCCGGTTCCCCCGGGGCAAACAGGTGGCGAGTTACCTGGGCCTGATTCCGCGCGAGGAAAGTTCGGGTGGGCGGCAGAAGCTGGG
>PMCH01000264.1:397-17524 GCA_003154055.1 Acidobacteriaceae bacterium
CCCTGGTCGGCGCAAGCTAGACCGTTGGATTGATTGGGCGCTCTCGCATCCCGCACGGGGCGGGATGTTCGCATAGAAGAATCATGGTTGATGTTTAGGCCGAATCGATGGTTGGTGGAACGAACAGTTCCACCGAGAAGTGATTCAGCGTGAGATTTCCAGAGCCTTGGTCCTCAACCTCTCTGGCAAAGCAAGCGGTGCCCAGGCACTGCATAGGACAACTTTGCCCTTGACAGAGCCTTCGCTCTTATCGAGGGGCACCCGGTACCGAGCGAAACAAATCGCTCCTCGAGAGTGCGGATGGAAGCATGGCGACAGTGGCCACTCGGCGGAGAAGAAAACGTGCCTAACAAAAACAGACAAGAATCAACTTGACTCCGACCGGCCTTCTCATGGAAGGCGATTACACCAACTACTCAGGCACTACATTGGCCTCTTGACAAAAACTACCGCCGATAGCAGAATACTGGCCGATTAGTTCCTCCCGCTCGTTCACGCTGGCCGGTTTTCCCTGAGCCTTAGAGTTAGGGGGCAATGGTATGTCGAAGCACCGCAAATTGTTCCTGGCACTATTTTCTCTGCTCGCAGTGATTCCAGCATGGGCGACGAATTATCAGGTGGGAGGATGCCTGGCGAAGCTGCCGAACTTCCCGACCATCCAGGCGGCGGTGAGCACTGTGCCGCCATTTTCGACGGTTCTCGTCTGCCCCGGGATTTACCCGGAGCAAATAACGATTTCCCGGCCACTGAACTTGCGCGGCCAGGTTATGTTTCCTCTCAACCTGGGCCGGCCTGTGATCATCCCACCTCGCGTCGTCGGGGGCGGCTCCGGTCTACAGGTAAACGTCACGAACATTCAGGGCACTCCTTTTGCCGCGCAAGTTCTGGTCGCGAATGTTGCCCCCGTCGGGCTCGTGAACATCCTGGGTATCACGGTTGACGGCAGCAACGGCAGCCTTGCGTGCTCCTCAAACGCTCAAATCGCAGGAGTGTTTTATGCCTCCGGCACCTCCGGCAGCGTCACCGACGTGACCACCCAGAATCAGCAAAACAACGGTTGCGGGTTCGGAATCTGGGCTGAAAATGGGGCTGGTCCCAGCCAAAGCATCGACCTCGCAGGCAACAGTGTTCACGACATGGACAACACCGGTATCGTGGCCCTCAGCGATCAGAATCCGCCAACTCTTACCCTCACAATCAGCGGCAACTCGGTAACCGGCAACAACAACACCCAGGGTATCGCTTCCGAGAATGTCAGCGGTGCGATTAAGCAAAATGTGGTGACGGGCGGCGCGATCGGCATCGCCGATGTCGACTTCTTTCCCCAGCAAACGCCCGGCATCAGCATTTCCAGCAACACCGTTGCCGACATTCAAGACGCTCCCGGCATTGCCATCGTTATTCGGGAAGGCAGCACCGCAAAATCCAATAAAATCGCTAATGTCTTAACAGGCTTCTATCTCCAGGGCGGGAACGCCAACCCCGGTCCCACCCTGTCTGCCAACATAGCTGAGATCACAAATACCAGCATCGAATTCAACTGCACCACCCACGTCATTCTTAAGGGAAACACATTGAATGATTCGCTCGTCGCATTCGACCGGGTCCCATCGGGGACGTCACTGTCCACTCCGATTTACAACATTGACACGATCCAGACAGGTTCGTGCCCATAGCTTGGGCATGTTCGCGCCGAAAAAGAAATGAAAGGAGACAAATTGTATGTCGCGACACCTGGCATGGATTTTCCTCGGAGTCATGACACTTGCGGCGAGCGCCCCTTTGGAAGCCCTGAACTACGAAGTTGGGGGCTGTCGGACCGGCTCAACCTACGTCAACTTCGCCACGATTTCGGCGGCAGTTAGCGCTGTGCCTGCCGGGGCCACTATTTTGATTTGCGCCGGAGTCTATCCTGAGCAAGTTACGATCACCCATCCCTTGACTTTGAAGGGCATCCCCTCGGGCAATGCGAATCGGGCCGTGATCGTGGCCAGTGCGAACGGCAACTTTGCCCCCAATGTAACCAGCATCAACGGCCCTCCCTTCTATGCCCAAATTCTGATCGAAAACGTCACCCCCGCCGGAGTCGTTAACCTCACCGGAATCACGATTGACGGCAACGGCATCAATTTCGACTGCCCCTCATTGAGCCCACAGCATCTGGCTGGTGTTTTTTATGCGTCCGGCACCTCGGGGACAGTCAACCAGGTAACGGCTCGAAATCAGCTGAGTACCAGTGCCAGTGGTGCTTGTGGAGAGGGTATCTGGGCGGAGAATGGTGCGGGAACACAAACCGTCAATATCACAAACAGCAGCGTCCGCAATATCGGCGACTCAGGTATCACTGCGACCAGTAGCAACTCTTCAGGTTCGGTCGCCATAAAAACGAATTTTGTAATCGACACCGGAGTCGGTTTCACCGGCGCTGGAATTGCGGATTTTTCAGCAGGACAAGTTAGCGGGAATGTCGTTACACACAACCCTACCACCGCAATCATCACCGGCGGACCAATGACCATGCAAGGCAATACCGTCGCCGACCTCACGTGGGCATTTGACATATCCGGATCGGACATCACCGTGCAATCGAACTACATCTCCAATGTTCAGGTCGGCATCGCCATTGAGGGCGGTAGCCCAATTGTTAAATCCAATACCATCACGCACACCAGCGGTTGCGCGCTCACATTTAGGTACAACTCGAACAACGCAACCATCACCGGCAACCATATCAATGATTCCCCCTATGCTTTCGCGAACTTGTCCGGGCCTCTTCCCTCCCATAACGTTCTCTTCAATGTGGACAGTGTCCAGGGTTCAACAACAACTTGCCCGTAAACTTCATTGGCCGGGTGCCCCACACATCGCGCACTTTGGCGGGTGGCCCCCTTCTAAAATAGGTAAGCGACGGGGTGCCCCACATCTCGCGGTTTTCGAGATGTGGGCCCGCTTCACTCCTCGGACTGCTTTCTCTCTCCCATCATCACCTTCCGCAGCGCCCGATTGATCCTGGTCTGGTAGCCGTGCCCTTGCTTCTTGAACCAGGCCAGCACATCGGCGTCCAGGCGCAGCGTGACCGGCTTCTTGATCGGCTTGTACACCCCGCCAGCTCGGCGGGCAGATAGCGCGCCCCTCCCCCCTCACTGGCCGATGCTCGGAGGCTGACAATCTTCCGCCGCCTGGTAACTCGTTTCCTTTGTTTCATTGGATGACCTGCATACATATATANNACGGAGAAGGTCACATTGACGTGGGTGCCGTCATTCTCGCTTCCGAGGCTTACTATGACGGCGCGCTTGTTGGCCTTGTCTTCGCCGGAGACCATGCCTCCGACTTTTCCATCGGAGTTACTGGTCATGTTGGATACGGCAAAGCCCGCCGATTTCAGAGAGTCACCATAGAATGAAATGACCTTGTCGGCCGCGTCCTTGGTGACAAACGTGTAGGCGCCCGTCTGCTCTGTGCCGTTGCTGGATGAGAATGTGGTTTGCGGAGAAGACCCGGGATACACGGGCACCCAATCGGGCGCTTTGTCGGCGCCGCTGCCCATCTTCATGGTCCCTTCGGAGCTTTTCACCTCCATGCTGGCGTTGGCCCCCTCTCCCGTGGTTGTCATGGACATCGTTTTGCCGTTCTCATCGATAATGACCATGGATTTCTTCTGCGGGTCGAACTTCATGGTTACGACCTTGCCGTCTTTCTTGTTGCGGACGACGATGGTTCCGGCCTTGTCGTCGCTCGATACGATCTCCGCGTCCGGGTTCAGGGCAACGGCCATCTTCGCGGTGGCGAGCCCGGGGTTGCTCTTCATCAAATCCGAATCGAGGCCTGCACTTTTCATCTTGTGCATGGCGTAGAAGCCGATTACGGCGCAACTGGCAAAAGAAATCAGGAGCAGCCCCACAACAATGCCGGCAATCCACAGAAGTACTTTGGCTCCTGAACTCTTCTGGGCTGCGGGCGGGGTGCCGCCGGGTGTTTGCGGACTGGACGGGATACTGGACATGGGAGTCTCCTCTTCTCTGGAATATGGCTTGAAAGCTGCGACGGACGGAAGAAGCCGTGCGTCTGAAGGACGCGCCATTATACGCCGGGTTGCCCCATCTCCCGCGCCTTTCGAGAGGCGGGGTTCCGTGTCCCTGTCGGATTGGGGGCTTTGCGAACTTCAAGGCGAGTGCCGAGCTGAAATAATGGGAGTGCGCGCAGATTGAGTTCGGCGCGTTAGGCCGCCGACCAGGTGGCCCCNNATTCTGGCCAGATTGTTTTGTAAGGTATTAAAGATGCTTACCTGGAGGATTCGCGATTCCTCGACCACCATCGCGGCCGTGTAGCCCTGTTTGCGGCGCAGATCTCCGTGCTCGCGGGCCGGGATCGAGACCATATTTTTCTCGCCTTGAGGGAGGCCTAAACGGTCAATGAGGTCAGCGAGAATTCTGGGAAGATAACCAGTGCGGTCCTCCGGGCTGAGCGGGACACAGGTCAACTCTTCGTTATGCTCTACCAGCAGCATCCAGTCCTGAATCGTGGCATTGAGCTCATGCGCCAGTATGGTGGCCACGCTCTCCGTTGGCAGCGGCCTCCGAGCTCCAGGGGTCGTGAGTTTATTGCGGATCAGTGTCCGAAGGGCAGCGATGTCGATTGGTTTTACGAGGACTTCGTCAGCCTGTAAACGGATGGCGGCCAAGGCCTCGTCGATCGCCGGGTAGCCGCTGAGCACCAGAGTTACTGCGTGGGGGTGGGTGTGGCGCATGGCGCTGACAACGGTGAAACCATCACCGGCGTGCGGCATGTGCAGGTCGGAAAGTAGTGCGTCAAAGTGTTCCGTCGCGATACGACTGAGCGCATCCCGTACGCTCGTTACCGCAACCACTTCAAAGCCGTCGCGTTCGAGCGTTGTCTGCAACATTTCGCGGACAGCGTCGTCGTCCTCCGCAAGCAAGATCCGATACATCCCTGCAGTTGTTTCTTCCCCCACAGCGATTGCACCTCATGGTTTTCGACGACGGTAGCGGAGGGCCTTCAATCCCGTCTGTTCAATAGTGCACACTTCTGGTTCCCTATTGACAGACTTGATTCGTAAGTTGGCCGGGCCCGATCCATAGATACTAACCAGAGTAGCGGTAACTCGCAGCGCTGAAGCGCTGCGCCACACAAAGTCCCGCCACCAACAACCCCGCCACCCAAAATCGGCGATCCGCTTTCCTTACTGCTTGTAAACCCTGGCTTCCCAGCCCTTCAGATTCAGCACCGGCGTCTCCTCTTCCCCGGTAGCGAGATTCGAGATCTGCAACGCCCCGGCTTTCAGTCCACCGGGCAAGTTGTAGGCAACAGCGTCTTTCGAGAAATTCAGGACCACCAGATACTTGTCTTTCCCCAAAGTTCGCGTGTAGGCGAAGATTTTCGCGTTCTCCGGATCGAGGTCCTCATAGTCGCCGTAGACCAGGGCCGGCGTTTTCTCCCGGAACCGGGACATCTTCGAGAAATAGCTGTAGATCGAGTTGGGATCGCCAAGTTCCTGACTGGCGTTGATGTCTTTGTAATTGGGGTTGACGGCCAGCCAAGGCTGGGCGGCGGTAGAGAAACCTGCCTGGGGCGAGCTGTCCCACTGCATGGGAGTACGCGAGTGGTCGCGGCTGGTCTTGCGGAGGTTGGCGATGTAATCGCCGGCTTTCACCTTACCCGTGAGAACGTCGGCCTTCCATCCGTTCTTTACCTCGATGTCGTCGAACTGCTCGATGCGGGTGAAGGGATAGTTCGTCATCCCCAGCTCGTCGCCCTGGTAGATAAAAGGCGTGCCTTTCAGTGTGAGCAGCATGGTGGCCAGCAGCTTTGCCGAGGGGACGCGAAACGCAGGCGAGTCATCGCCGAAGGTCGACACCACGCGCGGATTGTCATGGTTGGAGAGAAAGATCGTATTCCAGCTATGCACATCCAAGGCTTTGTTCTGAGTCGTGTAGATCGCTTTCATTTCCGGCAGGGTCGAGTCGCGCCACTGGCGGCCGTCACGATTCAACCGCACCACATCGAAGTTGAAGATCATGTTGAGTTCGTTACGGCGCTCGTCGACCAAGGTCGGCGTCTGGTCGAGCGTGACCCCAAAGGCCTCGCCGACAGTCATCAGGTCGTACTTGGACAGCACTTCGCGATTCATCTCCTGCAGGTACTCGTGCAGGTGCGGACCCATGGCGTAGAAGTAGTGCGGGCGCATCCTGTAGTCGGGCGGAAGGTCGGGCAAGCCCTCGCGTTTTGAGATGAACGGAATCACGTCCATGCGGAAACCGTCGACGCCCTTGTCGAGCCAGAACTTCATCAAGTCGTAGACTTCCGCGCGGACTCTGCGATTGTCCCAGTTGAGATCGGGCTGCTTCTCGGCGAACAGGTGCAGGTAGTACTCGTTGGTCGCGGGATCGAGCTTCCAAGCCGGGCCCGAAAAGAACGATACCCAGTTGTTCGGCTCGTGGCCATCCTTCGCCGGACGCCAGATGTAATAGTCGCGATACGGATTGTCTTTCGACTTGCGGCTCTCGGCAAACCAGGCGTGCTCGTCGCTGGAATGGTTCACCACCAGGTCGAGGATCAGTCTCATGTGGCGCTGCTTCACGCCTTTCAGCAACTCATCGAAATCGGCCATGGTGCCGAATTCAGCCATGACCTTGCGGTAGTCGCGAATGTCATAGCCGTTGTCAGCATTCGGCGAATCGTAATGCGGGCTCAGCCAGATCACGTTGACGCCGATCCCCTGGATGTAATCCAGCTTCGACGTGATGCCTTTCAGGTCGCCGATGCCGTCGCCATTCGAATCCTTGAACGATCGCGGATACACCTGGTAGACGATGCCTTCCTTCCACCACTTCGGCTGATAACCGTTGGCGGTAGTGGCCTGGGGTGTACTGCTTTGTGCGCTGGAAGAGTCGGCAGCAAATGCCGCCACCGTGAATAACATCAGGGTAAGCGCGATGGTAGACAAGAAGATGCGGAAGTTCACCGGGGTGATCCTCGAAAGCAGGGTTAGATTGCGTCGAAGCGATTCTATACCGCAGGGGCAACAGGACAGTTCTTCAGGCGACCATATTGTCACACTTGTAAGGGGTTGCCGATTCGTATCCACTTGTCAGTGAACGGACTCCGAAGCGATGGCAAAGCGACTGCTGTTGGTTGAAAATTGCGAGGACAACATCTGTTGTGGCCTGGGTGGATTTTTTCGAGCATCTGGATTCGAAATCGAACTGCCCACGACTCTTGCAGGCTGCCTGGAAGCAGTGCGCACCAAACCTCCAGATGGTGTCCTGATGATTACTAACAACATTCGTAACCCGTCTGCCTTTGTGATCGCGGAGGCCATCCGGAGCTTGCAGCCGAACTGCGGCTTCGTGTTCCTGATGGGACACGAAAGGGACGGGAGCGACGACTTCCTCGCTGCGGGGTACAAATTCCGCGTTCATTGGATACCAATACCGCTGGCGGAGTTGCGGGCGTTAGTTTCTGAAGCAATCGATCAGCCCGCGGGGACCTTTTTCATTCCGGAGAAAAAACCTTAGGCCGTGGAATCCGGGCGATCCAACCTACGGCAGACAAGCACCGCCGCGAGGGCGGCAGGGGCACGCAGGCGGCAGCCCGTTGCCCCAGCGAAAAACTTCACGCTCATGCGCTCTTCCAGTTCTCCCGGGCGAACTGTTCGCAGTCGTGAGCTTCGAAGTCTCTTGTGATCGTCTTTGCGAGAGTCTCGTTTTCCTTCAGATTGGTCGGTTGCCGCCGACTCCAGCAGCAGCGCGCACAAAACCACCCTGCCCACTCGGGGCCTATGAAGAGGACAAGACGACGATCGTGCTCCCACTCCATGTGGCCTCCACCAACACTGATGCGTGCGCCGGAGAATCCGGCGGCCCCTGTTCGCAGCACTCTATGCTGAAACCCGGCAACTGTCCAATGGCACGGTTGTGCGGAGCGGCGGGAGTCGAGATTGCCGCAAGTTCTGATGGTAGTCAACGGGAAGGTGTCTGTGAGCACGGACAGCGGGATTGCCGTGCTGGGGCTGTTTTGAAAACGCAGTGAATTCGTCCGACGGGCACTAACGCGACGAAGCCGAACGGGACCAGGCAGTCGCAGATTCCAGATGCGCTCGCTCCCCCTCCAGTTGGGACCGCGCGGTAAGAAGCTGAGCGTGCACGTCCGGCAACAGTTGCCGGAGCTGTTCGAGGTGTTGCCGGTACCGCTCCAATTCTTCGGGCACGCGCCCGTCCGTCTGTTTGGCCAACCCGGCACGGAGCCATTCGCCGACGCGCAGCACTTCGGCCAGAGCTGCGGCCATCTGCTCAGCACCGACCGCACAGGAGCCCTGCGCAGGCCGCAGGGTTTTGAGCAGCAGGTCGAGTTTCTGATTCGCGTTCTCGAGTGCTTGCACGGCGATCCCTACGCCTTCCATTCTGAACTCCCCTGGGCTTTTCCGTTCGTTTCATCGCCGGCAGCGTGGGGCGCCGCCTGTTTGGGTGCAGGCACGGGGTGCTGGCGTTCNNTGATCCCTCCATGCTGGCGCGCACCAGGTTCTCGCGCACCAGGTCATAGAAGCGGTCCAGGCTCTGAGCCACTTCGCCGCCTCCGTCCAGGTTCAGCGATCCTTGCAACTGAACGAGCACGACCAAAGCGTGGTCCAGTTCCGCGCAGCGGCGTTCGACATCCTGTTTGCGGAAAGCGTCCAAGGCGCGCTGGAGATCGCGCAATAACTGGTCGTAGAGAAGCACGACCAGGTGAACGGGGTTGTCACCGCTGATCTCCGATTCGCGATAAGCCTGGATAGCGTCCATGATTACTTACTCGTGAGGGTCCCCAGTTGAGTCTGGATCTGCTGAATCAGCACCGGGTACTGCCGGAGCATGGCGTCCACCTGGCTGTACTGGCTGATGAGAAACGTGCGGCGGTTGACCAGCCGGTCCTCCAGGTCGTTGATCTGCCGGGTGAGCTGTTTCTGGCCGGCGGAATTCTCGCTGAGGTTGAGGCTGAGCAGGCCCGCCCCCGCATCGGTAATGGAACGCAGGTCGCTGCTGAAGTTGGCGCCGAAACTGCCCGTATTCACCGATTGAAAGAAGTTCTGCACGCTGGTGAACTGGTTGCTGAGAGCAGAACTGAGCTTGGTGTTGTCGACCTTGAGGGTTCCGTCGTCCTGCAGGTCAACTCCCAGCGAGGCCAGGTTCACAATTCCATTGTTGCCGGTGATGGAATAGGTGACATCGGAAAGCAGTGAACTTTGCAGACTCCGCAACGCGCTGTTGCTGGCGAGGGGACCGGCGGTGCCGTCGGCAGCGGTGGCGAATTGCGAGTTCACGCTTCTAATGGACGAATTGTAGGCACTGACGAAATCATTGATGGCCTGGGTGATGCCGGCGGTATCGGGGGCAACCGATATCGTGACGGGAGTTCCGGGACTGGCGCCCAGCAGGTTGAGAGTGACCCCGGGCAGCGGAGCGCTGACAGTGTTGGTGGTGCTGGTCAGGGGGATGCCGTCGAGCGAGAAGCCAGCATCGACTCCCGCGACAGACTTGTGGAACACGAGGCCTGTGTTGTTGGCGGTGACGTTGACGTCGCCGGGGAGACCGCTGGTCTTACTGACGAGCGCCCGGCGGGAACCGTTGGCGTCACTGATGACGCTGGCCGTCACACCGTAATTGTTGGAGTTGATGTAGGAGGCGAGCTTGTCCACGGTGTCGTTGCTACTGTCGATGGTGACGACGTTGCTGCCCTGGCCGACGCCGAGCGTGAAAGTACCGTGCGCCAGCGTGGACCCGGTTGTGACCGGATCGGTGTAGTAGGAAGAGACGGTCGCGAGGTGATTGACGACCAGCGTATGAACACCGGTGGCAGTGCCGGGTTGCGCACTGGCGGTGACCAAGCTGGGTTGAGATGAGGTAACAGTCTGGCCAGCGAAGGCTCCGCTGAGATCGCCCAGCGCGAATATCTTGTCTTTGAGGGCGTTCACTCCGCTGCTGAGCGAATTTAGCGAAGCGGCCTGGACTGTCAGTGTTGCCTGCTGCTGCTGCCAAAGGCGCTCGGGCGCCTGTTCCGCAGTAATGATCTGGTCCACGATAGCAGTGACATCGATGCCCGTGCCCTGGCTCGCGGTTGTCGAATTCAAGTTCAGACCGGTTGTACTCATAGTTTTTATGTGTACCGCACAGCGGGATTAACGGCGGTTCCCATCGCTGCCTGTTTCTTGTTCGGTTGAAGCCGCAGCTCGCTCTTCCTGCAGCAATTGGTCGATGAACCGGGCCACATTCAGCACTTGTTCACTTGGGATCTGCCGGATCAGCTCGCCACTTTTCTTGTCAGTGATCTGGACAACAACGCCGTCGTTAGCGTTCCACTGCACCTGGACTTCGTCGGAGTTATCAGGCTGAGGAGCGACGGGCTTGACGACGGGAACTGGAGCGCGGGGAGTATTGGAAACGCGAGGGCGCGCGTTGTCGGCGCGCACCGCGGCCGCGGGCTGAACTTGCTGCGGCTCGCTGGATCGAATTGGATCCACCAACATGACGTGCCTCGAAAAATTCCCGGAAGCGGCGGTCAGACCGCCTCCGGGATTCCAACTACTTCAGGAGCGATAGAACGCTCTGCTGGTTCTGGTTGGCTTGCGCCAGGGCCGAGATACCTGTCTGATTCAGGATGGAGAACTTGGTGAGGTTCGCCACTTCCTGAGCGATGTCGGCAGCGCGAATGCCATCTTCGGCAGCCGTCAGGTTCTGGGACTGGTTGTTAATGACACTGACTGCGCTCTGCAGCCGGTTGATGGTAGCGCCAAGATTGCCGCGCGTTCCGGCAACCGACTGGATGGCAGAGTTGATGGTGGTCAGAGCAGCTTGAGCCGCCGCTGCCGTGGTCAATCCGGCCGAACCAGCGCCGCCGGCAAGAGTGGCGCCGCTACTGAAGCCGAAGGTGGCGTCGTCGGTGGTGGATGCCAGAGCATTTCCGCCAACTCCGGCCACCTTCGCGGTGAAGGTGACGGTGGAGGTTGTGGCTGCCGCCGAAACGTCCGCATTGGCTACCGTGCCGGCGCCGTAGGCAACTCCGGCTCCCGGCCCGCCATTGACGGCGGCGGCCAGGTTAGCCAGAGTGTCCGCGGTGGTGGCGCCAATGGCGACCGTGCCGGCAGCGCCAGCGGCCGCAGCGAACGTGTACGTCTGCGTGCCGATGGCGACGACCTTACCGGCCGTCGCGTTGCCGATCGCACTCAGAACATTGCTGGCATTCGCACCCAGACCGATGCCCAGGGAGCTAATCGCACCCGTGGTTGTCGAAATCGTGCTGGATCCAGTGGTGGTGGAGTCGCTGAGGTAGATGTCGATCGAAGTTGCGCTGAACACCTGCGTACCGTTGAAGGTGGTATTGGAACCGATGCGATCGATTTCAGCTTTGATCGCCGTGAACTCGCTGTCCAGAGCAGTGCGCTGGGTGTCGGACACGGTGCCGTTGGCGGACTCAGTGGCCAGCGTAACGGCGCGGTTCAAAAGAGTGGTGACCTGGGCGAGCGCGCCATCAGCGACTTGCAGTTTGCCGGTGCCGTCATTCGCGTTGCGGGAAGACTGCGTCAGGGCCGAGATGTTGGCTCGTAACCCGTCGGCAATCGCGAGACCGGCAGCGTCATCCGCGCCGCTATTGATGCGCGAACCCGATGACAGCCGGAACAGCGTCTTCTGCAGACCCGCACCTGTAATCGCCAACTGGTTCTGAGCGGCCAGGGACGGAATATTGTTCAGAATGCTGAGTGCCATTGTGAATCTCCTTTTGGTTCCGTTCCTGGAACCGTCCCCGAACCCTTCCCGGAGGCTGCATTCCGTTTGTCCTGCGGAACCCGTTTGGTTTCATACGGGACATCGGCAGAGCAGCGCAGCGCTTTATTTCCACAGGTACTCTCCGAGTGAGACCTTAGGTAACCAGCCCGGTTTGGAGCCCTGCCTACGCGCTCCGCGGGATTCCGCCGATCTATATACGAAGAGAGACTATTAGGCGAACGCGCCCAGGAGAAAAATCATGATCCAGCTCACCCGGCTCAATGCCTCTCCCCTGGCCGTCAATTCGGACCTCATCAAATTTGTCGAGCAGGCACCGGACACGGTCATCACACTGATCACCGGCGAAAAAATCGTGGTGCGGGAGAGCGCCCAGGAGGTACTGGAGAAGGTCGTAGAATTCCGGCGCTCTGTGCTGCAAGGAATGATGCTCTGGTGGGACAATCGCGCCGCGCTCTTGCCCATCGTGAAAAGTGATACCCGCAGCAGCGAAGAAAGGTAGGAGGCCGCTTGGATAAGGCAACCCTTGGTGGTCTCCTGCTGGGACTGGGCGGCATCCTGCTTGGTCTCATGCTGGAAGGCGGAAACCTGGGACAGGTGCTGCAACCGACGGCCGCCATGATCGTTTTCGGGGGAACCATGGGAGCGGTGCTGATCAATTTCCCGCTGCCCGTGGTGATCAAAGCGCTCCGGCGGCTGGCCAACGTCTTTCTTGAACCCAACCAGAATGGGCGCTCCACCATCGATGCGCTGGTGAAGTACGCAAACCAGGCGCGGCGGGAGGGTGTCGTCTCGCTGGATCGGGAACTCCCCAACATTCAGGAACCTTTTCTCCGCCGCTCGCTGATGCTGGCAGTGGACGGGACCGAACCGCAGGAACTGCGGAAAATCATGGAACTCGAACTCGACAATCTGGAAGAACGAGAGGAGAAACTCTCGCAGGTATTCGAATCGGCGGGGGGATTTTCGCCCACCATCGGCATCATCGGGGCGGTGCTGGGACTGATCCAGGTGATGCAGCATCTGGACAAAATCGACGAGGTGGGCCGCGGCATTGCCGTTGCTTTTGTCGCCACCATCTATGGCGTTGGGGCCGCCAACCTCTTGCTGCTGCCGGCAGCCGGAAAGCTCAAGATCCGGATTCGCGAAGAGCAGGTCATCCGGGAGATGACGTTGGAGGGTGTGGTCTCCATTCTTGAAGGCATGAACCCGCGCATGCTGGAGAACAAGCTGCTCGGATTTCTGTCGGAGGAACGGGATCCGAACGCAGAGGAACAGGGACTCGAGCCATGAGCCGCCGCAAGAAGCGCGCCAGCCATCCCAATCACGAGCGCTGGCTAGTTTCCTACGCGGACTTCATCACATTGTTATTTGCATTCTTTGTCGTGCTGTACTCCACCTCGCAAGTGGACAAGCGGAAGGTCGGGAAACTGGCCCTGGCTATTCAGGTTGCATTCCAGGAACTGGGAGTGTTTCAGGCTTCCAGCACACGAGTTCCCATAGACCTCCAGGAGCCGATGCCATTCAGCACAGTACAGGCGGTCGAAAACATGAAACGAAACGCCAGCGTGGGGCGCATCCTTTCATCGCCCCAGGAAGCGCTGGGCGGGGGAGGCGGAAGCGAAAACGGCGATCTCGGACAATTGCAGCATGAGCTGGAGTCAGCTCTCTCCTCCCAGATTGCGCGGAAAGAAATTGCGATGCGGCGCGAGCCGGACGGCCTGGTGATCAGCCTGCGGGAAGTGGGGTTCTTTGAGAGCGGGGCTGCGCAGATGAAAGCCACGTCCCAGGAAGCGTTCGACAAGATTGCCACCCTGCTGCGGGCGCGTGATTACCGGCTCCGCATCGAGGGGTACACCGACAATGTTCCCATCCACACCGGGCAGTTCGCGTCGAATTGGGAACTGTCGACAGCACGGGCGACGGAGTTGGTACGGCTGCTCATCGTTCGTGACGGTTTCAGCCCTGCACGCCTCAGCGCTGCCGGATATGCCGAGTATCACCCGGAGGCTGATAACCGGACGAACGAAGGACGAGGCGTGAATCGCCGGGTAGACATTGTCATCCTCGGGCACGGGATCCCCGCTTTGCCGGTCGCTACTGGCGGGGCAAACGCACCTCAACCCGTGGAGGGCGCGGGGACGAAATCGCCGCCGTAGTCCGGCTGCAGCACCAACTCCATGTAGAGAGCACATTCAATAGGGTTGGAGCGGTAGGGTGGGATTTCGCGGAATCCGATCCGGCGATAGAGTGCAATGGCATCTTGCATTGACGATGCAATCGTGTCGAGACGCATGCGCTGATAGCCGCTTGTCCGGGCTTCGGCGATGATGGCGTCCACTAAACTTTTTCCCAGGCGTTTCCCACGGAAGGTGGGACGCACATAGAGGCGCTTCATCTCGCAGATATTGTTTTCGAGTTTGCGGAGCGCAACACATCCAGCCGGTTGGCCAGCGAGATGGGCCAGCAGCAGGCGTCCCTCGGGAGGACCGTAAGCGCCGGGCAGGGATTTCAGTTCTTCATCGAAACTCTGGAAACAGAGGCTGAAACCGAGAGAGCCGGCATATTCCAGAAACAGTTCTTTCGCTTGTCCGACGTGGGCGGGGAGAACGGCTTGAACCAGTTCGATGCGGTCGTCGGCTAAGGCCTTCACGGCATCATTAGTATGAACCGGCCGAGGAGGCCGATTCCAGAGGAGCAGGGACCGGCTGATAATCCCGGTTCTCGATGTCGACGACGGTGCGGCCCACCAGCGCGGCTTTCGCTTCGGAGTGCATCCGCACGGGGAAAGTGAAGCCGTTGACGTTCGCGTAGTCCTGGACGAAATCAATCTTCTTCACGAAGAGCGACGGCGATTTCACTACTCGCCCTTCCACGCGCACCAGGCTGCCAGTGTAGGCGTCGAGATAGATTTGCCCCTTGAACAGCCCGGGACGCTTCTTCCGCGGCTTCACCTGGAAGACATGGACGGCGCGGCCGGCGAGCTGGGCCGTGCCCTTGTGCGAGAACTTGTAATTCTCAGGACGGAGAGCGGTCGAAGTGGGATCGTCTTTCTGCACATGGTCGACTTCCGATTGCAGAAGCCGTGCGATCACGTTGGTTTTGACGAATCCGTCGCCTTCGTAGTGAAGGGGCTTGAAAGCCAAACTGCGGGGCGCGGTGTAGCGCCGCTCCAGTTCAAATTCACCGCGTTGGGAACTGGCGGGTAATTCCGCGCGAATCAGGGTGGCGGCAGAGTATCCCACCAGCGCCTGCGACTGACGGCTGGCCTGCTGCTGGTAGGCGGCAAGGGCCAGTTCGGCCGACATCCGCGGCAGCGAAACGGGGGAAGCGAAGATGGGCGCAGTCACGGGAGGCAACCCTGGAGTCGCTTCTGCCGATGAAAACGAGAGGCCAGCCGGACCCATAGACTGCGCCGCCAGCATCGAGGGCGAAAATAACAATATAAAGATGAATGACAGACGGCTCATGAAATAGTTGGTGTTCATCTTTTATAAATGATTCCTCACAAATTGAAAAGTGACGTTGGCAACCCCTGCGGTATCCGATGGTAACGTCAAGCCGTCGATGGAGGCCGGATTCAGGCGACGGCCCGAGTTAATCGTTAACGTTTCCCCCACTTTCCTCCGATTGCGCCCGACCGGGTTGACGGTTAAGATTCCTTCACTTCCATGTCTCAAGCGATTGCGAACGACCCCGTGATTTCCAACGATTCCCCCGGTAAACCCCCTTCGACCTCTGTCGAAGTGTTTGCCGTGTATGGCGTTGAGCCCGAGATTCAAGCCTATGCCATGGCCAAGTACTCACGCTCGGCGCTCTCCATGAAAGAGTCGCTGCGGGAGATTACGCAGCAGAAGGCCGAGAAGTTCCTTAACACGTTCTATTTCCAGTACGGTCACCGGTCGATTGCGGATCTGGCCCACATCGCGCTGGCAATTGAGCGGCTTTCGATTCTGGCGGCCGTCGCAATCGTGGATGAACAGCGCTGGGACGGGCAGGAGCGCTCGACCCGTTATCAGGATTTCAAGAAGAGCGGCTACTACTTGCCGGACTTCGGCGACGACAAGGAAACGGGCACGCTGTACCGCGAAACGATCACGCAGCTCTTCGCCGATTACGAGCGGCTCTCAGAGACGATGTTTCAGTATCTGCGGGGGATCACACCCAAGCCCGCCGACATGAAGCAGGATGCGTACGAGCGCACGCTGCGGGCGCGGGCATTCGACATTTCGCGCTATTTCCTGCCACTGGCCGCCAATACGTCGCTGGGAGAAATCGTCAACGCCCGCACGCTGGAAACGCAGGTCGCGCATTTGCTCGCGCATACCCATAAAGAGGTCCGGGACCTGGGAGGGTTGCTGAAGAAAGCGGCGATTTCTCCCGCGTATAACGCGAACGAGGAGTCGCTGCGCGCGCTGGTCGCTGAGATTCGCGCGGTTTCGCCGGAACTTGCCGATCGCGCGGAAGCCGAATTGTTGCGCGAGGTGCGGGTCGCGCCCACGCTGGTGAAGTATGCGGACCCGAGTTCCTACGAGATGGAAACCCGGCGCGAGCTTCAGCAGGCGGCGGCGGACCTGATGCAAGGCGCTGCGCTTCGGCCGGCGCCGCTGGTGGATCTGCTCGATAAGGATGAAATCGAGGTTGAGCTCGCAACGACGCTCCTTTACGAGCACTGTCATTATTCTTACCGGCAGATTCGCGAGGCGGTGGTTGCGGCGGGGGATGCACGACGCAGGGAAGTCATTGATCTCGGCTTGCGCAATCGCGGCAAACACGACGAGATGCTGCGCGCTTTTTCCGCGGGGCAGCAGTTTCGATTCGACATCCTGATGGACATTGGCGGNNTACGAATCTGCCATGAAGCGGGCGGACGCAGTGGTGCGGAAGGTGGGTGGGGGCGGCGGCCAGGAAGCCGGGCAGAACGCGCAATACGCAATTCCGCTTGCCTTCCGCAAGCGCACGCTCTTCAAGATGGACTTTGCGGAGGCCGTATACATCTCCGAATTGCGCACCACGCCGGCCGGACATACTTCCTACCGCAATGTTGCCTATGCGATGTATGAGGCGGTGGCCGCAAGATATCCGGCGCTGGCAAAGTATTTCCGCGTGCACGATGTGCGGGAGCCGGTGGATTTACTGAAGAGGTGACAGCGTGGCGCGGGCGCCCTCGCCCGCGAAAACGCGTACTGCAGATCCCTCGCTTCGCTCGGGATGACAAGAGGATAAGGTTTAGTCCCCAAACTGCTAAAATCACAACACTCATGCCCCTCTACGAATACCTGTGCAAGAAGTGCGGACACCGGTTCGAGAAGCTCCGGATGTTTTCCGACAAGCCAATCAAGAAGTGTCC
>PMCH01000108.1 GCA_003154055.1 Acidobacteriaceae bacterium
AGGCAGGCCCCTTGCACAGATTATCCACACACACCCATCCGACGGTTGGGCAGTCTGCCGGACAGTCCAACGTGCCCCCGCACCCGTCGCCGGCCGTGCCGCAGTAATTCCCGCCTGGAACGCTGCAACTCGTCAGGCAGGTCTTCACCGCGCAAACGTTGTTCTTGCACTGCAGGCCGGTCGGACAGTCGCCACAATGCTCCAACTGTCCACAAGCGTTCCCGAAATCTCCACAGTGCTTGGTCGCCCCTGTGCCGCAGTCGAACGGCGGACAAGGGCCACCGTCGGTCGTCCGCGGCTCGGGTAGGTTGATTATGCTCCCAGAACCTGCCGCCCCTCCCTCGGCCGTATCGATCGTTGGCGGGCCGTCCGGCAACGCGCTTATCTTGTCATCGACGCTACAGCCGGCGGTCAATGCCAGGACGAAAACCGCACATGCCTGAACAGAAACGCATGCCTGACGGCGCATCCACGCCCTCAGGCGGCCGACTAAGTGGTCACACCTCATCAATGAACTCCCTCGTCGCTAGTTTCTGCTCCGAGCATACTCTTCATAGCGGCTATCGTGCAAGGACAAGGACGAGTGGATCAGGGCGNNAGCGAGGGGAACGCCGACGAGCGAGCACTCCAGTAAACCGAGATTGAACTAAGCCGCGTCTGTCCGGAAACGCACCACCAAAATTCTCGCACAAATTCGCGGAGCGAGATGAACCTCGGAGGCAAAGCTGCGGCGTCCTCAAGCGGTGGCGGACTTCTGCCGAACTGAAGAAACACCTGGTTTCCAGAATGCGTGTTGGGTAGAGGGATAGTTTTGGCGTGTAGGTTGATGTCGTTAACGCAAGATCTGTGATCAGCCATCTTGCAGATGCGATTCGGTGAAGGCGAAATGGCGTTTGAAGCGACTACGCACCTCTGGTGCGTGTGATACGTGAAGTGGGATATCAAGTAGAGAGGCAGGATACCATGGTACTCAAGGCGTGTTTGTTTGTTGCGGCGATGACGGTCGTAGGTTGCGGTTCGGGAAAGACGGAGAGCAATCCCTCCAATAACGGCGGCGCAACTGGGCAGCAATGCCTTCCTTCCGCCACCTGTCTTTCTTGCGTCGAGCAGAACTGTAATAGCGAGGCGATGACGGCCTTCGGAGGCGGCTACATGAACAATCAGTTCAACGGCGGGCAATGCCCCAACATCATGGCCTGTTCGTGTNNCGGCGAGCGCGAGCGCAAGCGGCGGCATGGACCTTTGCACCCAACAAGACGGCTCGAATTGTGTAACCGCGTTCACGGCACTCACCAATTGCCTTGACGCAGTCCAATGCGGCACCTCGTGTACGGGCAACAACAGCAACGGAGGAACGGGCGGCACAGGTGGCAGCGGGGGAACCACTGGCGCCGGCGGAATTACCCCGACGGGTGGAACAGGCGGAATCGTAAGCACTGGTGGCATTGCGGTGTCAGGCGGCGCAATAAGTACGGGCGGCGCCACGAGCCAGCAATGCGTCTCGCCGAACTGCATCGCTTGTGTTGAGCAGTATTGCGACATTATGGCAACTGCGGTCTTTGGCGCGGGCTACCTTAACGGCAACTACAACGGCGGACAATGCCCAGACCTTATGGCCTGCAATTGCGCCGGTAACGGCATGAAGACCTGTTCGAATCAATATGGCGCGAACTGCGCGGCCGCGTCTGAATCGTTGGATAATTGCGTCAATGCGGCTCCATGCGGCACCGCGTGTACGGGCGGCAGCTCGGGTGGAGGCTCCTGCACAGCAACTTCCATGGGAGACACATCAGGCTCTTGGACTCTGCAAATTATTTCGCAAGCTGGATCTGGCTGTTCATCTCCAGGTCAAACATTGACTGTTGCGGTTTCTAGCGGAAGCTTTTCAGTCCCTACCTCTGCGGTGACCTGCGGCGGGGCGACGTCATCGACTTTCTCGGGAACAATTTCATCATCGGGAACCATGACGGGCGTTTTTAGTGGTTCNNCTGCTGCTCTTCGCCGACCTCGTGCGCTACTGCCAGCAATACTCTGGGCGCGTGCCCTGGGGTCATACTGACGAAGCAGTAAACGGCCCTACCTCGACGCTGCTGGGGGAGCGACGGCAAATCAGCCCCGACTGAGAGCGGGGACATAGCCAGCGCGCCCGCCACCCGGCTCACCGGACGTGGAGGGTGGCGAGGAGCAGGCCGGCGAGAGCTGGCTGAACTGACTGGCGCCTCAGCGGGGTGCAGATTCGGTAGACTGCGTCGCATGCTCGGGACGCACCTCTCCGGACGCTGTGCCCGCGGTCAGATCCGCCTCACGGAACCCGGTCTGGCAGGTGGGCGTGGCGGCCCACGGCGAGAGGGTTTTCCGACGCAGAAGAACCGCGGCGAAACGATTAGGCACTCCCATATGACTCCTTTTGTCAGTCGAAGCTGCCCAAACCGATCTTTGTCACTGTCGACCTGCGAACATGTGCCCTGACCAAGCTCGGTTTGCATAGGGATCACAGCTTGTGTTAGATAATATAAGGCGAATAGTTTTGCTGTGGCACATCGGGTGCAGAGTTGCAGAAACCAGGAGGCACGCAAAAATGACTACAAGAACTCGTAAGCGAAGCGGAGGCTTCACCCTGGTGGAGCTGATGATCGTCGTGGCGATCATCGGAATTCTGGCAGCAGTGGCGATTCCCGCCTTTACCCGGTACCTGAGGAAATCACGCACGGCTGAGGCGTCCGGCCACCTCAACAAGGAATGGGCAGGCTCGTTGACCTACTACGAAACGGACCACATGGACGCGACTGGTGGCGCGCTGGCCAAACAGTTCCCCGGTACCAGCGCCGCCTGGGCAAACAGTTCAACGAACTGCGGCTGCTACACAGGCCAGCGATGTCCGGGGAACGATAGTGTCTGGGGCAAAGATGGTGTTTGGTTGGCCCTCAATTTCGCCTTGCCTGATGCCCACAACTACCTTCCTGGGTACACCGGCTCTGGTACAGGCGCGACAGCCAAGTTCACCGCCTATGCAAAGGGCGACTTGGACTGCGACTCCACCCTGTCCCAGTTCTCGCGCCTGGGCCAGATCAACTCGAACGGCGACGTGACCGGCAGCTACCAGCCGTACGTCGTCAACGAACTAGAATAGACAACCTCGCGGCCTTAGCGGTCGAGCAAGCCCCGGACGGGAGTCCCAGGGGAGAGCCTCGATCCGCGGGCGATCGCTTCCCAGGCCACGGTCAGCGTAACGGGCTTGCCCGATCCGGTGAGCAGCGGATACGACGTCTACGTCTACTGCTCCTTGGCAATCGCAGATCGAAGCGCCGAGCCCGGCTTGACGATCATACGCCTGACCGCGGGCCAACGGTAGTTCGGCCTACTGCCCAAGATGCATGGCGGTTCGGTATTCGGGAATCACGGTTCCCGCGCTGTCCATGAGCATAAACCACTCTTGCCAGGGGATTTCTAGTTCCTCGAAGATCGAAACCACATCGGTCAAGTAGCGCGCCCGATCCTCCAGCCGTGACGCCTGATCGTAGGCGCCAAATTCATTGCAGATGACTGGCACGTTGTTGGCGACTGCCCAGCGCTTGGCGGCCAGCATCTGGTTGCGCAGGGTCGCGCGGTTGCCGGTCTGGTAGTAGTTCCTGGCCGCGGCGAGGATCCATGAATCCATGTAAAGGTTGAAACCCAGATCCGCGAAGTAGGGGGACCAGCGCTCCGCACTATAGGGATACGGGATGTCGTGGGTCGAGGCCATCTTGGCCCAATCGGCCCCTTGGTGGGTGAAAATGAAGGGCTCGTAATCGTGGAAGGCGTACACCACATTGCCGTCGGACAGCGGCTTGCGCGCGGACAGCGGGACAATGCCGTACCACTGCACGTCCCCGAAGATGAGGGTGTGTGTCTGGTCGGTTGCGCGAATGGCCGCCACCATCCGTTCGGCCATGGCGGTCCACTCGGCCTGGGTGGGTGGCGTGCCACCGAAGGACAATTCGGGTTCATTGAGCAATTCGTAGAAGAGATCCTCGCGCGGGTTGTTGGCGAAATGCGCGGCAACTTTGCCCCAAAGTAGAACCGCCTTGGTCACAGAGTCGGGATCCGCCTTGTTCAGGGACGCATCGTACTGGTGGTAATCGATGGTCAGGGAAATCCCGGCCTTAGCGGTCCAGTCCGCGAAGGCGTCGAGGATCGTGAAGAGATCGTCGTGGACTGTCACATCCAGGGCGCCACCCGTCCCGGTTGTTGCCGTGATGTAGAGATCCAGATCGATGGGAAGGCGCAAGGACTTGAAGCCGGCTGCGGCCAACTTGTCGACGAATGCCTCGTCGTAGGTGAACTCTGTGAATCGAGCCTGTTCCAACCAATTGGTGATGTTGTAGCCGCGGGTGAGATAGGTGGCGGCCTTGGTCTGCAAGGGATTGGAAATGACGATGGAATCGATGGGGTTTTCCGCAGGCGGGGCGGCTGGCATCACCGTCATGTCGGGGGTCTGATAAGGCAGCTTGGTCAGGAACATCAGGTTGTCCATCCAGAACTCCCCCTGTGTGCCCGTGGCGCCCTGTACCTGGAAGCCGACATTGCCGAGATTCTTGGGATTGAAAACTACCTTCTTCCCAAAGCCTTCCTGGCTAAGCTGGGCGAAGGGAATGATGACGGTCTTCCAGTCCGCGGATGCGGGCAGGGCCATACCCAAGTAGTCATAGTCCGTCACGTCGAAGGTTTCGATCCTGGCCCGATGGGCGCCGCCGCGATAGGTGTACGCTATTCCGAGGTAGGCAGAAGCATCCATGGGGGCGGTGCTATCGGCGAACCAAACGCCGAATCCGAGATAGGGCTGGTAGAGGAAGGTGCCTTGGTCGAAGGTGTAGGAGATCTCCATGGAGCGCGAGGATTGGTAGCCTGGACCGTTCATGGCGATAGCCCCGACGGCGGCTCCGGTGAAGGTGAGAAGGGATTTGCCGCCGTTACTGCTGTCGTTGTACTGATACCAGACCGCGCCTGGGAATGCGGCCTTGTTGTCGCCGTCTTCGAAGTCATCGATCAGGACCCCTTCCAGCTTCACAGTTGCCTGTTCCGTGTCTGGCGGTTCCGCATCCGGCAGCCCGGCATCAAGCTCCGTACCAGCATCCGGTGACGA
>PMCH01000204.1 GCA_003154055.1 Acidobacteriaceae bacterium
AGATCTTCGGCGGCGTGCGCGATCGATTCGCAGATGGTTTCCGCAATCGAATAACTATGGCGCTCCCGGCGGCGCGCGGTTTGCGGCTGTTCGGCCATGCTGGCTTCCGCCTCCAGAATGATGCGCGTCATCATGGCAACCGTCTCGCGTGGATACTGGCCGCTGGCGGTCTCGCCCGAGAGCATGACCACGTCGGTGCCGTCGAAGATTGCATTGGCCACGTCGCTGGCCTCGGCGCGCGTGGGCCGTGGACTCTGGGTCATGGACTCGAGCATCTGAGTGGCGGTGATGACCGGCTTGCGCCAGACCGCGGCGCGCTGAATCACTCGCTTCTGAATAATCGGGACTTGCTCGGGTGGCACTTCCACTCCGAGGTCGCCGCGGGCAATCATCACTCCGGCAGCAGCCTCAAGAATTTCTTCGAGCCGTTCGATGGCCTGCGGTTTTTCCAGCTTGGCAACGATCGGCACGGAGCGGCCGAAATCGCGCATCAGTTTTTCCGCCACCCGGATATCGTCGGCGGATCGAACAAACGAGAGCGCTACAGCATCCACCCCATGTTGCAGCCCGAACTTGAGGTCCAGCTTGTCTTTGCCGGTCAGCGCGGGAATGGACACCGCCGCGCCGGGCAGGTTAATCCCCTGTTGCTCGGCGAGCAGGCCTCCGTTAAGAACTTCGCACTCCACGTCGGCGCCGTGAGTGGCAAGCACCCGCAGTTCGATACGGCCGTCGGAGAGAAGAACGCGAGCGCCGGGCGCGACTTCGCGCGCCAGACCTGGAAAATCCGTGGAGATCAGCGTCGCTGTTCCCGCCACTTGGCGCGGCGTGATGGTCAGGCGGCTCCCGGTCTCCAGCAANNATTCGCCGGGCGTGCTCCGCATGCGTGCCGTGGGAGAAATTCAGCCGGGCAACATCCATGCCGAGCTGCATCAGGTCACGAACGCACTCTTCGGAATCACAGGCGGGACCAATGGTGCAGATGATCTTGGCGCGGCGCACGCGCGCGCTGTCCGCGTTCGCACTGAGTGAATCGGCGGGCAAGTCTCCAGCAACGAGATCCGGTTTGTGCGGCGTCAAATGGAATGTTTCCTTCCCAGTAGTCGGTAATAAGCAGTCAGTAATCAGTGAGAACCGGCTTGCAGACTTCCGGCTACTGGCTACTGGCTACTGCCTCATCAGCCTTCGATTCGCACTTCATCATGGCGCGGGGGAACAGCATGGCATTAAATTCGGCGCCGATGAGCACGACCAGCGAGATCAGGTACATCCAGAACAGCAACGCGATACCCACGCCCAGCGATCCGTAGATGATGCTGTAGTCGGCATAGTGCTGCAGGTACCATCCAAACAGAGCGCTCGTGGCGAGCCACAGCGCAGTGGCGAGAAAGGCGCCCGGCAGAACACTGTGCCAGGGCTGCGTTCGGGGAACCGCGTTGTGATAGATCAGGGCAATGACCGCGATGCTGGTGAGGATGGCAATCGCCCAGCGGATGAGCATCCAGAGCAGCAGCACCAAGGGCCCGAAGTCATGGCCGAGTTGAAACAGGAGGCGGGTTTCGATCCGGGCGCCGGACGCCACCAGAATTGTGGCAAACGTCAGGGGAAGGCCCGCCATGATCACCAGGGAAATAGCGATGAGACGCTCCTTTACCAGTCCCCAGGTTTTTTGAAGCTGGTAGGCGCGGCGGAAGCCGTCCATCCAGGAAACGACCACACCGGAAGCCGTCCAGATCGTGAGCAGCGAGGTGCCAATCAGCAGGCCGACCGGCCGCTGCGTCGATCCTTTCAAGTATGCGAGGGCGGTGGCGCTGCCAGCGGGCAGAATGCGGCCCAGGGCGTAGGAGATCTGGCGCAGGTAGACTTCGCCGCGGCGCACGGTGGCGAGTACCGAGCCGAGCACCAGAAGTGCCGGGAAGAAGGTCAGGATGGAGGAATAGGCAGACGCTTTCGCGATAGCAAATGCATCGTGTTCGAAGGCGCGCCAGATCGAGATCCGCAACAGACGCCAGAAACGTGCCAGGGCCGGGGCCAGGATGAGCCCGCCGGGAAATGGCTCTGGCCTGGCTTTGCGGCCCTCGGGTGGATCGATCAAGCGCTGTGGTTCAACAGCGAACGCCATTGTTTTTAGAACAACAAGGGGCGACTCGCGTCGCCCCTGGAGTGGATGGGTTCTGGTTTACTCCGCGGCGAGTTCTTCCGTCTCGCCTTCATGCCGCATGAGTTCGAGCGCGCGCTCGGCCTCTTCGTAAGCATGCGAGACTTCCTCCTGCACCTTCTGGGCAGCTTCCTCCATCTCCGGAGAGAGCCGCACGTTGCGGTAGTACTCCATGCCCGTGCCCGCGGGAATCAGACGGCCCACGATTACGTTTTCCTTCAAGCCGCGCAGATGATCCACGGCGCCCTGAATGGAAGCTTCCGTGAGCACGCGCGTGGTCTCCTGGAACGATGCGGCCGAGATGAACGAGTCGGTCGAGAGCGACGCCTTCGTAATCCCGAGCAGCAACGGACGCCCAGTGGCCGGCTTGCCGCCATTCGAGATGGTCCGTTCGTTTTCCTCGCGGAAGCGGAACTTGTCCACCTGCTGCTCGAGCAGGAACTGGGTATCGCCGACGTCTTCGACCTTCACCCAGCGCATCATCTGGCGGACGATCACCTCGATGTGCTTATCCGAGATGTTCACACCTTGGAGCCGGTAGACTTCCTGGATTTCGTTCACCAGGTAAGACTGCA
>PMCH01000266.1 GCA_003154055.1 Acidobacteriaceae bacterium
TCGTGCTGCCGAAGCTGTAGGGCAGCTTTCAGCCTTCAACTCTGCCTGCGTTCGAGGTGAAGACTGCCGGATTTCTTGTTAGACTCCTTCCGGTGACCCCGGTCACAGCAGATCGTGTTGCGGCGTGGCAGGATCCATTCGGGAGAATCACATGCGGCGATTGGCGGGTACACTGGTCTTGTTCGTTGCCGCTTCCCTGGCATGGGCGGAAGGTGCCAAGCAATATCCGCTCACGTTGAAAGTACTGAGAACCGACGCTGTCACATACACAGATACCACTCAGACGACGCGAACAAACTGCACCAGCACGCCTGGGTCGGATGACGCGATTGCACTTCACATACTTCCGGAGGGGGAACGTATACGCGTCCGATTTCCATTGTGGAAGCCTCGGACGGAAATACTTATTCCATCCGGTGCGACCTTTCGTCCGCCAAGACACTCATTCCTTGGGCTGGCGCTATTTACGCCGCAAAGCATAATTCGTCAGCGGCCGGTTGTGTAGTGGCACCGGGCGCTTACAAAGCCCGATGGGACAAAGGCCGCATCAAAATGCTCCGCGACGACAATGGAAAACCTCAGGAGACCACATTTGAGGTTCTGAGTTCGAAACCCACAGTCCGCGATGAAACAATACAATCAGCGGCCCCTGGCCGGGCCAGTTCAACAGTCCTGAAGCTCGCCTCAAGCCCAAGTGGCGCTGACATCGAACTCGACGGAAACTTTGTCGGGCACACACCCTCGTCTGTTCCTGCCACGGAAGGCGACCATTCCATAAGGATCACGAAGGCCGGTTACAAGTCTTGGGAGAGACGAATCAAGACAGTGGGCGGTGAGGTCACGATAGCTGCCGAACTGGAATCTGAGCCTAAGTGAGAGCCGAATCGACCCTGCCAATCGCGCACTCCATTGAGCTGCAGCCGGTGGTGATTGACATGGAGCAAGACAACTAGCCGTCTATGAATTTCGCCCGTTCGTTCAGGAACAGGTGGCGGTTGCCAAACTTCGTCACAAACAAAACGCCATCAATCCCTTTCAGGGACTCTAGGAAGCTGCCTTCTCCCTCAAGTTGATCTTTCTCCAGCCGGTTAACAACGTACTGATAGCCGTCTTGGCCCAGAAAAATGGACTGGTCGAACCAATTCGAGATGCAAACGAATATGGCTAAGGTGCACCGCCACTGTGCAGTGCTCTGCTGAAGTTGCGTTCGGGCCTTCGCGATGCTCTCTAAGAGCTTGGCGTAGAGCTGATCTTCGAAGAAAAATTCGGGTCGAGCTGTGCTTTGTTTGGTGATCGTCTTGACTTCGCAGCACACCCGCTGACCATCCTTCTCACAAAGAATGTCTGCCCCCGGCGGCTTAAGGAGTTCGATCCTGGTGAACTTTAGCTGCTGGAGCGTGTCAACGGTTCTGAGTACGCCAACCGCGCTTTCGAGATTCGCAGCGTCAGCCGAGTCAAAATTAAACTCCTTCTTCCTCCTCAGAGACTTCTTAGAGAGCTTGAGGATTGCCAGTGCTGACGTGAATATTGCCTCGTAGCGATCCAAGACACTAGGAAACTGGTCAGGAGGGAAGTTCGTTAAGTCTTCCCGGGTGGACAGATAGCCCGACAAGAAGTATTGGCACAACGGATGGTTGGCGAGGTCCGCAGAAGTAACCACGCTGGCATTCCAAATCTGACACCGCCAGGTCTTGAAGCTGCCACCTTCCGTTCTCGCTCTCTTTGAACATGTACTTAGTCGCCGGCTTGTAGATCACCAGCTTTTGTGTCGCAGTCCGGTGTGAATGGGCAAACACCAACCCCGCAGGGGCGAAACATATTAGCCCAGGACGTCAGTCCTGGGTTAGGCGGGAAACGACGCGAGTCCCGTAGGCACGGCACAAGTCTCAACGCGAACATCCGCACGCTCGTGCTGTAATCGCAATCCATGTGCGCTGCATCACAGCGCCCGCATCTTCTAAACTGCGATCATACTCGTTTCGCAAAGGAGCACCATGAAGGGCGATCCCAAGGTAATCGAACAACTCAACTCCGCGCTCAGCGCTGAACTGACCGCGATCGTGCAATACATGACTCAGTCCGAAATGTGCGGCAACTGGGGCTACAAGGTACTGGCTGCGCGCACCAAGCAGCGCGCGATCGAAGAAATGCGCCATGCCGAAGGCCTCATCGAGCGCATCATCTTCTTCGACAGTGTCCCCGCCGTCGATGTCGGCCTCAAGCCGCAGATGGGCGCGAACGTCCAGCAGCAAATGGAAATCAATCTGAAAGACGAGCAGGACGCCGTGCGCCAGTACAACGAGTCGGTCCGAGTGTGCTCGGACTTAAAAGATGACGGAACCCGCGCCATATTCCAGCGCATGATTCTGGACGAAGAGCGCCACGTCGACTACCTCGAAGCCCAACTCCATTCGATGAAAGAGATGGGAATCGCGAACTACCTGTCGCAGCAGATGGAAGGCGGAGAGTAAATAGCCCCATTCAGCCAAATTCCAGGCGCACTTTTCTTATTGTCATCCCGAGGCTGTGGAAGGGCAAATTGAATGGAGAGAAGCAGAAAATATTTCTCGCTACCGGTTCAAGCCAAAGGCTAAATGCCAAGAGCCAAAAGCCGCCCTACCGCTTCCCGTTCTCGCCCTCTTTGAACATGTACTTGATGGCAGGCTTGTAGATCACCAGGTTGGGGGCGCCCGTGCGGTTCACCTTGATGCAGCCCTTGTCGTACCACTCGATGATGCCTTGCACCACCTCGCCGTCGCGCAGCACCACGACCATGGGGGTCTTGGTCTGCATCTGCTTCTGGTAGTAGAAATTTTCGGCGTTGGTCTGTTCGGTGGGGGTAACCTTCTTGGCTGAAGCCGGCGCTGACGAGCGCTCCCGGCGTTCCGGGACTGGATGGTTGTGCCCGTGATTATTGTGGTCGGTCCGGCTCAAGGACGGGCGAATCAGCTTGCGATTCGCGAAGCCCTCTTGCTCTGGGGCTGACTGATCGGCTGGTGTCGAATCGAGTGTGTCTTTCATATTTGCACCACCTGCGCGCTCGGCGGCGAAATGTGCCACACCACTGGAATCGTGTGTTGGTGACAACTGGGGTGTGAACTTACCGATTACGGTATCACACCCGTAAAAGATATGACAATTTTTTGACAATTGCCGAAGTGGTTCACTCTGCGACCTTTGTGGATACTTTGCGCCCTCTGCGGTTAAGAGCTTTGAACTGTTGGGGATCGTAAACGGTGCGTAAAGATCACGAAGGTTCGGCTCTCAGGACGTTCTCTCCAGCGCCGTCGCAAATGCATCCAACGACAAAGACCGCAGCAGGTTCCGCCGCATCCCGCGCTCCACTTCGCCCAACCCTTCGGACGCCCGCTGGATCCACGCAAAATCCGCCGCCTCCGACATCTTCTTGAGTTCGCCCTGAATGTCCGTGTTGCGGACTAACTGCGGCGTGCCCGACTGAAGAAACAAGAGATCTTGCAGCAGCGAATAGAGCGTCCGCAAAAGAGCTTCAATTTTCTCGCGCCCATCGGCGCCCGGGCGATAGCTCTCGGTCGTTTTGAACAGCTCCGTATGATCTCCACCGCGCAGTACCGAGTTCAGCATCACCAGCGCGTGCGCTCGCGCCGCAATGTACTTCTCCAGATCGAATCCCAGCGCCCGTCCAATCGCTCCTTCGCTCAATCGGGCTACCAGCGCGCGTTGCCGAGGGTTCCAGTCCGGCCGCCTTGCGGCGAGAAACTTCTCGATGTCGTCGGTTGTCAGTGCGCCCAGAGCGAAGGTCATCGATCGCGAACGAATCGTGGGCAACAGTTCGCCAGGATTTTCCGCGAGCAGGAAGATGGTCGCAAACTCAGGCGGCTCTTCCAGCACTTTCAGCAGCGAGTTGGCTGCCTCTTTCATGAACTTCGATTCGGTAAAGATGTAGACGCTCTCGCGCGCCTGGGATGGCCGGTAGTAAATGGTCCTGATGACATGCCGCACCTGGTCCACCTTGATCATCATCTGCGGCGGATCGGGTGGAATCACCAGCACGTCGGGATGGACCTGTACCAGGATGCGCGTTTCTTTCTTGTCAGTTTCGCGGAGGTTCTCGCGCGCCTCGACCGCTTCGGTGAAACGAGCGTCGAGATCTTCGGCCTGGGCAATGCGCGTGCAGTTCGAACACCGTCCGCAGAAATCGGGCAGGCCGTTGGTGACCGGTTGCTCCAGGCAATTCATTGCCCGCGCCAGCATCAGGGCAAGCGTGTATTTTCCCGATCCCTTTGCGCCCGCAAGGATGACAGCATGCGCAAAGCGGTTTCGGGCCAGCATCTCGAGCAGGCGATGGACAACGTCCGGGTTGCCGTGGAAATCAGAAAATGGCATCTGAGCTCATTTCACCACGGAGACACCGAGCCACGGAGGAAACCCAAACAGATTCTTGAGGAGTGCGGATCATCGCTATCTGCTCTGGTCCAAATGAGATGCTTTGGATTTTCTCCGTGTCTCCCTGGTGAGTCTTAAATTTTCAGCTTCTTCCGCACTAACTCCATGATCACCGCATGCGTTTCCTGCGGCGTGCCACGCGCGTTGATGACATGAACTCGATTTGGATCACGGGCAGCCAACGCAAGATAAGCATTGCGCACGCGTCCAAAGAACGCGCGATTTTCCTGCTCGAAGCGGTTCTCATCTTTTGCCTGACGACTCTTGTGCGCCCGGTTGCGGCGGCGGGCGCGGTCCACGCTCGCGCTCGCATCGTTATCGAGCAAGATGGTGAGGTCCGGCTGCAACCCGCCGCAAAGCACGTCGTGCAATATCAGCACGGCCTTCGAGCCCAGTTTGCGGCCGCCNNGGAGACAGTCCCGAAGTCGCCGAATGCAGCAGCACTTCGCGGATCTTCTCTCCGGTCGCGGTGCCGCCGGGTTCGCGCGTAACCGTAACGGCGATTCCATGGGCACGCAGCGTGCGGGCCAGTTTGGCCAGCTGGGTGCTCTTGCCGCTGCCGTCCAGCCCTTCGAACGTAATGAATCTTCCGCGCTGGGACACGCCGGGAATGATATCAGCGCGACGGGGCTGTGGTCTGTGGGCACGAAAATGCCACGGCGCCTTCAGGCAAGTTTCCGCAGCAACCGGACAATTCGTACCACGCGATACAACGGGGACAGCGGCCCGGGCAATTGCACAGCCGCGACCTCCCCTGGGCCAGGCGTCCACACCAGTCGCCAGAGATAGCGGACCCGGTCTCGCCGGCGCTCTCGCAAGGCCAGCACTAGCCGGAAGTATTCCGTCGACTCAAAGTCGTAGGTAGCGCTACTGGCCAGGCGGCCGGCAAATAGCTTCCCGAGAACCTCAATCTGTGGATCGGCTCCGACCAGGTCTTCCGCCTGCTGCGGAATCGCCGATCCAAGCACATTCCTCGCCAGCCAGAAGCTCACGCCCAGAACTCGCACGATGCCTAACTCCCGCGCGCGTGAAAACACAACACCGTAATCTAACGTCTGCGAGCGCAGAGTTTCCGCGATGTCACTGATCCAGATCAGCCGCATCCAAAAGTGTTTCGCGGCGTGCAGACACAGCACGAGCAGCAGATCCTCGGGCGAAAGCGACGGCACTTCCTTTCCGCCGAGGACGGTGCGCCCCGAACGCTGCAGCAGGTCATTCGCGGAGAGGTCCACGGAATAGAAATGCGGCAGCAACCCCCATTGCAATTCGACCAGATACTTGCCGGCTGCGCTGTCGAATGAAAGTTCGTACCCGGTCTGCAGCACCATCCGCTCAGCGGCCGGAGTCAGGGAAACGGATGGCTCATATCCCAATTCGCCGAGCGCCTGCTTGGCGCGCGAGAAGTCCGACGGAGCAACCAGAAAGTCGAGATCCGAGAAGCGGCGCAGCGCCAAGTCTCCGTAGACTGACTCCGCCAGAACTGGCCCTTTGTAGGGGACGGTACGAATTGCTTTCTCGTCAAAGTGCTGCAGGATCCGCACCAGTTCGCTGGCAAACCAGAGATTGCGCCGGATATTCGCTTCGAAGCCGGAGCGTAGCGATTGCTCGATATTCGCTGGAACCCCGCGCCCGTGTGCCCGCAGATTCCGCGCCAGCAGCGGGGCCACGCCATGGTGCTCGGCCTGCCGCAGGAGCTCGTCCCAATTGATTTCGGATGCCGTGCAATTCGCAATCCGGCCGCTCCGTTCCAGAGAAAGTTCCACGCCGCTGCACGCGCACAAGAGCTCAAATTCTCTCGACATCCCTGCTGCCGGAGAAGAATTACCGCGCGTTGCCGACGGCGTTGAGGGTTGGCTCATGGAGGCAGGTTCCACGCGGCGAAGCGGAACCAGAAGAATCGGTGCGACTGCGAATCGCCACTATAATACAGAGTCTTCATCCTGCATTTCGAAAGACTGTCCTCACTTTCATGGACCGAGTCGCATTCGAATCCGTCCGCAAAGTGTTCCGTCACCGGCCNNCCGGCTCGGTACACGTTGCCGGGTTCGACACCAACCAGCAAGCCGGAGACGTCCGGCGGCAAGTTGGGATTGCCGTGGCGACCGAGCGGTCCTTCTTCCCCAGGCTTTCCGCGCGAGAGAACCTCGACTTCTTCGCCGCTCTCGACGAAGTCGCGCCCCGCGAACGCTCCCGCCGGATCGAAGAAGTTCTGGCAGACACCGGCCTTCAGGAGCAAGCCGACACGCTGGTCATGAAGTTTTCCAGCGGAATGTACCAGCGCCTGGGAATTGCGCGCGCGTTGGTCAAGCGCCCAGCCATCCTGCTGCTCGATGAACCCACGCGCAGCCTGGACGCCGCGACCACGGCGCATTTCTGGACCATGATCCGCACCCTGGTCCGGCAAAACACCACCATCCTGCTGGCGACGCACAACTTTGCNNCCCTATCCAGCGCGCGGGGAGGGTTCTGTGATCTCATCCCTCGACAAGCTCCGCGCCATCCTGCGTCGCGACCTGCTGACCGCCATCCGCCACCGCACCGGCTTTGTGCTGACCTTCGCGAGCCTGCTCACGCAGCTGGCAGCTTTCTATTTCCTGTCCCACTCCATTGGCCCCATCTATCGTCCCGGTGGCATGGACTATTTCCCGTTCTTGCTGGTCGGGACCGGCCTCTACATTTTTTTTGTGATGAGCACGCAAGCCTTCCTGAATACCGTGCAGCAGGCGCAGCAGACTGGCACGATGGAGGTGCTGATGACCACCTCAACCGCGCCCGCCGAACTCGTCATCCTGAGTTCCATCTCCGCCTTTGCCGGGAACCTGGTTAACCTGGTGGTCTATTTGGCGGCAGGCGTGGCGATATTCCGGGCTTCGGTCCATGCCAATGTGCTTGCTTGCCTGGCCGTCCTGATTCTCTCTCTGGCAATCGCGCTGGCTTTGGGAATTACTGCCGCGACTTTGCAGATCGCCTTTCAGAAAGGCGGTGCGATGGTGTGGCTGATGAGCTCCGGACTATGGCTCCTGAGCGGCGCCATGTTTCCCGTACAGAGCCTGCCCCGCCCGCTGGAACTGCTGGCCCGCCTGATCCCCGTCAACTACGCGGTGCAAGGGATGCGCATGGCGCTGCTGCAGGGCCAGTCCATATCTGCCATCGCGCCCATTCTCGGCACGCTCTTGGCATTCGGTCTGCTGCTTCTGCCCTTGTCACTCTGGGGCTTATCCTTTAGTTTGAAACGGGCTCGCCAGAACGGAACTCTCTCATTCTATTGAGATTGTTCAGTCGCATTCCATGGCTCTCGTCGTCTTGTTCAGCTTGGCACACAAGAAAGCAGTGTAGTACACTTCGTCCACAGTCACTGTTGCACTCTAACCGGGAGGACGAGCCAGCGTACCGGGCTTGGCCAAATTCATTATGTCTGAAAATCAGGTCTCTCGCGGAAAGCATGAACCACTGAAGAACGCGAGCAAAGACAAGAAGCCCTACCTCAAGCCCGCCTTTCGCCACGAGCGAGTGTTCGAAACCACGGCTCTCTCTTGCGGCAAGGTCAACTCTACGCAGCTGACTTGTCAGTCTTCGCGGAAAACTTCTTAAACCTCGAACCTATGAGTGCCCGCGGAAGTTTCAACGCCGAGCGCGAGGCTTTAGCAGTGGACGTCTTGCGGCACAGCGGCCACCTGCGCCTGGGAGTCCGCGGCGAAAGCATGCTCCCCGCTCTTTGGCCCGGCGACGTGGTTGAGGTTGTTGCTCATTCCCTCCCCAGCATTCGCCCCGGTGAAGTCATCCTTATTTCGCGAGAAGGCCGCCTCTACGTGCACCGTTTCGTTGCTCGTTCCGGCGCCGACGCCTTTGTGGCGCGCGGCGACTCCATGCCGCACGCCGATCCGCTCTACGAGTCCAGCGCGCTGCTCGGCCGGATCGAGGGTGTGGTGAGAAAAGGCCGCGCTGTTTCCACGCCGATCGCTCCGCGTTTTCGCCATCGTGCTCTCGGCTATCTGATCTGTCGTTTCAGCCTCGCGCGCCGGCTGGCGCTGAAGTTTCATCACTGGTCGAATGCCCGCTCCTCCGACGCGCCGGAATCGGCGGAGGTCTAGGAACGGATGGCCTCGGTTTTGCAAACGCAGCGTTGCGTCGTCGAGATTGGGGGCATCCCGATCTGGCTGCGCACCGATGACGAGCAGTTCCTCCACACTTTGCGCCAGCGCTATGGCGGATTCCTCAGTTCTTCCCGTCCGGAATTCGAACTCGAATTTGATCTGAGCAGCGCCGGTCCGGTTTCCGACGATGATGTGCGTTTGCGACGCGATGGCGCCGACTGGGTGCTGGAACGTGGAGATTTCCAGGCTCGCTGGAACCCGCTATCCGGGCGCGGCCGGGTGCGCCAGAACCCCAACCCTTATGCTCTCGATTCCGTGCTGCGGATTCTTCACAGCCTGATTCTGGCCGAGCGCGGCGGCTTCCTTCTCCATGCCGCCAGCGCCATCTGCGACGGCAAGGCGTATCTGTTTTCGGGCGTCTCGGGCGCGGGGAAAACGACTCTGACGCGCCTGGCCCCGCCCGATATCACCCTGCTGACTGACGAGATTTCCTATATTCGCGGGCTCAAGAACCCCGGCCATGCCAGCGATTACCAGGCCTGCGGCACGCCGTTTTGCGGGGAACTGGCCAAGGCGGGCGAAAACTGCGCCGCGCCCGTGTCCGCCCTGTTTTTTCTTGAACAAGGTCCGGAGAACCGTGTGGACGAACTGTCCCCTTCGGATGCCATGCGCCGCCTGATGCGGAACATCCTTTTCTTTGCCGAGGATCCTGCATTGGTGGAGAAGATCCTGGCCACCGCCTGTGATTTTGTTTCTCGCGTGCCGACCTGCCGCCTGATGTTCTATCCTGATGCCAGAGTGTGGGACCGCATCCGGCAGTTTGAGGGAGTACCCGTTCATGTCTGAGACTTATGTCGCGCGCAGTTCCGCGATCGCTGCCCGCATGTTGGCCGGCGAGATGATGGTCATGAACTCGATGGACTCAACCTTCTTCACCCTGAACGAGGTCGCCACCGCCATCTGGCAGGCGGCCGACGGCCGCACCCCGCTGCGCGAGATCGTCCGCACCCGGATCTGCGAACAATTTGACATCGACCCCGAACAGGCGGAAAAAGACGCCGAACAGTTTGTTGCCGAACTTTCGCAGCACGGCATTCTTCTGGTTTCTCCCGAACCCCTCGGCGACCCTCACCCTCAGGAGAAGCCATGAGCCTGCTCTCCGAGGTCGGCCAGAAGGCATTCAACCTGGGTGTGCCGCTCAGCGTGCACCTCGATGTTACTTACCGCTGCAACGAGCGCTGCGTGCATTGTTATCTCGATCACGATGACCACGGCGAGATGACGACCGCCGAGATCAAGAGCGTGCTCGATCAGTTGGCCGAAGCCGGCGTCTTCTTCCTGACCTTCAGCGGAGGAGAGGTCTTCCTGCGCCGCGATTTTTTCGAACTCGTGGAACACGCGCGCCGACTCCTGTTCAACGTCAAGATCAAGACCAACGCAGTCATGATCCACGAAGCCGAGGCGAAGCGAATTCGCGCCCTCGGCGTGGACACGATCCAGATCAGCGTCTACTCGCACCGGCCCGAAGTCCACGATGCCATCACCAAATTGCCGGGATCGCTTAAACGCACCATCGAGGGCATTCGCCTTCTCAAGGAACAGGGCCTGAAAGTCACGATCGCGAACGTGCTCATGAACTGGAACCTGGCGGACCATGGCGAGGTGCAGAAACTGGCCGCCGAACTCGGCGTGCACTACACTCTCGATCCGACGATCACGCCGAAAATCGACGGCGACACCTCCATCCTCGAATTGCGCATCCCGGGCCAGGAACTGCGGGAAGTGTTCACCAACGCGGCGCTGGTCCCGAACATGGAGGAATTCTGCGCGCCTCCCAAGCCCGTGACGGGCGACGATCTGGAAGGTTACTCGTGCAGCGCGGGGCACTCCTTCTGCTACATCTCGCCTTACGCCGACGTATTTCCGTGCGTACAGTTCCCGCTTCCGACCGGCAACCTTCGCCAGCAGAAATTCCTGGACATCTGGAATCAATCTCCGGAATTCAAAGAAGTCCGCTCCATCCAGGCCAGGGATCTGCCCGTCTGCTCCTCGTGTGCCCATGTAACCAGCTGTACCCGCTGCCCGGGACTCGCTTACATGGAAGGCAGCATGCGCGGCCCCTCGACCGCGGACTGTGAGAAGTCTTTCTACCGGACAGGTGTGCCAACCGCGAACATGCTGGCCAAAGGCCTGGACAAGCCCACGTTCACCACTCTGATACAAATCAGGCCGCTCGCCGTTGTGAGCTAGAGGCCAAAGTGTAAGAGCCCGATCTCCGCGGAAAACGCCTTCCCCGCTGCCAATCGCCGTGCTAGACTGCCGGGCAACTCCCCCCGCTTGAGGGACGACGCCTGTCTCCGGGTACAATTTCTTTTCCAGAAGGACCAGCCATGTCGTTCGCAAAATTCACGCAAGCCGTTCTTCTATTCACCGGTCTGGCAGCGATCCTTGCCGTTCAGCCAGCGCACGCCCAAACCGAGACCGTGCTCCACAGCTTCACATATGGCGACGGCTCCACTCTCATCGCCGGCCTTACCTCGAACGGCGCTGGCGATTTCTATGGGACGACCATCCTCGGCGGGCCTATTGGAGGTGGGACCGTCTTTGAACTTTCGCCGGATGGCGTCGGAGGCTGGAACGAGACCATCCTCCACAGCTTCGCCGGAGGGACTGATGGTGGGGGCCCAACCGGCCCAGTGATCTTCGACCGCACGGGCAATCTTTACGCAGCCACCCTGGAAGGCGGCGCGTTTGATAAGGGCACTGTGTTCGAACTGAGTCCCGCCGGAGCTACCTGGACGAAAACCACCCTGTACAGCTTTACCGGCAAGAAGGATGGTAGCTATCCCCAAACCGGTTTGATCATGGATGCCGCCGGGAATCTGTATGGCGGAACCCTTCACAACGTGTATCAGCTGAGCCAGTCCGGAGGCGTCTGGACGTCGAAAAAAATCTACGGCCTAAGTGCGCACGATTCCATATCTGGCAGTTTGACAATCGATGCCGCGGGAAACATCTTCGGCGTTTCACTGTTGAAAGTGTTTGAACTCTCGCCAAACGGTAAGGGTGGCTGGCGTAAGACTATTATCCACAAATTTGCTGGGAGCCCGGATGACGGCATCTATGCGATGGGTACTCCTTCGCTCGATCAAGCCGGGAACCTGTACGGTACGACGACGGGTGGTGGTTTGGGGGGCGGTACTGGTAACGGAACGGTTTACGAGCTGAGTCCAGGAAAGAAGGGAAAATGGACGGAGAAGATCCTTTACTTCTTTCAGGGCGGCAACGATGGCATCGATCCTTACGCGGGGGTTGTGCTCGATACAGCCGGGAACATTTACGGCGCTACACGCGAGGGCGGCGACTACAACCAGGGAACTATTTTCGAGCTAGTGGCGCCGGTTGGAGCCGGCAACTACCAGGAGAAGGTTCTCTGGAGTTTCAACGGCACGGGCGGAATTTCCCCTTATGGCGGCCTGATTCTTGACAGCTCAGGCAATCTGTATGGCACCACCTACCGGGGCGGATCGAACGAAGGAGTTTGTGGGGGCATGGCAGGCTGCGGAGTAGCCTTCGAGATCACGCCCTGAGCGGTTACAAACCGCCGCGACGAGGCAGTGAGTCATAACGATGGGGCAGCAACAGTAGCAATCACTCAATCGCCGTACTAGAGCGTCCGTCCCGCGGAAAGACTCTGACTCGCTGACTTCTCCGCCGCGACGCCAGTCTTCGCAAACTGTTCCAGGACTCGCTCCAGGTTCGTCCGGCTCTCGGCACTTTCTCCGCTGAACCTCAGGGCGACGCCAATTCCCATGTCCATGCGAATGACATCGGCCAGTACTGCAACCGCCGTATGCTCCACCGAGAATGTCAGCTTCACCTGGGACCCCGGCAATAATACGGTACTGGTCTCAACGTAGCAGCCGCCCATGCTCAAGTTGTTCACAATGCCCAGCCCCGGCGCGTCCTGTCCCACTTGCCCGATCTCCGTGGTGAGCCGGCCCTTCGCGCGCGGATACACACGGCGATTCTTCCGGCTCTCCCGGCTCTGCTTCTGCAGGTACATTCGCCGGTCAGCCTCGGCCAACAGCCGTTCCGCGTCGGTGCCGTCTTCCGGATAGGACGCCTTGCCCACGCTCAGCGAGAGAATGTCTTCGCGGCAAACATCAATGCCCGCCTGCCGCACCAGTTCCCGCATCTGCTCCGCCTTGCGTGCCATGGCTTCGACCGTCAAGCCCGGGGCGATCACCACAAACTCGTCTCCGCCCATGCGCGCGACATAGTCGTATTCGCGGCTTGTTTCCTTCAGGGAATGGGCAAACAGGCGCAGCACCCGGTTCCCCTCCAGATGGCCAAAGCGGTCGTTGATCTGCTTGAAACCATCCATATCGCTGACCATCACGGTCAACGTGGTGTTGTCGCGTTTGCAGCGCGCCAGCTCGCGGTCAAGTTGCATGAACAGCGAGCGCGCGTTCGGCAGTCCGGTCAGATAGTCGGTGGTGGCTGAGTTCTCTGCCTGCTGATACTTGAGCGCGTTCTCGATGGCCAGCGCCATCTTGGAACTCACCGCCAGCAGAATTCGCAGGTGGTCCGAGGTGAAAAAATCCTTCTCCGCATGGTAGAGTGCTGCCACTCCGACCACGCCCTGCAAACCTTCCAGCGGAACCGCCAGGGCCGAACTCAAAGTGGAGAACTTGGAATCGTCGTTCAGGTACCCGGGCTCCACGGAAGGATTTCCGTTGAGGATGGGCTTCAGGTTCTGCGCGACCCAGCCGGAAAGGCCTTGCCCGATCGGAATCCGCAGCGATGCGAACAGCCGGAAGTTGTCGCCATTTACGTATTCCGGTACCAGTTCATCGCCATGGCGCACATAGATCGCAATGGCATCGTACGGAATCAGGCCGCGCAGCTTGACGGAAAACACCGACAGCGTTTCCCCCAGGCTCAGCGAAGCACCCAGGTCCTGGCTGAGTTCAAACAGGGTCTGCGCTTCCTGGCGGGCGGCCGCGATTGAACTCAGGAAGCTGGGGTCCGGGAACTGCCCTTTTTTCGGGCTTTCGAAACCCGCCGCCGGCTTCACTTCGTGTCCCATTTTGAGTTCGGTGGGCAGCCTGAACCAGCTCTTGTTTTCCGTGCGTTCGCGAACCAGATGTTCCAGATCGATGTACCGCCGCTTCAGCACCACAACCACTTCCGGATCGAACGCCTTCCCCGATTGTTCTTCCAGCCGCGCCATCGCCTCGTCGAGCGGAACCGCTCGACGGTACTGGCGGTCCGACGCCATCGCATCGAGAAAATCCACCGCTGCCAGGATGCGGGCCCCTATGGGAATCTTCGTCCCGCGCAGGCCATACGGATATCCTGTCCCGTCCCACTTCTCGTGATGGGCCCGCACGATCGGAACCACGGGGTGCGGGAAACGAACCCGTTCCAGAATCTCCGCCCCCACCACCGGATGGATCTTCATCTTCTCGAACTCTTCCGGCGTCAGCCGTCCGGGCTTGGAGATGATGTGCTCGGGAATGGCCAGCTTGCCGATGTCGTGCAGCAGCGCCGCAGCTTGCAGCGCCTCCATTTCGTCCTTGCTGACATTGAGTTCCTTGGCGACTTCGAGCGCGTAGATTCGGACCCGTTGCAGATGGTCGTGCGTGGTCTGGTCCTTCGCTTCAATGGCCAGCGCCAGCGCTTCAATGGTCCGCATGTGCAGGTCGGCCATCTCTTCCACGTGCCGCTTTTCATCTTCCAGCTTGCCCAGGTAGAGGCGATAGGAACGGTAGATCAGGAACACCACGGGAAGAATCAGCAGCGACGTCTGCCAGTCGCTGTAGTGGTTCAGCCAGCTCATCAATCCCGCGACGCCGGCCCCCACCAGGTAATACGGAAAACTCCAGAAGTAGCAGTCCGACCAGATCTTGCGCAGCGACTTCCGCTCGGTGAGCGAGATCACCGCCGCTACTGGAACCGTGTTCGACACAAAATAAACGCAGGCCGCCAGGAACAACAGCGTCGAGGGATTCCCGACCGCCCGATGAACCAGGGAATAGCGATAGGTGACAAACGTGGCGGCGATGGCCAACGCCGTCGAACACACATTAAACGCCACCTGGATCGGCGCCGGCCGTTGCCGGTCCAGGCACTGCACCACCACCGCCGCGCAGCCCAGCGCCATGGTCTCGGAGAAGCTCAGTTCCAGCACGCCCAGTAGGAGGAACAGGAAATTCACCGACATGGTCCCGGTGATGCCGGGCAGGTTCACTTTGAGCCGCGAGGCAACCAGCGCAATCACCAGGTAACAGAAGAACTTGAGCGGATCGTGGCTCGTCCCGTGCAGGATGGTGTAGGTGAGCACACTTGTGCCGCACACCACAACTGCGGAAATGAACCCGCGCGCGGCCAGGGTCATGTCCCTCCAGGACTGAGGGCGATGGTCCATTTTTGACAGAACTCCTCCTCCGGGAACAGGGGTTCCTCGGTCGGGGAACAACCAATTATTTCAGCTAAGTATTTACAAATAAAGGATTAACGCCGAAAGGGACGAAACTTAAGTAACCACCGAGGATGACCTGCAACGCCACTCCCCGCAGATGAGCAACTTACGGGTCAGCGCCTCCACCGCCCCAGGAAGCGCTGGCTGGATCTGGCTGAGAATGGACCCAAAAACACCACCGCCCGGGAAGGTTCCCGGGCGGTGGATGTCAGGAGGTCCATTGGCGAGCGCGCCGCAGCGAGCCGCAGCGAGACCTAGGAGAGGAAGAACTCCTTCGCGATCGTTGCCCATTCCTGATCCGGAATCTGATCGGTCAGGTTGTCCATCGCCACGCCGCCGTCCTGCGCCATTGCGCCGGCCAGTACTGGCATCTTTCTCTGCAAGCGGCCCGCCGACTCTTCCGTCCACCACCGCGCCATCGCGCCACCGAGCAAGTTGCGGAAGTTGGTCTTGGCATCGGGGGACTGCACGGTGATCAACCAGCCTTCGCCGTAAGGATCCTTGCGCGCCAGCTTGGGATCGGAGGCCAAGGTGTCGTTCACGTCGGCCACGCTGCCTTCGATGGGCGAAACCATATCGACGGCGGCGCCGTCGCGATAGATCGTCGCAATCTTCTGTCCCTGCCGGATCCACTGCCCGCGCTGCGGAAGCTGGATGCGTTCGACTTTACCCATCAGCTTCGAGGCGAAATCGTCCAGCCCCACCCGCACCAGGCTCGGACCCTCGTTGAGCGCCCAGGTGTGTCCGGGATGATAGCGCAGATTTTCGGGAACCTTGAATCCGCCCACCAGGCTCGGCACTGGCCGCACCTGCGGTTCACGCTTCGCCGCCGACAGCGCCGGCTGCACGACAACTTTCCGTTCGCTGTAGAAGTGATCGATCAGAAGGAATGTTGCGAATGTTAAGAGAACCAGAATGACTGTCATAACCCACCTCGCCTTTGAGGGCTCTCTTTCTTGAGGCCGCTCGCCACTATTCCTAAAGGCACCTGCGATGCCAAATCCGAGAGATCCACATCCACGCCTCTCTGTTCTGGTCCATCTGCTTGTAAATGAGTGAGTTCACGGCCTCGGGATTCGCGCGGTCCACCCTCGTTGCTGAAAGCCGCAACAGGTCCGTTGTTGATAATTGCATCAGCGAGTGAAGCCATAAACTGCTTGTAACCTCAGGAAAAAACGATGAACTTGATTCGAATCAGCCGTTTGGGACATCCCAATCGAGATGTAGCGCTTCACCACAGCCAAAGCTGAGAAGCGCAACAGAAATGGCGGGAACATGAGGCAAGAACTCGCCGCGACCTCGGAACCTTTCCCGTTTCCGCTGCGTACAGTTCCCTAAGCACCAGTGTTTGACTTGACCGGACACGCACTCTAACATCGGTTGATCCTCACCCAGGAGTTGTTCCCCGTATGATCGGGCAGGCTGTCTCCCACTACCGCGTGCTCTCGCAGCTGGGTGGCGGAGGCATGGGTGTGGTGTATGAGGCCGAGGACCTGAACCTGGGCCGGCATGTGGCCCTCAAGTTCCTTCCCCCGGAAACAGAGAAGGATTCGGGCGCGCTGGATCGCTTCCAGCGCGAGGCTCGCGCCGCCTCTGCCCTGAACCATCCCAACATCTGCACCATCTACGAGATTGGCGAAGACAACGGGCGTCGCTTCATCGCCATGGAGCTATTGGAGGGGGAAACACTGAAGGCCAGGATCCACGGCCAGGCGATGGAATTGGATCGCCTGCTCGACTTGGGGATTCAGATGGCCGACGCGCTCGATGCCGCGCACTCCAAAGGCATCATTCATCGAGACATCAAGCCCGCCAACGTCTTTGTGACCAACCGGAACCAGGCCAAGATCCTCGATTTCGGACTGGCCAAGCACACCGTGCAACACTCTGTAATGGCGGCCACCACTCTCGGTTCGGCGGCTACCGTCGACCAGCCTTTTTTGACCAGTCCCGGGTCCACGGTCGGCACCGTCGCCTACATGTCGCCCGAACAAGCCCGCGGCAAGGACCTCGACTGCCGCACCGATCTGTTTTCTTTCGGCGCTGTGCTCTACGAGATGGCGACTGGCTCGATTCCTTTTCGCGGCGATACTTCCGCCGTTATCTTTGACGCCATCCTGAACCGGCCGCCCACCCCGCCGGTTCGCCTGAACCCGGACGTGCCTCCCCAGCTTGAAGAGGTATTGAACAAGCTGCTGGAGAAAGACCGCGAGCTGCGCTACCAGGGTGCAGCCGAGGTCCGTTCCGATCTGAAGCGCCTGAAACGCGACTCGGAGTCGGGCACGATTCTGGCTGCAACCGGTTCGAGCGGCAGCTTGCGTCGCCCGCCCGAAAAGCGGAAGTTGCCCGGATGGCTCGTGCCAGTGGCGCTGGTCGTGCTGGTTGCGATCGGCATCAGCTTTGTTTTCCTCAAGCGCAGTAAGGCGCTGACCGAAAAAGACTCGATCCTGATTACCGATTTCGTGAACACCACCGCCGACCCGGTATTTGACGGCGCACTCAAGAAGGCACTGGCCGTCGATCTGGGACAGTCGCCTTACCTCAACGTCTTTCCCGAGCAGAAGATCCGGCAGACGTTGCAGTTCATGGGTCGCGGATTGGAAGACCGCATCACCAATGATGTGGGCAAGGAGATCTGCCAGCGCAACGGCATTAAGGCGATGCTTTCCGGGAGTATCGACAGTGTGGGCGGGCAGTATGCCATCACGCTGGAAGCCAGCAACCCAGGCTCGGGCGATTCGCTGGGCCGCCAGCAGGTACAGGCAGACCGGAAAGAGGAGGTGCTGAATGCCTTGCACCGCGCGGCAACAGCCATGCGCGGCCAACTGGGGGAATCGCTGTCTTCGGTCCAGAAATATGACATGTCGCTGTCGCAGGCCACTACTTCGTCGCTGGAAGCGCTGAAGTCGCTGACCCTCGGCGATAGCAAGCACGCCATGGGGGATGAGATGGGCGCCATCCCCAACTATCAGCACGCGGTTGAGCTTGATCCGAACTTTGCCATGGCTTATGCCCGGCTGGGCGCGGTGTACAACAACCTCCAGCAAACACAGCTGTCGGAAGTGAACCGCCAAAAAGCTTTCGAGCTGCGCGATCGCGCCAGCGAGCGCGAGAAGCTCTATATCACTTCGCACTACTACGCCGACAGCGGACAACTGGATAAGGGCATCACGGCACTCGAACTCTACCGTCAGACCTACCCGCGTGATCCCATCCCGTTCACCAACCTGGCGAATGTCTACAACACCCTCGGCCAGTTTGACAATGCTTTGCAGAACGCCAAGCGCTCGGTGGAACTGTCTCCGGATAACCTGAGCGGCTTCGAGAATCTCGCGCTGGCCTACATTGGGCTGAACCGGCTGGACGAAGCCCGCGCCACGTTGAATACCGCGCTCCAGATGAAAATGGATGGCGGCGTGAACATCATGCTGGCCTCCCTAGATTGGGCGCAGGGCAAGGAGGCGGAGGCCGAGAAAGACCTCAAGAATGCCGCCTCCACCCCGGACGGAGAAGTAACGGTTTTGAATTTTCGCACCAGCGTGGCTGCTTCCCGCGGACAAGTCCGCCTGGCGCGTGAATACGCCCGTAAGGAGCAGGATGCTCTCGATCGTCTCCATCTTCAGGGCCGGGCTAATGTCGATATTGACCTTGCCAACTTCGAAGCGCTAATCGGCAACCGGAACGAGGCTATCCATCACGCGAGCGAGGGTCTTCGAACATCCCGGACGTTCAGTGTGCTGTTTAATGCCGGCGTGGCGTACGCGGCCGCCGGCCAGGAACAAAAAGCCCTGAGCATCGCGGATGAGATTCAGCGCACCCGCCCCAACGACAGCATCGCGCAGAATGTCGCTGTGCCGGTGACTCGCGCCATCGTTTTCTTGAAGCCCGCCAATCCAGCCCAGTCCGCCCCGGAAAAGGCCATTGATCTTCTCAATACCGCCGCCCTGTACACGCCTTCCAGTCCGGGTGTTCTCTACGCCCGGGGCGTGGCTTATAAAGAGTCCGGGCGTTTCGCGGAGGCGGTACAGGATTTCCAGAAGATTCTGGAATGGAGAGCCTTGCACGGCCCCAACTACATGACTCCCGCCGCCCAGCTGGAGTTAGGCCGCGTGTACCAGAAGCAGGGGGACACCGCCAAGGCGCGCATTGCCTACCAGGACTTCCTCGCTGCCTGGAAAGACGCCGACCCCGACGTGCCTCTCCTGCTCCAAGCCAAAGCGGAATACGCGAAGATTCAGTAGGGGCAAGCTTCAGGCATTGGAAGATCTCTGCTGGGGTTGGTTCCCTTACCAAATCGTTCGCAATAGCGTGCTCTTGCGGATGCTTTCGTCGCGCGTCACTAACGGCATGCCTTCTGCGCGCGCGGTCGCCCCAATCAGGCGGTCCGCCGGATCGCGAGAGTAGTCGTCGGGGAATTGCGTTGCCAAGGCCGCGATTTCAGGAGTGATCGGTTTGACCGCGACGCCATCGATCAGAAGCCGGACCGAAGCATCGACGGTGCCGTATGCCTGGATCCGCCCACGCGCCACTAACGTAGCCAATTCCCAAAGGGTGATGGCAGAGATCGCCAGACCATCCTCTCGAAGGGCCCTGCGGATGGCTGCGCTTGCCGGGCGGGTGAGGCGCTTGGAGTCAGCGACTGTCCAGACCAGGACATGCGTGTCGAGCAGGATCACCGCAGCGCCTCCCATGCCTCGGTGCACTCGATGGGCGATTCAATATCACCGGTGATCCGAATTTTTCCTTCCAGGCGGCCAATGAAGTCACGTTCCATGCGTTCCGCAGGAACCAGCTTGGCGACCGGTTTCCCGCGCTTGGTAATCAGCACCGTTTCTCTGGTTTTGTTCACGTCGTCCATGACCGTAAGACAGCGCGCCTTGAATTCCCCAGCTGGCATTCTCTTCATGGACATCTCCACATATTCATGGTCATTCTATCATGACCATAACGGTCGCAACCTCTTTTCCCGTGGCCGAGAGGCTTGGGATCTGAAGGGGGATTGACTGGCGCAGCAAGTTCCAAGGCCGAGAGTCGAAAGTCCGACGCCCGTGTTTCTACTGCAGAAAAATCACCAGCACTCTTCCGTCCGAGTGGAATCCGCCGCCGGTCGCGTTCTTCGATTCCTGCACCGGGTCGGAAGGCGTGAAATAGTGCATCACCTTCACTCTGCCAGCCTGCTCCAGCGAATCTCCGATATTGTTGCGCTCTCCATCCACCGCCGGATCGATCTTGTGCGTGACTTTCCCGTTGCGCTGATCTTTTTCGAATCCAATGTCGTGCGTGCCTGCGCCTACCCACACCGGCTGTCCCTGATAAGTGAAACCCGTCTTCCAGATGCGGAAGTGATGCCGGCTCGCCACCATCGCATAGGGTTCCGCTTGCTCGTAGCCGAAATCCTGCACCCGCCCGAACATATACAGCTGGCTCATTGGCATCTGCAGATAGTCTTGCTTCTGCGTCGCCATGAGGATGGCCCTGGCCACGGCCCCAGGCGTGGAGGTGTCGGCCACGTGCCAGTTGGCGGCGGTGAGCGCATCCTGCACCTGCTTCTCGGAACCGATGAACACGAAGTTCGCCATGTCGCCGAGGTTCTTCAACTCGTCATTCACGCGGCGGGGCAGCGACTGGAGATTCTTCGCTAGTGCCGGGTCGAGAGGCGCTTTGGAAACCGCCAGAGGTTTCAAGTCCGCGGTTGCGGATGTGGGAGTAGTTGCCGTCGAGCCAATTCCCGGATTCGCGACCGCACTCGTGCCGGGAGTTGCGGGCTGCTGACTGCCGCCAAACTGTCCGGACATCCAGATTTGCGCCGCGCTCGCCAGCTTCGATTTGATCGAGGCCACCTCGTTGGCGCCCCCGGGAGCGACGTGGATCTTCACCGAATACTTTCCGGAACACGACGCGTTCGCACCCAGGTTCGTCCCCAGATACAACCGCCCGGCGTCAGTGAT
>PMCH01000256.1 GCA_003154055.1 Acidobacteriaceae bacterium
GGCGAAAAGTCCGGACGCGCCTTCCACGTGGTCTCTTCGTAATGAATTTCGCGTGCCTCGGCCCCCGGCTGCGCTTTCACGATCCAAAAGCCGCCCGTACCGTGAATGTGCCCGCGGTTCGAGATGAACAGAATCTCCGACCCGTCCCGCGACCACACGGGACTGATGTCGTGGTCCATCTTGCTGTAGTAATAACGAGGCAATGAGCTGACGTTTTCAGCAGTAAGTTGCTGGACGTTGCTAAGCCCGCTCTCTTCGAATCGTCCAACAAAGATGTGAAAGTGGCCCTTGCCGGAGGTCGATACAAACGCCAGCCGCTTGCCGTCGGGCGAAAACCGCGGCTCAAGATTGACTGCGCCGCCGGAAGTGAGCTGACGCGTGTGCCCATCGCGCAAATCGAGCGACCAGAGCTCAACCGCGTCGTGATCGTAACGCGTGAAAACCACCCAGCGCGCATCCCCCGACCAGTCCGGCTGGTAGTCGTATCCAGGCCCGGCCGTGAGCTGTTCCGCCTTCGCACTTCCCACTTCCTGCCGCCACAGCGATCCGGCCATCGAATACACCAGACTGCGCGAATCCGGAGACCACGCCAGCGAACTCGGCCCCGTCGTCAACTGCGGCAGATACATCTCGCGGTAGTAGTAGGAATGCGGCAGATCAATCTGTTTGAGTACCGGTTCGCGTTGTGCGAAACAATAAGTGGCACCCAACAGCACGAAAAAGCAAGCAAGACAAGACTTAGACAAGGGCCCTCCACAAAACAGAAAAACGGCGAAGACTCGACCATGCGCCAGTGTGCTCGAAATCTAGTTTGACGGTGCGACCACCGGCAGCAGAATTTGCGACGCATGCCCGCCCCCGTGATAGACGCGGATGCTGGCTTTCTTCATCTCCGCGCTGGTGACCTCGGACTTCCCATTCTGCAGGTTACGCGAGAAATTCGGAGAGAAACTCCCGGAGATCTGCACGCGGATCCGGTGCCTCTTCAGGAACACGTTGCTCGTGATCAGGTTTCCGAGCTTGAGTTCGTATATCTTCCCCGGCTCCAGCAGTTGCCGCCCGCGTTTCAGGTCGCGATAGCTGGCCCGCAGGACGTCCAGCCCCGGACTCATCAGGTTGAGCGCCGTCCCATCTGGGGAGACATCCTGCAAGCGCACCCAGAAATCCAGGTCGCGGCAATCACAGGAAACAAACATGTCCGCGCGGATCGGGCCGGTAACCTCGGTATCCTCCGTCACAACCGCCGAATCGAACGTGAGCACGTCCGCGCGTTCGGCCAGCTTGCGGTAGTCGTGCGCGCCCGACGCCGCATATTCATTCACCACCGGGTTCGCCGGATCGGAGACGAACTCGCTGAAATCTTTCTTGTCCGCCGCAGGTTTTTCCGACAAGCTTCCCCAGCTCTCTCCCTGGAGTGCCGGGATCAGGAACAAAGGAATGCCCCGGGCCGCCGGGGGCCATGTATCAGACTCACGCCACTCATTTCGTCCCATCACGAAATAGCGCACCGGCTTCTCGCGCTCCACTCCGTTCTCAGCACCCTTCAGGAAGCGATCCATCCACCGAAGCACAACGTCGTCATAATCAATCGCGGCCGACGCACCGAACTCGCGCTCGCCGGAATGAGTCTTTGCCGTGCTACCCACTCCATGCACCCACGGACCGAGCAACAGGTACGTTCGCGGATCCTTCTCTCCCATGCGCGCCTTGAGCAGGCCCGCGTAGTTGGTGGTGGCGCCCTCCGGCCCGTAGTTGTCGTCGTACCAGGCGGAGAAGTTCAGCACTGCCGCATGCGTCCGGCCATACTTGTCGCGCAGTTCACTCCAATTCCACCAAGGGTCGTCGGGAGAATGCCGCAGCCAGTCGAAGTAATAAGGAGCCACCTGCTTCAGCGCCCCCATATCGCGCAGCGGAAGCGCGCCCAGCATCTTCGGCCCTTCGTCCTTCCATGCGGTCAAGGCTTCCTCGTAGGTCCGCGGCCCGGGAAGATTTTTCTTCACCCGGACATCCCACGCAATGTTGTCCCAGATCCACTCCATCCAGGACATGTCCCACGTGCCCCCTGCGTAGAAGAAATTCTGGGGAGTTGAAAAAGTCATGGCCGGCATCATCGCCTTCAGGTGCGGAGGGTTCTCGACCGCCGCCAGCCACTGCACCGCTCCCGGATAGGATAGTCCAAAGGTTCCCACCGCTCCGTTCGACCAAGGCTGAGCGGCGGCCCATTCGATGGTGTCGTAACCATCGCGCCCTTCGTTCTCATAGGGACGGAATTCGCCATCCGAGTGATACCGCCCGCGCACATCAACGATCACCACCGCATAGCCTCGCTCCACCGCATGCTGGAAAGTCGTGTACTCCTTCTCCGCCGCGTCCTTGCCATACGGAGTGCGATAAACGAGTACGGGAAGCTTGCTGGACACCGTCCGTCGCAACACGTCCGCCCGCAATACGACGCCGTCGCGCATGGGAATAGCGACGTTCGTTTCGACCACAGACGGTAGCTGCGGAGCATTGGTCGGTTGTGCTGCCGAAAAGGAACATCCCGAAAGTAGCAACAGAACAAGGGTCCCGAGTTTCATCGCGGTGAGGCTATCACCACATGCCGAGGGCGACAAGTCAGGCCTTCGCTGGCTCCCGCTTGCGCACCCACGCCCAGTTCAGCAGCGCCGCCGCCACCGTGGCCACCATGATGCGGGACTGGCTCAGGTCCACCTGCGTCAGCAGCAACACACAGATCACAATGCCGAGCACCGCCCACACTGGTCCCCCGGGAAGCCGGAAGCGCGCGGTTTGAGGTTGACTTCGCCGCAAGGCGATCAGCGCGGCACAGGTTACTGCGTAGTGGAATACGCGCGACACCACCGACAGCGTCACATTCCACGTGAAGCTGCCGACAATGGCCAGCCCCCACACAATCACTCCGTACACCAGAATCGAAAACCAGGGCGTGCGCGTGCTGGCACTCACCGCGCCAAAGATCTTCGGCAGATCGCCACTCTCAGCCAGGGCCATCGTGACGCGGGGCATCCCCAGTAGTTTCGCGCCCAGATAACCGTAGACAGAAAGCAGCGCTCCGATTGCCACCACCGTCGCTCCACGATTGCCCATGGTTGCGCGCGCCACCTCGGCCAGCGGACGATCCGATGCCCCCGACGGACCCAATACTCCCACCACCACCCACTGAATCAGCGCATAAATCGCGGTGCAGCCAATTGCGGTTGCGAGCAGCGAAAAAGCAACATCGCGCTGCGGATTCTTGAATTCGCTCATGGGCGCCACGGCACTCTCAAATCCACCGTAGGCAAAGGCCAACAGGACCATCGCTTTCAGCCAGGTACTGCCGGAAATCGGCGCGGCCGAGCCGAGCGGCGCAGGGTGCACGATCGTAACCGCGGCTCCCGCTAGAATCACCATCAGCAGCGGCAGGATCTTCGCCACCGTGAACACGTTACTCACGGCGGTGCCCTGTCGCACACCCAAGATGTTGATCAGGGTGAGAAGTCCCACCAACAGGGTCAGGATCAGAAAACGATGCCAGGGATCCTTGGCCCCCGGCCAGAATTCCGCCAGGTAGATCACGAACAAGTTGGCATTCGCGGCGGGCGCCGTCGACTGGGACAAATAGAGCATCCAGCCGACCATGATTCCCGTCAGCCTCCCAAAAGCTGTGCGGGCATAAAGATAAGGACCTCCCGCCTGGGAAAAATGCGATGCCACCTCGGCGAAGCAGGCCATGATGACGCCAATAGCCACCCCGGCAATCAGCGCAGCGACCACGCTGTACCTGCCCAGAAGGCGCGCAACCGTCGAGGGCAGTCCAAACACACCGCTGCCAATCACCGAATTGATGGTCAGCGCAACCAGGCTCCAGCGGCCAATGGCCCGGACCAGTCCGGTTTTCGGGGTGCTCATTTCGCACCGTTTGTATCACAGCAAACCCCGCGCTTGAATTAAACTTCTTGTCCGGCCTGGAACAATCTGCAATCGGCCCGGGGAGCGCACAAGAGTCGTGGCTGCGAGCATTTCCGATATCCGGCTCCTATTGAGAGTCAAACAGTTACCCAAGTGCGCCGACCCGCGCCGCGTTTTCGTCACCGGAGGCACGGGCTATCTCGGCGGCAATCTGCTCCCCGTGCTGCTGGAGCGGGGTCACCACGTGCGAGCTCTGGTCCGGACGAACTCAAAAGGCAAAGTGCCCGCTGGCTGCGAAGTCGTCTCGGGGGACCCGCTCGATGCCAAGACCTATCGTCAATTGGTCCGGCCCGCCGACACCTTTATCCATCTGGTCGGAGTCCCGCGCCCCTCGCCGTCCAAAGGAACCCAGTTCCGGGCCATTGACCTGGTTTCCGCCCAAGAGGCCATTTCAGCGGCCGCCGACCTCGGAGTGCCACATTTTGTCTATCTGAGCGTCGCCCAACCTGCCCCCGTGATGAGGGCGTACATCGCGGTCCGGGCCGAATGCGAGTCCCTGATCCGGCAGCGCGGCCTCAACGCCACCATCCTGCGCCCCTGGTACGTCCTGGGGCCGGGGCACCGCTGGCCCTACCTGCTGCTGCCCTTCTACAAAATGATGGAGTGGTTTCCCCCCACCCGCGCCGGAGCCCTCCGGCTGGGACTGGTTACCATCGATCAGATGGTCTTGTCCCTGGTCCAGGCGGTGGAGTCGCCGCACGAGGGGGTTCGGGTCGTGGAAGTTCCCGAAATCCGGAACGCCCAGGTCAGCCTCTCCGCCGAACACGCCAAGACCGCGTGAAACTGCGCGTCCGGCGCGGCTTCTCGAACCTTGTCTCGAACCAAGGTAACTTCAATTACCGAAGCACATGCACACGGGGAATCTTTGCGCTCCGGCCATCGGATGCGATGGTGATGCAGGCGAAAGGAGAACCATGGACCAGGAAAGCCAGGCCAACATGGACCAGATTCATCTCCGCATTGTGCGGGTGACGGAGGATCTCCGCGCCATTCAGCAGGAACTCAATTGCGCCGCCATGCAGGCGCCCACCGACCCGGAATTGATGGAAGCCCTCTCCGAACCTCCCGAGATGGACACTCTTCAAGTCCTCAAGTCTGCGCTCGACCAGATGCGCCACTTCCTGTGGTTCTATGTTGAAGTTATGACCAGCGACTCGGAAATGGGAGAGAAGTTACGCCAGAGTCTGCGCCAGGACGCAACCATCCGCGGCCAGGAAAACTTCGACCGCCAGTTCCAGAGCGCTTCGGATTCCATCATGCTGCGCTATCTGGCGGATCATAAGAACCGGAAACCAAACTAACTTTTATTGATTGTGATCCCGAATCTCGCTTGTCACCCCGGATATGGATTTGTCATCCTGAGCGGAGCGAAGAACACGCTTTCACTGGCTACTCGCCACTCAGGGCGGTGCCCCACATCAACTTGGTGCCAGCGATGAAAACCAGCGGAAGAATATCGAGTGAATGTGCGACGACCGCAGAAATCGCGATCTACGTTTTGTCCATACTGACGTGGACGGGCGGGTAACAGACTTCCCAGCAAGGCGTACCATCCTGCTCGCCGGGTCGTAGCTCATACGTTGTTGGCAGGCCCAGCAATTGACCAAGCTTGACCCACTGTCCGCGCGTCAGGCCCATCTTTCGCTCGACCGCATCGCGAAGCACCATCTCTGGGATCGACATATCGTGAGCCAGTCCACCGTAGGCCAGCTTTAAGTACCTGATTGTTTCCAGCATCAGCGCACTCACGTATTGGCCGAGGAACACCGTGGTCAGCGGCGAATCGAGCGGCGGCAAAGAGG
>PMCH01000169.1:0-631 GCA_003154055.1 Acidobacteriaceae bacterium
TGTCAGCTGCAAACGGAGAAACGTAAGCCGAGCGCGAAGGCGCTTGCGGTTCGGTCCTTCGAGCTTCGGACGGCGGAGCCAGCACCGGCCGCCCGGCAGGCCGCGCACTGGAAATGCCCGCCGCCGCTTCGCTCAACAGTTGCTCAATCGGCAACAGCCGCTGTGCGTGCGTCATTTTCAGCAGGCCCAGCTCAAGATGGAATCTCTGTTCCTGCCGGTAGCCGAGTTCGCCGTGCGTTCGCAGCATGATTTGCAGGTGCCGCGCCAGGTCTTCCTCGCTGAACAGAGCTGCCACCCGAGCCACGCGTTCCCGCTCATCCGACGAGACCTGGAGTAGGGAAGAGTCCTTTCCCGCAATCTTCGCCACCGTGACATTCCGTAGGAACCGCACCAGTTGCCGCGCGAAATGGGTGGGGCTGTGTCCCTCGTTGATCAGTTCATCCACCAGCCGAAGAACCTTCTCGCTCGAACTTTCCGCCACCGACTGCATCACGCTTTCCAGCACTCCGGCGGGAGCCGCGCCAATCAGTTGCCGAACCGAATCCAGGGTCAGATGGTCGGCGGTCGAGGCGATCGCCTGGTCCATGATCGAAAGCGCATCGCGCATTGATCCATCGCCCGCCTCGGACAG
>PMCH01000169.1:670-1218 GCA_003154055.1 Acidobacteriaceae bacterium
TTGAAGGCCGCATCGGTAATCTGGTGTGCCTCGTCCAGGATGTAGATCTTGAAGCGGTCGCGGGCCGGCCGGTAGCGGGTAGCCTCGCGCAGTTCCCTGATTTCATCGATGCCGCGGTTGGTGGCGGCGTCGATTTCAATCACGTCCACCGCGTTGCCGCCGCGGATTTCAGTGCAGGAGTCGCACACTCCGCAGGGCTCGGAAACCGGCTTCTGCGAGGAGCGGCAGTTGAGAGCCATCGCCAGGATGCGGGCCACCGTGGTCTTGCCGATTCCGCGATGTCCGCTGAAGATGTACCCGTGCGCAATGCGCTCCTGCTCAATGGCGTTCTTGAGCGTCCGGGTGACGTGCTCCTGGCCGATGACGTCGGAAAATTTCTGCGGGCGATATTTGCGGGCCAGGACCTGGTAACTCATGAGGAATTCCCGATTATACAGTCTGGGAAGCGGCCGTTCCGCACTTGAACTCTACGATTCGGCGCAGCGGCCGGCAAGGCGGCTTGCCTAGCAGGTTCCGGCAAGGTAGGCTTCTGGTCGTGGTTTTTTGCG
>PMCH01000169.1:1257-5414 GCA_003154055.1 Acidobacteriaceae bacterium
ACCGCGCGCAGTGCAGAGGGCGCGCTGAAACTGGCCAGCCTGAGCCAGCGCGTGGGCGACCTGCTCCAGGTCACCAAGCTGGTGACCATTTTCGAAATTTTCGACGATGAACAGGCGGCAGTGAATTCTTTCAAGAAGGGCGCCGCCGCGTAGATATCCCGTCCCGGCCCCGCGTGACGGCCCGGATCCCTCGCATGATCCCAAGACTTCTCTTCCTGCTGGCTCTGGCGTTCGCCGCCAGCGGCTATGCTTCTCCGCCCGTGGCCCTGGCGATCGGATTGGTATTCGGGCTGATCTTCACCAGTCCGTTTGCTGAACCGGCCAGGAAAGCATCCAGGCTGTTGCTGCAAGCCAGCGTCGTCGGCCTCGGCTTCGGAATGAACCTGCACCAGGTCGTACACGCCGGACGCAGCGGCTTTCTCTATACCATGCTGGGGATTGCCTTCACCATGACCGCGGGCATGGGGCTGGGCACGCTGCTGAAGGTACAGCGCACCCCCGCCTACCTGATTTCCACGGGGACGGCAATCTGCGGCGGCAGCGCCATCGCGGCGGTTGGTCCGGTCGTTGGAGCCACCGGCGAAGAGATGGCGGTTTCGCTGGGGACGGTTTTCGTTCTAAACTCCGTGGCCCTGCTCATATTCCCGGTCATTGGAATATCCCTCAAGTTGACCCAGGAACAATTCGGGTTGTGGGCTGCGCTGGCCATCCACGATACAAGTTCCGTGGTGGGTGCGGCGGCGAAATACGGAGCGGTCGCCCTCGCCGTCGGCACCACCGTGAAACTGGCGCGCGCGCTGTGGATCGTCCCCGTAACCCTGGGCACGGCGCTGGTTCGCGGAACCAAAGCAAAAATTCACTGGCCGTGGTTCATTGCACTTTTTTGCCTCGCGGCCGTGTGCAATACCTACTTGTCGGCGGGAGCGGCCCTTTATCCCTGGCTATCCAAGGCGGCCCGGATCGGCATGACGGTGACGCTGTTCCTCATCGGTAGCAGCATCTCCGTCGCCATGTTGAAACGTGTGGGACACCGCCCCCTGCTGCAGGGCGTTCTCTTGTGGCTCCTGGTCTCCATGACCTCGCTGTGGCTGATCCGGTCAGGCTGGATCGGCCTCTAGTCGAAAGGACAGCGAGCCTCGGCCCGTTGACCGAGACTCCACACGCCTGACTAATTCAGATCCGACAACTCCAGCGGAGTGAGCGACACGGAGCCGCCGCCCGCATTGTCCAGGATCACGAAGGTGCGAACTTGTCCGGTCGCCAGATCGGGGTAGGTCTGGTTGGCGATCGGGAGCTTGTTGGCGTCGCCGGTGAGCGTTGCAATCACCTGCAACGGGCCGGCGGTGAGGGTTTGATAGGCGCTTGCCTGCTGGTATGCCAGGCTGGAGATGTTCGGTGACATGTTGGTGATGTCGGCGCCCGGCGTCACTATGTAGACGTCAATGTGTCCCGGGCCGCTATTGCCGTCGGCGGTAACGCTCGGTGAGTCGTGAATCACGCGCACGCTCACGTTGCCGCTGGTGGGCGCTGTTTTGCTGTCGGTCACGACGACCGGCGCAATCGTGCCCGGTTGGGGATTCACGTTTCCCGAGGCGAGAACAGTGTAGTCGCTTCCGCTCGTGAAGCTGATGTTGGAATTGATCCGAGGGTTGGTGGTTGTTCCGGTGTCGAATACTTCGAGCGCGCGAGTGCCGGCTTTTACGGTTGTATATCCGCTGATTGGCGACACGCTCCCGTACGAGAGGCCGGTGGCGAAGCTCTTTCCGTCTATTGTGACATCGAAATTTTGCGCGTCCGGGGAGGCGTGGACGAACCGCATTTGGGCATGGTCGGTGCCGCAACTCGTGGCAAAAATGCCGAACGCGGCCATCGCTAGAATCATGGGGAGTGATCTCATCATACGAAGCATATTCTTCTCCGGGGCACTTTATTCGGTGAGTCAACTCTAGGATGCCGCGCTCGCCGTTCGAGTTTTGTGGAGCGCAAGGCTTTACAAGATGTTACAAAGGATGACCAAAATGGTGCCTCCCCGGGAAAAATCACCGCGCTCCGGGATCGAAGCAAAGCGGGCGCGAGTCGTCCATTGCATACGCTCTCTGCCGCGCGGCACTGTCTCCAGCTATGGAGCGATAGCCCGCGCCGCCGGTTGGCCAGGCGCTGCCCGGCAGGTGGTGCGGTTGCTGCAGCAGGTTCACGGCCTGCCCTGGCATCGCGTTATAGGGTCCGGCGGAGCGATTAAGCTGACCGGCGAAAATGCCGCTGAGCAGAGATTCCGCCTGCGGATGGAAGGCGTCACCTTCCGGGGCGCGCGCGTGGATATGGCCCGGCATGAACACAAGTTCCCCAAAACACTCCGAACAAAGGCCAAAGGCCGCCACTAGCTCCCGCGTTCCCATCCCCACCAGTGCACATACTTTCGTGACACGCGCTCGGGCGCACGCTTTCCTACAATCAGGAAGGCCGTGGTCTGTACCTCTGCCGAGACGCCGTGATCAAACTTCTATTGCTCGCTTTCTTTGCCTTCGTGCTCGGGCATATCCTGCTGCGCTTCGCCAGAGGCATCCGGGCGACGGTTTCCGATACCAAGCCGGGCAAAGCGATCCACATCCAGACTCCGATTGGCACCCTGGACCTTCAACCCAAGGCGGATTTGCATCCCACTCTGGCCAGCATCCTGGTGTTTCCGGGGGCTACTCCGGTCGAATCTCAACCGCCGGAATACGAAGCGGATGTGCACCTGCTGGGGCGGGAGTTCCACCTGTTCGTTGCCACCTACTGGACGTTGACCCCAGCGGATGTAGTCTGGGAATTCTACCGGCGCGAACTGCCCGGTTGGCAGGAGAGCCGCCAGCGCGGACGCGGCCGGTCGCTCATGCGGCGGGAGCCGGACTGCGAGCGCAGCGTTCGCGTGTATAGCCAGAATGGGAGCACGCTGATCGAGAACAAGGTTTCCATGACAGGGCTGGCAAGCGCCGCCGCTGCCGCTTCCGGGGGATTCTCAGACTCCAGCCCCAGAATGCTGCGGTAATTCTCCTTCCAGCAATTGGTACAGGCGGCTTGCGGGACAGCGCAGCCCGATGTAGAAGCTCCCGAATAACGCGTACACGGCGCTGACNNGAGCCGGTGATGATCTGCTTGACCTCGCCCGCATAACGCCTTCCCACCATGCCGTGCTCGTTCATCTGGCGCTGGCGCTCTTCCATGGGCACGGTGTACCAGTTTTTGTCCTCACCGCGGCGGCGGTCCATCGGATAGAAGCAGATGTACCGGTTCGGCGGGATGGCCGGGAAAAGCCGCGGCTTCATTGCCTCTTTCTGGCGCGCGAGCGTTTCCTGGATCGCCCGGTTCCATTCTTCCGAATGCGGCTCCACGCCGCGCTCCGCTAGCGCCTTATACGTTTTCAGCGTGGATTCATAGAGCCCCAACTCGATTACGGACAGATAAGAAGTGGTCGGCTCCAGAAAGTCGCTCAGCCGCAAGCGCGCCAGACTTAGCTCCACCTGGTTGAGCTCGTCGAAGCTCTCCCGGAAGTGGACCAGCATCAGGTCGCCCTTGTGCCCCAGCACCGAGAACAGCGCCGATTGCCCTCCAGACCGCGTTTCCATCGGGGTCAGAACCTTCGCCGCCTCGTCCGCGATTTGCCGCCGCTCGTTTTCCGGGAGGGCGCGCCAGGCCGTCCAGCGGAAGCGCATCATCTGGTGGAGCGCTGGATAGCCTTCAATCGTCAGCGGAACCGCCGGCAGTTGGCCGGAAGCAACAGGGGCAGTCGCGGGATGCGTTGGGTTCATGAGTTTACCTGCAGCCATTGTAAATCGCGCCGCCTACGGTTTTGCCGGGACTTCGGCCCTTTTGACGGGGTGAAACTCCAGGTCCTGATAGTCGAAACTGAAGTCGGCCAGCGGAGAAACCGGCAGCATGGTGAAGCGTTCAATTGAGCCATCCGCCTTCAGTGAAAAAGTCACGAAGGCATCGGCAGTCGTGCGCACCCGCCAGTGTGTCTTGAATGTGTCGTACTGCCAGTGTTCCAGTTCGCCGACCATGTTGGGGGTGTGGTCGAAGCTAAGCACCAGGTGCCCGCTTTCGATGCGGACCGTGGCCGCGCCGTACCAGGCGTCTTCGTAGGTCCCCGCGTATTTCTCCAGCGGGAGCGAGGGATG
>PMCH01000169.1:5456-7136 GCA_003154055.1 Acidobacteriaceae bacterium
TCCTGCGGCACCAGCATGACCCGCGATACAAAACCGGCCACTCCGCCCGTGTGCCCGATCTGCTTGCGCCCGCGATAATCGCGCATTCCCCACCCCAGACCGTAGTCGGCAAAGTTCGCTTTCAGCGCTGCCAGGGGTGGTGGCGGATCGCCGATGGGAAGAATCGTCTGCGGAGACCACATTTCGCGCGACTGAGTTTCGCTGAACAGGCGCCCGTCACGCTCCAGGAACTTGCCGTGGTTGAGTTGAAGCAGCAGCCACTTCGCCATCTCGGCGGCCGAAGAGTTGATCGAGCCTGCGGGCGCTGCATTGTCGAGGTTTTCGAAGGGGATGACCTCCAGCTTGCCTTCCAGTTTCGAGTGCGGATACGCGACGTCATCTCCGGGCTTGTACAGGCTGTTGCTGACATTGGTGTGATTCATCCCGAGGGGCACGAAGATCCGTTGCCGCACGAAATCGTCCCACGAAGTGCCCGTCACGGCCGGGATGATCTGCCCGGCCGTCATGTAGAGCAGGTTGTCGTACGCGTAGTGGCTGCGGAAGCTGGACGCCGGTTTCATGTACCGCAGCTTGTGGATGACTTCTTCCCGCGTGTAGCTGGAGTGCGGCCAGAACAGCAGATCGCCTTCGCCCAGCCCCATCCCGCTGCGATGCGTCAGCAGGTCGCGAATTGTCATCTCGTGCGAGACGTAGGGGTCATACATCTGAAATCCGGGCAGCCGCTGGTAAACCCGATCGTCCCACGAGATTTTGCCTTCATCCACCAGCATGGAAAGGCACGCCGTGGTGAATGCCTTGGTGTTCGAGCCGATGCCAAACAATGTGTTCTCGTCCACCGCCGTCGCTTCGCCCAGCTTGCGCACTCCGTAGCCTTTGGCGACCACCACCTTGCCGTCTTTCACAATGGCGAGCGCCAACCCGGGCACCTCGAAGGTTCGCATCGACCGGGTGACCCAGGTGTCGAGATCGGCCGGCGGCGCGGATTGGCTAACGACACTGGAAGCGCAAACAAGAATCAGGGCGAGCGTATACAAAGAGCGGCGTAGCGTCATGAGTTCCTCGGGCGAAACTGGATTAGACCATAATCCGCCTCCCGCGCCAAAGCTCTGGAAACAGCCGGTTGTCGCAACCCTCGCCGTGTGGGGTATTCGGGCCGCTACGGGTCGGAGATTGCTAGCGGGCGCACGGGTATGCTACAAGCGCTATATGCGCAAATGGATACGCGAGCGCGTGAAGGGCCGCAAAAAGAGTCCCGGAGGAGCGGAAGAGAAGACCACCGCCCCGACTCCGTTGCAGCCGAAGTTCTATGACAATGAGCCGGCCGAGCCGGCGCCCAGGGCTCCAGCCGCGAAGCTTCAGCCGGAACCNNCCGGAACCAGAGCCAACGCCAGCGCCCATTCCGCGCCAGGCAGCCGAGCCGCCGGAAACTGGAGCCAAGCCGCGCCCGACGCGTCGTCGCCGCGGACGGGGAGGCCGCGGTGGTGGACGTCGCCCTCAATCCGCACCCGGCGTCTCTTCAGCAGTTGCGGCCGAGGCGGAGTCTGCCGCACCGGATTCTGCAGCACCCGAGTCGGGGTCTGCACCCGCCGGCGAGGTTCGTCCCGCCACCGCTCCTGCCCACAAGGGAACCGTGGTCCTGGCCATTGGTTTGCCCGGGTCGGGCAAGAGTTCGTGGTTCAA
>PMCH01000291.1:0-2338 GCA_003154055.1 Acidobacteriaceae bacterium
TTGCGAGCGGCCTTTTTCTTTGCTTCCTTCGTGTCCACCCTCGCTCTTTGGACTCAGTCGGCGGGCACGAACTTCAGGCAGACTGGCGAGGGAACTTTCAGCATCTGGCCGGTTGGGGTGAGCCTGCCGCTATTCAGATCGATCTTGAAAACGACGATTGTGCCGCTGTCCTGATTGGCAACGAACAGGCGCGTACCGGTGGGATCGATTTCGAAGTTACGCGGAGTCTTGCCTTGGGTTGGGAAGTGATCGACGAGGGTAAGCGTGCCTGTCTTGCCGTCAATCGAGAACAGCGCGATGCTGTCGTGTCCACGGTTGGAGGTGTACAAGTATTTCCCGTTGGGGTGGATGGCGATTTCCGCGGCGTCGTTGGGCGCGGAGAATCCGGCTGGGAGCGCGGAGATGCGTTGCACGGAACGAAACGTTTCTTTCGCATCGTTGGCGAAGACGGTCACGGTTGAATNNCGGTCCAGCCCCAGGTCCGCAACGTAGGCAAAGCGGTTGTGGGCGGAGACCTCGATCCAATGGCTGTGGGGCGATTCCTGACGCTCTTTATTAGGTCCAAGCGTGCCGGTGTCCCGGAGCACGACAGAAGATTCGCCGACATGGCCGTCGGGAAGAAGGGGGAACACGGCTACGTTCCCTCCGGTATAGTTGGCGACCAGGACGAACTTGCCGGTCTTGTCGAAGGCGATGTAGCACGGATCGGCGCCGCGCGAAGCGGTTTCATTCAGGAGGGTCAACTTGCCGGTCTGGCGATCGATCGCAAAGGCGCTGACCACTCCACTGCTGGCGCCTTTATAGTTCTGGGTTTCGTTGACGGCATAGAGGAACTCGCCGCTGGGGTGGATCGCGACGAAGGACGGGTTGGTGGTGACGGCCGCGACCCCCATGGGCGCAAGTTCGGCGGATGCGGGGTCGTAGCGGTAGGCGTAGATGCCCTGGCTGTCTTTCTCGGTGTAGGTGCCGACGTAGAGCAGGTATTTTCTCTTCGGCGAATCTTGGGCGGGGCTGAGGGCGGCGAGCGAGAGAAGGAGTGCGATCCAGAGGAAGACGCGGCGTGAAATTGTCATGTCGGCTATGAAAGCGTATTTGGGGTGGGAGTGCAAGCCCAGGTTAGTGCATTGCCGGCGCCGACAAAGAGCTTTACCACGGGGGACACAGGGGAACACGGGGAAAATCTGAACTCGATGGTGATCGTGTTGATGGGAGTGTCGGGGGCGGGGAAGACGACGGTTGGCAAATTGCTGGCGTCGAAGATGGGGTGGGAGTTTGCCGATGGGGACGATTACCATCCGGCGGCGAATGTGGAGAAGATGCGAAACGGGATCCCGCTGTCGGATGCGGACCGCGTGCCCTGGCTCGAGATCTTGCGGTCCAAGATCGTCGAGTGGATTGCGGCGGGGAAGAGCGGGGTGCTGGCATGCTCGGCACTAAAGCGGGCCTATCGGCAACGCTTGCAGGCGGGGCCGGAGGTGCGGGTTGTGTATCTGAAAGGCGAATTGCCTTTGCTGCAAAGGCGAATGCGGGCGCGGCGCGGACATTTTATGACGGAGCAGATGCTGGAGAGTCAACTGGCCACGCTGGAAGAACCGGAAGACGCGGTTGTGGTGGATGTCGGCTGGTCACCAGAGAGAATCGTCAGGGAGATACAGAGGAGATTGTCGGTGACGGGCAACCCTTAGCCGCAGAGTTCGGTCAGGGTTCGCAAAGGGCGCGGAGAAAACCTTCAACCACGGGGAGCGCAGGGGATCACGGGGGAAGTCAAATACATGGGCGAGATGGAAACGACGGTGGTACGCAGGCTGACGTGGCGGCTGGTGCCGTTTCTTTTTCTGCTCTACATCGTGGCGTATCTGGACCGGATCAACGTGGGATTTGCGGCGCTTCAGATGCAGCGGCAGCTCGGGTTCACCGATGCCGTCTATGGACTCGGGGCAGGAATGTTTTTTGTCGGGTATTTCTTCTTCCAGGTACCCAGCAACCTGGCGCTGCAGCGCGTGGGCGCGCGGCGGTGGATTGCGTTGCTGATGATGATTTGGGGAGCGATCTCGGCGTCGATGGTGTTGATCACCGGCCCGCGCAGCTTCTACGCGCTTCGATTTCTGTTAGGGGCGGCGGAGGCGGGGTTCTTTCCGGGCATGATTTTTTATCTGAAGAACTGGTTTCCGGCCCAGGCGCGGGCACGGACGGTGGCGCGATTTATGACGGCAGCCCCGTTGGCGGGCGTGTTGGGCGGCCCCTTGTCGGGAGCGCTGCTGGGGCTGCATCTGACGGCGTCACTGGCGGGATGGCAATGGATGTTTCTGATGGAAGGGATTCCGGCAGTGCTACTGGG
>PMCH01000291.1:2359-10624 GCA_003154055.1 Acidobacteriaceae bacterium
TGAGCCTGTGGTTGCCGACGCTGATCCGAAGTTTGTCTGGGGTGAGCAATCTAATGATCGGAGTGCTGTCGGCGATTCCGTATGTGGCAGCGGCGGCGGCGATGGTGGCGGTGGGACTGCACTCGGACCGGTCCGGGGAGCGGCGGTGGCACACGGCGATTCCGGCGTTCGCCGGGGCCGTGGCGTTGATCGGAGCGGCCTATTCAACTTCGATCGGGCCGACCATCTTCGCGATCAGCGTGGCGGTGCTGAGCGTGTTTTCAATGATGGGCCCGTTCTGGGCGGTGCCGACCGGGATCTTATCCGGCACGGCCGCCGCGGCGGGAATTGCCTTCATCAATTCGGTTGGAAATCTCGGCGGGTTTGTGGGGCCTTACGTGATTGGAGTGGTGCGGACCTCAACTGGACAGTTCAAGGGGGGCCTGCTACTGGTNNAAAAAACAAAGAGCATCGGATTGCTCCGATGCTCCCATGGCTTGGACCCTCCCCAGGAACCTCGCCAAAGACGTTCGATTAGATCGGGGTGGTCGCGGGCGGGCAAGTAGCTGCCAGCGCACCGGTCGGGTCAACGCGGACCACCGCATCTGCAAAGGAACAGAAAGAGCGCACGCCGGTCTGGTTAGCCGTAGTGGGCTTCGCCGCGACTTGGTAGCCGGTGTTCAGGCCGCCGCCGACAGTCGGTGTATATCCGTAGGTGTAACCACCCTTGATGCCGGACGCCAGCACGCCATCAATCAGGCAAGCCGTGGCTGCCACTGGCGGTGTCGGACAGGTAGCCGCAGGGCCGCCCGGGCCCAAAGACACGAGCGTGGCGGCATAGCCCACGGCCGGGTAAGTCGAGTTGTACGATACTTCCGCGGTGTTGATGGTGCGAATGCCGCTGGCGGCAGCCGACTCGTTGGCCGCAATACGCGCCCGCAACAGGTTAGGAATGGCAATCGCAGCGATGATCAGGATGATCGCGACCACAATCAGCAATTCGATTAGTGAGAAACCCTTCTGTTTCCGTATCATTACGCCCTCGTCTCAGATAGGTTGAAACGCCCGCTTCGTACTTAAGTGTGGCACTTATTGTTCCAAATGCACATATTACCGAAGTTCCGCGTGGGGCCGTGCAGGGGCTTTGTTTTCAGAGTTCCCCACCCGGTGGTCACCAGCCGGGCCGCACGAAAAGTGCCTGCTGTTACGAAGCTGACAGAAACTGGGACTAACTCCGCCAGATTGTGTCGATTGTGCGATGTGGGCGGGCTTTGTACCACCCCTGGCGCGGCTGAAGTCGGCCTGTGGACGGCGCTGGCGGCGACCGGGGGACAATGCTCACGGTGGGGCGGTAGCGCTAAAGGACAGCTCGAAATACTGGTCGGTTAGAGCCTCTGAGGATCGGAGCAAACAGCAGCCGCCACGGAGCGGCTTTTCTGGGTTCTTCTCGCTGCTCGCTGCGGAAACGCAGACCCTCCTGCGTTATGCTTCATGGATGCCACTCCGGAGCCTCCCTGCAGGAGACCGCGCGCTGATCCAGATTGTGGGCGCGGCGCTGGCGGATACCACGCGGCGAAGCGGAGAGTGGCTGGCGTGCCGTCCGGGATGTACGCAGTGCTGTACTGGCGTCTTCCCCATCAACCAACTGGATGCGGCGCGGCTGCGGAGCGAACTTATCGAGTTGCAGAAGCGGGAACCGGAACGAGGGGCGCGCATTCGCGACCGCGCGCGGGCGTCGGTGGCACGGATCTCCCCCTATTTTCCCGGAGACAAGAAAACGGGAGTGCTGGATGAAGGCGAAGAAGCAGAACAGCGTTTTGAAAACTTCGCGAATGACGAGCCCTGCCCGGTGCTTGATCCGGAGACCGGGCTGTGTGATCTGTATGAATCGCGTCCCATGACGTGCCGGACATTTGGGCCGCCGGTGCGCTCAGAGGGCGGTCTGGGAGTCTGTGAGTTGTGTTTTCACGGGGCAACGGACCAACAGATTGCCGCTTGCGAGATGGTGGCGGACCCCGAGGACCTGGAATCGAAGTTAGTGCGAAAGATCGAAAAGGCAGGCGGCCCGCGCGGCCAAACCATCGTAGCGTACTGCCTGGCGAAAGGAAGACCGTGATGTCGGGGATTCATATTCGTCCGGCGGTGCGCGAGGACCTGCCGCGGCTGACGGAGATCTACAACCACTACGTACTAAACACTCCAGTAACATTCGACGCGGAGCCCTACACGGTGGAGCGTCGCGGGGCCTGGTTCTCACAGTTCGCAGGAGCCGGTCGCTATCGTTTACTGGTGGCGGAGGAAAACCAAAGCGTGCTGGGCTACGCCGGCACGACGCGCTTCCGTCCCAAGGCGGGGTACGACACAACGGTGGAGACAACGGTTTATTGCGCGCCCGAGGCCGTCGGAAAAGGTATCGGCAAGCGGCTCTATACCGCGTTATTCGAAGCGCTGCGCGGAGAGGACATCCACCGGTATGTGGCGGGATACGCTCTGCCAAATCCGGCAACTGCTGCTCTACACGAGCGATTTGGCTTCAAAGTGGTGGGCGTGTTCAGCGAGAACGGGCGCAAGTTCGGGAAGTATTGGGATGTGTGCTGGACGGAGCGGAGAAGTGAGTAGCATTCAGCCAACGGCCTTCAGCCATCAGGAAAACAAATTCACGGCGCCCCGGATGAACTCGGCGTGGCTGACCGGCGTTACTTTCCCGGGGTATTTGTTGGGCAATCGATCTTGGGCAATCGTTCTTCTTCGCTGTTTGTCGCGGATTGGTTAAAATAAAGGATTCCTGCCTCCGGCTTGGGGGCGTTGTAGCTCAAGAGAAGCGATTGTCCCAGAATCAGACAAATAGCGGAGCGGTCCGTCCTCGCACGCCGGTGTACTGGCGCGTGGAGGGGAGCCTGCTGGAACTGACCACGACGCGGCCAATCGCGTTCTTTGCCTGGAACAGCCAGACGTTTGCTTCACGCGGGCTGCGGCGCGGCGTGGTGCTGCTGACGGCGCTGCTGCGTCCATTCTTGTATGCAGCCAACCGGAAGATGGCGACGCGAATTGTGCACGCCGTGCTGCGCGGCATCACCCGGGACCGGCTCGATCTGCTGGGCGAGGAAGAGTTCGAGTACAAGCTGAAGCCCCTGCTGAAAGAGGAGGGAGTACGGCACCTGAAGGCGTTGCAGGAAACGGGCGCTGAAGTGGTGCTGGTGAGCCAGGGGCTGGAACAGGTGATGCGTCCGCTGGCCAGGCATCTGGGCGTGAAGTGGATTATCGCCAACCGGCTGGAGTTTCGCGATGGAGTGTCGACCGGACGGCTGCTCAGTCCGGTAATCCGGCCGCGAGGGATCTTTGCGCGGATTCGAGAAGCCGGGCCGGATGGGCAACAGAGTACGGCGCGGTGGGTGCGCGCTCTCGGGCTGCGCGGGCTGAAGGCGCTGGCGGGAGCGATTGTCGGGGTAGAGCGGGCAGCGCCGGTTCGGGTCCGGCCGATTGTTTATTTTGAGGAGCCGCGGCACCCGGGGCCATTCTCGGTGCGCAAGGCGTTGGCGGGAAAGAGCGTGATGCTGATCGGCGTCACCGGGTTTATCGGCAAGGTGTGGCTGGCGAACACGCTGCTGGACCTGCCGGAAATAGGGAAGCTGTATCTGCTGGTCCGGCGGCAGAAATCGAATCCGGCGCAGAAGCGGTTTGAAAAGATCATGGAGGAGTCGCCGGTCTTTGATCCGTTGTTTGAAAAATATGGCGATCGGCTGGGGACACTGCTGGCGGAAAAGGTCGAGGTCGTCGAGGGCGATGTTTCCCAGCCGGGACTGGGGCTGGAGCCGGAGGCGGCGGAGCGGCTGAAGAAGAGTCTGGATGTGATCGTCAACAGCTCAGGGTTAACGGATTTCAATCCGGACCTGCGGGATGCGCTGGCGGTGAATGTGGACTCGACCTATCACCTGGTGGAGTTCATCCGGGGATCGGATCACGCGGCATTGCTGCATCTTTCCACTTGCTATGTGGCGGGAGAGCGCGATGGGCGAGTGGGCGAGAAGGTGCGTCCGAACTACACGCCCGCGGGATTAGCTGACTACGACGCGGAGAAGGAGTGGCACCGGCTGCACGAACTGGTGGAGTCGGCCGAGGCGCGGGCGGAAGGGCCAGAGGTCACCGCGGAACTGACGAAGCAGGCGCGCGGGAAAGAGCATGCGTCGAAAGAACTGGCGGGGGCGGCGCTGGAGAACCAGATCCGTAAGAACCGGATCCGCTGGCTGAAGACCTACTTGACGGAAGAGGGGATCCGGCGGGCGAAGGAGTTGGGCTGGCCGAATACCTACACCTACACCAAGAGCCTGGCGGAATCGCTGATCGCGAAGTATGGGGTGGGGCTGCCGATCGCGATTGTGCGTCCGGCGATTGTCGAAACGTCGGTGGACAAGCCGTTCCGGGGATGGAACGAGGGGATTAATACGTCGGCGTCGCTGTCGTATCTGCTGGGGACGTCGTTCCGGCAGTTGCCTTCGAACGAACGCAAGCGGCTGGACATTATTCCGGTGGATGCGGTGTGTGCGGGGATGACGTTGATCGCGGCGGCGCTGGTGGAGCGGCGGCATGATCCGCTGTACCAACTGGCAACGTCGGTGACGAATCCCTGCGACATGGGGCGGTCGATCGAGTTGACTTCGCTGGGACACCGTCGGCACTACCGGGCGCAGGAGGGGCTGGAATATTGGTTACGATTGCGGCTGGATGCGATTCCGGTTTCGAAGGCGCGTTATAACCGGATGTCGGCGCCGGCGCAGAGGATGATCGTCAAGTCGATTCAGACGATTATGTCGCCGCTCACGATGAAGAAGCCGCTGGCGAAAACGGAACGCAACCTGGAGCGGGTGGAGAAGCTGATCCAGTTGTTCGAACCGTTCATTCTGCACAATGAGCATGACTTCATCGCCGATAACGTGGAAAAGCTTTCGCAGGCACTGTCGCCGGAGGAGCGCGATATCTTTGGCTATCACACGGCGGGGCTCGACTGGTATGAATACTGGATTGATATTCATATTCCGGCGCTGCGGCGGTGGACGTATCCGCTGATTGAGGGACGGCCGCTGGAAGCGCGCGCGCCGCGGAGTTTGCAGATGCCGGCGCCGCAAAATGGCGAGGCAGTGAAGACGGGGACGAACGGAGCAACGTGGCGATATTCCTGACCGGAGGGACCGGGTACATCGGCGCGCATGTTGCCGCCAACCTGCTGGAGCGGTACGACTCCACGCTGAACCTGCTGGTGCGCGGGCGCGATCCGCAGGACGCGGCGAACCGGCTGTGGCAGGCGCTCCAGTTGCACATGCCGTTCCCGAAGTTCTATGACCACCTGCAGACGAAGATCAGGATTTTTCGCGGGGACCTGACTTCTCCACAATTCGGGCTGGACCGGGACAGCTATGACCGGCTGGTGCACACCACGGATTCCGTGATTCACTGCGCCGCGTCGCTGAACCGGAAGTCTGAAAAAAGCTGCATGAACGTGAACCTGCGCGGGACACTGGAAGTGGTGCAACTGGCACGGCGCTCGCACTACTATCACGGGCTGCAGCGGTTCAGTAGTGTCAGCACCGTCGCGGTGGCGGGGAAGCGCAGCCACGAAATCGTGACCGAGGACCGGTCGATCGAGTGGGACCGGTCGGACTACGACCCTTACGCGCGCACCAAGAAATTCTGCGAGCACATGGTGCGAGAGTTGCTGCCCGAAGTGCCGCTGACGATTTTCCGGCCGAGCATCGTGCTGGGGGACAGCCGGTATCCGGAGACGACGCAGTTCGACATGGTGCGGTCGTTCGTGTTTCTGGCAGGGCTGCCGATGTTGCCCTTTCGCCCGCACGACAAGATTGACATTGTGAACGTGGACTTCGTGGCAGATGCGATTTCGACCTTGCACATGAAGGCCAATCCGCAGCACGACACCTATCATCTTTCCTCGGGAAACGATGCGCAGACGTTCCGCGAGCTGACCAGGGCCCTGGCAGCGGCTCAGAACAAGCGCGGTCCGATGTTCATGCCCATCCTGGAGAGGCCGTTCAATTCGCTGGTGAATATGCTGGCCAACCGCAAAGGACCGGTTGGGCACGGGGCTGCACTGATGAAGGTATTCCTGCCGTACCTGATGTGGAATACCGTGTTCGACAATACGCGGGTGACGGCAGAACTGGGGCGGAAGCCGGCGCCCTTCTCGCAGTACAGCTACCCGCTGCTGAAGTTCAGCCGGGAACACAATTTCGCATATCCGTACGCGGACTGGCCAAGCGGCACGCAAGCGGGAGGGTCCGGCGGATGATGGACTTCGTGCTGGAAGCGTGGGTCTCGACCATCATTGAGAGCAAGAAAGTTCAGTGGATGCTGGGCAAAGGAAATGCCTGGGAGCCGGGCGAGAAGCTGAAGCTGCTGTTCGCGGGCTACAACGGGACGCGGAATACCGGATCGGATGTGCGGGTGGAGGAAATGCTGCGGCAGATCCGGCACATCCTGGGCGCGGAGAAAGTTGACTTCAGCATGATGACGTTCAACTTCGACCGGTCGCGCGGCTATTTTGAAGGCACGAACCAGGTGCGCCTGCCTGATATTTTCCCACCGTTTCTGGCGAACGAAGTTCCCAAGCACCACGGCGTGGTGGCGTGCGAAGGATCAATGTTCAAGTCGAAGTTCGCGAATGCGCTGGCCACAATGATGATCGGATCGCTGGGGATCGCGGCCGCCGAAAACAAGCTGTCGATCGGCTACGGTGCTGAAGCCGGGCACATGGACACGCTGGTCGCGAAGATGTGCGGGCGCTACTGCAAGAATTCGCTGGTGATAACGCGGAACAACGAATCGCGCAAAATCCTGCGTGAACTGGGCGTTCCAACTGAATTGGGTACCGACACAGCGTGGACATTCGAGCCGCTGGGCGCGGAATACGGGCAGAAGGCACTGCGCGATCTGGGATGGGACGGGAAGACGCCGGTGCTGGCAGTGTGTCCGATTAATCCGTTTGAATGGCCGGTGAAGGCGTCGGTCGCGAAAGCCGCGTTGCACAGCCTGACGGGGGCATATAAGGATAGCCATTATCGCGGGCCGTATTTTCATCATGCGGGGCCGGAGGCGGACCGGGCTTACGAGCACTACCTGACATCGATTGCGAATGCGGTAGCGGCTTTCCGGCAAAAAAGGAATGTGTTCACGATCATGGTGGCGACGGAGCGGCTGGATGCGCGTCCGTGCAAGCGGATTTCAGAGAAGCTGCGCGGAGTGCCGGTGCTGACGTCGGAAGACTACAACATGTATCAGATGGTGAGCATTCTGCGGGCGTGCCGGATGATGGTGTCGTCGCGGTATCACGGGATCGTGACTTCGATGCCGGCGCTGGTGCCGTCTGCTGGGATCACGATGGATGAGCGCATCCGTAATCTGATGAATGAGCGGGGGCATCAGGAACTGCTGATGAATGTGGATGATCCGGACCTGGAGCAGCGGACGCTTCGGGCGCTGGAAATCCTGGATCGCGACGGGGAACGGATTGCCGACGGGATTGCGCGGACCGTGGTCCGCAATTTGAAGTTGATGGCGCGCATGGGCGTGTATTTTGAGGAGGAAGTGCAGCGGCGGTATCCGGAGTTCCCGACTCGACGCGGGGAGTGGGGTTGGGAAGATTATTTGCCGCCGATGAGTGCGGGGCTGCGGGAGTTGGTGGGGGCGTACGGGTAGGGTGAGTTACGGAGCGGTTCGCGTTTCGTGCCAGGGCATCGCTTTAGCGGTGCCAGTCGTTCTCAAAGTTTACGCCCCTTTAGGGGCGGGCATGGATGAGCAACTCTTTCCGCAGTCTGTAGAACTCATGGAGAGAATTTCTTTTGCAGCGGGGGTGAAGTTTAGGTTGTAGGGGTCCTTCGACTCCGTAAGAACTTCACTTCGTGAAGCTCTTGCTCCGCTCAGGATGACAATCCATAAGACAGATGACCTTTCTCGAACAGATACTTGCCAGCCTGGAGAAGAGCGGGGACAACATCGTTCTTCAGGAGTTGCGGGGCAGCGAGACCAGCGCGGTCACGGCGCGGCAATTGCTCGACCAGGTGCTGGTGGCGCGAGCCTATCTGCGGCGGCTGCGGCTGAAGAAAGGCGACCGGTGCGCGCTGCTGGCCCACAACTCGATGCAGTGGGTGGCGATGGATCTGGCCATCATGGCGGAGGGGCTGACCGTGGTGCCACTGTATGCGCGGCAGGCTCCTGCAGAACTGGTCGCGATGATGAAGGACTGCTGGCCGTCGGTGATTTGTGCGGGCGAGCAGG
>PMCH01000291.1:10673-19604 GCA_003154055.1 Acidobacteriaceae bacterium
ATCGGGCATATGCTGGGTTGCACTTCAGGGCGGCTGGACCAGTTGATGAAGAAGCGCCCCGGACAGGACTCGGTGTTTCACTACCTACCGCTGTGTTTTGCCGGCTCGTGGATCATGCTGCTGACCTGCCTGCTGCGCGGCAGCAAGGTGGCGCTGAATACCGATCTGGGCAAGATGGCGTCGGATATGAGGGCCGCGGAGCCCGACTATTTTTTGAATGTGCCGGCGTTGCTGGAGCGCATGCGCAAAGCAGTGGATGAACAATTGTGGAAGACGCGCGGATTTCCGCTGAAGGTGTACAGCAAGGCGAAGGGCGCGTGGACTCGGCGCGCGGAAGGGAAATCCCGCGCCGGAGACGGACTCTGGCTCGGGCTGGCACGCAAGCTGATATTTCCCACGATCCGCAAGAAGATGATCGGGGGCAATCTGCGCGCGCTGATCTGCGGGTCGGCGCCTCTGAGCGTGGAGACACAGCTTTACTACACGATGCTGGGCATTCCAGTGCTTCAGGTATACGGGCTGACCGAGACCACTGCCATCTGCACCATGGACGATCCTGATGGAAATGTAATGCCGGGGCGTGTGGGGCCGGCGATTACGGGCGTCGAAATGAAGCTTGGAGAGAACGAAGAGATCCTGGTGCGCGGGCCGAATGTGTTTCCAGGCTACTGGGAGCGTCCCCAGGAGTCGGAGAAGGTTCTGCGCGATGGATGGTTTCATACCGGCGATCAGGGCGAGGTGGATGCGGCAGGGAATTGGAAGATCATCGGGCGAATCAAGAACCTGATTATCCTCAGCTCGGGCCACAACATTTCGCCAGAGCCGATCGAGGACAAGCTGCTGGGGCAACTGCCGGGAGCCAGCCAGGTCGTGCTGGTTGGAAATGCGCGCGGATACCTGGCGGCGCTGATCACAGGGAAGGTCAGCGGCGAGAAGGTGCAGGCGGCGTTGGAGGCGGTGAATCCGGGACTGCCGCACTACAAGCAAGTGCGGGCCTTCCATATTGTGGGCGATCCGTTCACAATTGAGAGCGGGCTGCTGACCGCGAACGGAAAGCTGAAGCGGGACGCGATCGCGGAGCGGTTCAAGGGCGAAATCGAAGCAATGTACCGGGCGACGAAAACCGCATGAACGTATTCAAGGGGCAGGCTCTATCCTGGCAGATCGTGAATGGCGCGATTGAACTCGCGCTGCATCGCGAACCGTGCAACGAGATCGGTTCGCTCACGCTGGAGGAATTGGAGACGTTCACCGCGTCGCTGCCGGAACTGGCGCGCGAGGCGCATGCGCTCATCATTCACTCGACCCAAAAGGCGGGTTTTTCGGCGGGAGCGGACCTGCGCGAGTTGTATGAGGGCTCGCGGGGGATGGAAAAAAATGATGCGGTGCGCGGCGTGCGCGAGTTCCTGGAGCGCATCCACGGCGTGATGAACGCGCTGGACGCGGCGCCGCTGACCACGATCGCGGCAGTGCATGGCGTCACGTTCGGCGGCGGCTTCGAACTGGCGCTGGTGTGCGACATCATCATTGCTGACCGCATGGCGCGCTTCTGCTTTCCGGAACTACGGCTGGGGCTGATTCCTGGATTCGGCGGAATTCCGCGCCTGAAGCGGGATTTGGGGAATGCTGTGGTGCGCGACTTGCTTCTGACGGGGCGCAGCTTCAACGTGATGAAGGCGCAGCAGATTGGTTTGGTCAGCCAGATTGCCGCCGAGGGCGAGGCGCTGAGAGTGGCGCGCGCGACGGCCAGCCAAGTGGGGAAGTTCGACCGGCAGACGGCGATCGCAGCCAAGCAGTTCGTGAAACCGATCCCGTACGAAGAGCTGAAACGGGAGATTGAGATTTTCTGCGATCTGTTCAGCCGGCCGGCTGTCGAAGAAGGGTTGCGGAAGTTTGTGGAGAATGAGGGGCCGGCGCCCTACTTGCCGTGAGGGTTTTGGCAGTTGGATGATTTGTAATTGGTAATTTGTAATTTTGAGGCGAAGTTGATATGCCCACCATGGATCACACGCTCGACGAGATTTTGAATCTTGCGGCTTCGCATTTCAAGGTGCCGCGGGAGAAGCTTTCTGCCGACGACGACTTCTTTAAGTCGCTGGGGATTGACAGTCTGCAGGCACTCGATCTGCTGACGCGGCTCGAACACCATTTCCGCATCGAGTTACCGGATTATGAACTGCAGGGCGTGTCGGATTTCCGCACGCTGGCGAACCGGATCCAGGCGCGGCTGTAGAGAAGTGATTAGTGGGTAGTGGTTAGTTATTGCGAGAATCCGCGGCAATCTGCGACTATCCACTGATCACCACCCACTGACCACTTCTTTTCGTTTACGATTTGATAAACTCGTGTGTTCCTCCGTATCTTCGTGTCTCCGTGGTGAGATAACGATCTGAATGCTTGATCTCCGCCAATATTCCAGCTTGGGCGCTGCGCTGCGCGATGCGCTTGAGCGCTGGCCCAATGAAACCTGCCTGATCGAAGCAGACCGCGACCGCGAGAAAGTGCGCTTCACTTACTCCGATTTCAAAGAGATGGCGCGCCCGCTGTGCCGCGCGCTGGAAGATGCCGGGTTTAAGGCTGGAGATCGCGCGGCGGTCATCATGACCAATCAGTCGAAATGGCTGATCTCGGCGTACGCGATTTTCTTCTGCGGCGGGGTGCTGGTTCCGCTCGACTACAAGCTCACGGCGGCCGAGCAATTGGAACTCCTGGCGCACTCCAAGGCGCGGTTTCTGATTGTCGAATACTACTTGTGGCGGGCGATTTCGCAGTCGCCGGAATTTGCCAAGCTCACGACCCAAATCGTGCTGGTCACGGAGGCGCCTCCGGGGGCGGATTTGCGGGGCGCGTATCGCTGGGAAGAATTCCGGCGGAAGGGCGAGCCGACGTTTGTGGCGCGAGAGCGCGAGGACACGGCGTGCATTGTGTATTCGTCGGGTACGGGTGGGCGGCCGAAGGGGTGCGTGCTCACGCACGACAATTATCTCGAGCAATGCGCAGCGCTGACGGCGTGGTATCCGTTCTGGCCGGGCGTGCGCTACCTGAGCATCCTGCCGACGAACCACGCGATTGATTTCATGGTGGGCTTTATTGGGCCGTTCGTCTGCGGGGCGTGCGTGGTGCACCTACGGACGCTGCGTCCGGAGTTTGTCCGGGATGCACTGGTGCGCTACCGCATCACCTACATGAGCCTGGTGCCGATGGTGCTGAAGAACCTGGAGCGCGGGCTGCGCGCCAAGTTTGACGAGCTGCCATCGTCGAAGCGATGGGTTCTGGATCGGCTGATCGGGCTGAACAAGCTGCTCACCAAGCGCAGGCCAAGGGTGGAGTTGAGCCGCAAGCTGCTGCCGCAGGTGCACAAGGCGTTTGGCGGTAAAGTGCGCACGCTGATTGTGGGCGGGGCATTTACGGATCCGGCGACGCTGCAGTTTTTCTACGATCTTGGAATTCCGGTGGCCAATGGATATGGGCTGACGGAGGCGTGCACCGCGATCACCGTCAACGATCTGAAACCGTTTCGCGCGGATAGCGTAGGCAAGCCGCTTCCCGGGGCGGAAGTGCGAGTGATGAGTCCGGATGAGGACGGGATCGGAGAAATTGCGGTGAAGAGCCGCGCGGTGATGTCGCACTATCTCGATGATCCGGAACTGACCGCGCAAACGATCGTGGACGGATGGCTGCTGACGGGTGATCTGGGCCGGTTCGACGGCCAGAGACATCTGCAGCTGTTCGGGCGCAAGAAGAACATGATCGTCACCGAAGGCGGGAAGAACATTTATCCCGAGGACATTGAGGCGGCGTTCGATGGGCTGCTGGTAAAGGAGTACTGCATTTTCGCGGCAAACTATGTCTGGCCGCAGAAAAGCCTGGGGAAAGAGATGCTGGTGCTGGTCTTGCGACTGGAGCCGAACCAGCAGTTCACGGATGCGCTGCACGATGAAATCGTCACGCGTAACCGCCAGCTGCCGGATTTCAAGCGGGTGGGCGGATATTTGATCTGGGAAAAGGATTTTCCGCGAACGGCGTCGTTGAAGATTAAGCGGGGGGAGTTGGGGGAGGAGATTGGGAAGGGCGCGGAGCGGGGTGCGGTGGCTGAAATCTAGCTATTAGCTTTTGGCTTTTAGCGAAGAGCCAAAGGCTAAGCGCTGAGAGCGCAGCCGATCTTGACCGACACTTTTCTAGCCATCATCAATCCGGCGGCGGGGGGCGGACGCTGCCAACAGCTTGTGGGGCCCGCGCTCGAGCGTTTGCGGGCCGCGGGGATCGCCCTGGAGACCGTGGAGACAAGTGTGGCGGGCGACGCCACACGAATTGCGCGCGATGCATATGCTCGCGGGTATCGAAAGTTTCTGGGCGTTGGCGGCGATGGGACTTCCTACGAAATCGTGAACGGGCTTTTTCCAGATGCGCTCGCGGCCGCATCGCAGGATGACATCCCAAGTTTGGGCTTTCTGCCCCTCGGCACCGGCAATTCGTTTCTGCGGGACTTCGGCGATCAGGGCGTGGAGCATGCGATGCAGGCACTGCTTGCCCGGCGCTTGCAAGCGTGCGATGTGCTGAGGCTGACTCATAAAGAAGGAACGTTGTATTTCATCAATCTGCTGAGCGTGGGGTTTGCGGCGGACGTGAATATCCTGCGGCAGCGGCGTTTTAAGGATTCGGGTCCGCTGGGGTATTGGCTGGCAATCTTTCTGGGACTGGCGCGGTTGAAGCGGCGGCCGTTTCCGGTGCGGGTGGAGGGACAGAGTGAGTTCGACCGGCGCTCCTGCCTGTTTCTCAGCTTCAACAACAGCAAGTTTACCGGGGGCACCATGATGATTGCGCCCACGGCCGATACCAGCGACGGGTTGATTGATTTCGTGCGTTGGGGGCCGATCGGACGGGCTGGGCTGGTGTGGAATCTCGGGGGGCTCTATGACGGGACTCACGTGCGGCATCCGCAGGCGGAGAGCGCGAAGACGGGGCGGATCGAGTTCGATCTGGATGCGCCGATTGACGTGATGGTGGATGGCGAGGCACTAACATTACACTGCCAGATCATTGAAGTGCTGCCGTCGGCGTTGAAGGTCGTGGTATAAGAAATCCATGTCTGAGCTGAGAAGAGAACGGAAAGCGGAGGCGGAGGCCCCGAAGGAGCGAAACTGGGGGCTGATCGCGATTTATGTAGCGTTGATCGCGGCGGCTTTTGGGCTGGCGTTTTATTTCGGGCACCGCAGCCAGCATAAGTACGACGCCTTTGCCCATTGCCTGACCGATCGCGGCGTGAAGATGTACGGCGCGTGGTGGTGCCCGCACTGCACCGAGCAGAAGGAGAAATTCAGCGCCTCGTTCGAATTTGTTCCGTATGTCGAATGCGGGGTGAAAGGCGATCTGAAAGGAAAGAATCCGGTCTGCGCGGACGCCGGCGTCACGCACTTTCCGACGTGGCAGTTTCCGCCCACGGGCGAACGCGTGGAACAGGTGCTTTCTCTGGAAGCGCTGAGTGAGCGGACGGGGTGCGCGCTACCGTGAGTCCTCTGGTGCACCGCCTGATGAGCATGGTCGCGATCCTGGCGGTGGCCGGGATCATGGTGTCGTCGGTGTCGCTGCAACATCACTATGCGACGTCCAAAACGCAGTACTGCGAATTTGGCCAGGCTTTCAACTGCGACATCGTGAACCGCAGCGAGTATTCCTCCATTTTTGGGATTCCGGTGGCGCTGATCGGCATGTTGGGATATGGAGCGCTGGTTGGGTTGGCGACCGTCTATCGCGAGCGGCGGGATACGCCGCTGTTCCTGTTTCTGGGGGCAATAGCGGGACTGGGATTTGCTTTGTACCTGACCTATGTTGAAGCCCGCGTGCTGGGAGTGTGGTGCATCCTGTGCCTGAGCTCACTGGCGCTGATCACCGGCATCACGGGGGTGTCGATCGCGTTGTGGCGGAAAAGTCGGGGCGAGGCAGATTTGTAATTGGTAATTTGTGACTTGTAATTTGGAGTTTGTACGTCTGCGCTATAAGACATTCTGATTCCATTCATGTCTTTCATGAAATCCAAGAAATTCAAGAGGGAAGTTTCTGAAACGGGCGCGCCTGTTGCCAGCGGCCGGATTTGGCTGCATGAACTGCGCAGCCGGATCTTCCGCAACACGCGGCTGGTGCGGGTATGGCTGCCGCCGGACTATAACGGCTCAGGCACGAAGCGGTATCCGGTGCTTTATTTGAACGATGGGCAGAACCTGTTTGAGGCCGCGACCGCTTTTGCAGGCGTGCACTGGCAGGTGGGGGAAGCGGCGGAACGGCTGATCGGCGAGGGGAAGATTCCTCCGTTGATCATCGTGGGGATTGATAACACCGGTAAGAACCGGTTACGGGAATATGTTCCGTACCGGTCGTTCGATCCGCGCATTCTTGGACCGCAGGGGAAGCACTATCCGGACTTCCTGCTGCGGGAGGTGATGCCGATGATTGAAAGTCACTATGCCGTGGCGAAGGGACCGGAGCATACCGGACTGGGCGGCTCTTCTCTCGGGGGACTGATCACGCTTCATACGCAACTGGCGTCGCCGGGCGTGTTCGGGAGGTTGCTCATCGAGAGCCCGTCGCTGTTTGTGGCGAACCGCAAAATTCTCGAGGAGTGCCGGCGTTTTCGCGACTGGCCATTCCGGGTTTACCTGGCGATGGGGACGCGGGAAGTGGGGAATCCGGAGAAAGATGAGAAGGTGGTGGAGGATTTCCGGGAACTGGGGCGGATTTTGCGGAGTGCAGGGATGGGAGCGCAGCGGCTGAAGCTGCGAATCGAGGAAGGGGCTCCGCACAGCGAGGGGGCGTGGGCCGTGAGGTTTCCCGAGGCATTGGAATTCCTGTTTGGAAAGTGACGTGGAGGCTCTTTTCGACGCGTTATCCACGCCCACAACGTCAAGCGTGGTTCGTGGTGTCTTGTTCAACATGACAGTCTGATTACCGCAGGGTTACTATTAGCGCTAGTTTTCCGTGGGAGGCCCTCGATGCTAGTTCGCCGCTTGGTGATGTCGTGCGTGGTGTTTCTGATGTTGGCCGCAATGGCAGCAGCGCAACCCTATAACGAAGCGCAGTTCAAAGGCATGCAGTGGCGCGATATCGGGCCGTATCGTGGCGGGCGCGTGCTGGCGGTGACGGGAGTTCCCGGCAGTCCGTTCACCTACTACTTTGGCGCCGTTGCTGGCGGTGTGTGGCGGACGACCGACGGGGGCGTCAGTTGGCAGCCGATTTCGGACGGGCACGTGAACGCGTCAATCGGGGCGATCGCCGTTTCCGAATCGAATCCTAATGTGATTTACGTGGGGACAGGCGAGTCGTGCATTCGCGGAAATATCTCTTATGGCGATGGAGTCTACAAGACCACCGACGGCGGCAAGAGCTGGATTCACATCGGACTGAACGCTACGCAGCATATAGCGCGCGTCTGGGTCGATCCACGCAACCCGGACCATGTGCTGATCGCGGCGCTGGGCCATGCCTATGGCCCTAATCCAGATCGCGGCGTTTTCCGCACTACCGATGGCGGCAACACTTGGGAGAAACTCCTTTACAAAGATGAGAAGACCGGGGCGATTGACCTGGCGGTCGATCCGCACAATCCGAACGTGATGTTTGCAGCGCTGTACCAGGTGCAGCGCACGCCGTGGAGTTTGGAGAGCGGCGGGCCGGGGAGCGGCTTGTACAAATCGTCCGACGGGGGAAATTCCTGGAAGCGCTTGGAAGGCAAGGGACTGCCGGCAGGCATCATGGGACGAATCGGGGTCAGCGTTTCGGGGGCCGATTCGAATCGTGTGTATGCCTTGATCGAGGCCAAGGACAGCGGCCTGTATCGCTCGGATGATGGGGGCGAAAGCTGGGCGCGGGTCAATGACGATCAACGGCTGACGCAGCGTGCGTGGTACTTCACGCACATCTTTGCCGACCCGAAAAGCGCCGACACGGTGTACATGCTGAATACTGGTGCGTTTCGCTCAACCGACGGGGGCAAGACGTTGGGTCTTCTGCCGGCGCCGCACGGCGATCATCACGGGTTCTGGATTGATCCGCAGAACCCGAATCGCATGATCAACGGCAACGACGGCGGAGCGTCGATATCGGTGGATGGCGGGAAGAGCTGGTCCACGGAGTACAACCAACCGACGGCGCAGTTTTATCACGTTTCGGCCGACAACGAATTTCTTTACAACGTGTATGGCGCGCAGCAGGACAACTCGACGGTGGGAATTGCCAGCCGGACCGATGANNGAGGGCCAGATGACCCGACTGGACCGTCGCCGCAACCAGTTGCAGGACATTACCGTGTGGCCCATGGAAAGTTCGGGACACGGTGTCGGCGACCTGAAGTACCGGCTGGGATGGACGCAGCCGATCCAGATCTCGGCGCACGATCCCAATGTGATTTACACGACTGCCGAGCGCGTGTTCAAGACCACAAACCAGGGGCAGAGCTGGCAGGAAATCAGTCCCGATCTGACGCGCAACGATAAGAGCAAGCAGGTGTCGTCGGGCGGGCCGCTGACCAAGGACAACACGTCGGTCGAGTACTACGACACAGTGTTTACGATTGCCGAATCTCCGGTGCAGAAAGACCTGCTGTGGGCAGGAACGGACGATGGTCTGATTCACGTCACGCGCGACGGCGGAAAGAACTGGGCGAANNATCGATACGCACAAACTGGACGACCTGAAGCCTTACATCTTCAAGACCACAGACTTCGGCAAGACATGGACGAAGATTACGAATGGGATCCCGGACGGCGCGTACACCCATGCCGTGCGCGAAGATCCGGTGCGCAAGAACCTGCTGTATGCGGGGACTGAAACCGGCATCTACGTTTCGTTCGATGGCGGCGGGAACTGGCAATCGCTGCAGCTGAACCTGCCAAACTCGCCGATTCACGACATGATTGTGAAGAACGACGATCTGGTGGT
>PMCH01000291.1:19641-21101 GCA_003154055.1 Acidobacteriaceae bacterium
CCGAAGGGCGTGGTGTCGCTTGAATTCCTGGATGCGCATGGCAAGCTGGTGCGGCGCTACTCGAACGAAGAGAAAAAAGAGGCTGACACACCGCCGGAATGGCCGGACCAGCCACCGCCGGACGAAAAGATCCCCTCGGAAGCGGGCTTGAATCGCTTTGCGTGGGACCTGCGGGCGCAGGGACCGGCTCCGCTGGCGGGCGAGCCGGGAGCGGAATTCCGCAACCGTGGAGCGATGGTTCCGCCAGGCGCATACCAGGTACGGATGACGGCGGAAGGGAAGTCCTACACGGCGCCGTTGGAGTTGAAACTGGATCAGCGGGTGAAGATCTCGAACGACGATCTGCAAAAGCAAAACGAACTGGCGGGGAAGATCGTGGCGGAGGTGTCGGAGATTCACGGGGCGGTGGCGGCGATCCGGGAAGTGCGTTCACAGATCCGTGGCGTGGACCGGCGGCTGGGCGAGGACTCGCGGTATGCCTCACTGCGCTCGGCGGCGAAGGAGTTCGACAACAAGGGCATGAATGTCGAGGGACAACTGCTTCAGGTGAACGCCAAGAGTTCGGAAGCCAATCTGAACTTTCCGGTGCTGATCGACGAGCGGCTGCATTCCCTGCTGTTCAGCGTGGACGCCGGCGACTATGGGCCGACGCAGCAACAAGTCCAGGCCTTCGAGGAACTGCAGAAGGAGGCACAACCGCTGCTGGCGCAATATCACGACTTGATGACGAAAGACCTGGCGGCGCTGAACGAGCAGATCAACAAGCAGAGTATTCCGCTGCTGTATGTGGCGCCGCCGCGCAATGAAGGACGGTGAAGGCGGCCGGAGGAACAGTCAGTAGAACTCAGCCGCAGTTTCTGGCGAGCTCGGCTGGGCGGGTGAGGGCACCCGCCCCTAGGTGGTTTGTTGTGCGCCTGCAAGGCCCAACATCAAGGGCGGCGGGCAAGAGTGCCCGCCCCACACCGGCTACCAGATGGGCTTGCCGTCCTTGTCGCGGAACATGTACATGTCATTGCCACGCTTTATTTCGCGCGCGAAAATCGTGTCCACGCCTTCAAACTTTACCTTCACGCCCTTGACCTCCAGCGACTCACCTTTGGTGAAGGTCAGTTCGTAATCCTTTACGAATTTCGTTTTTGCGAGATGGACTTCAAGGATTTGCCCGCCGTCCAGTTTGAGCATGACGTGTGCACCCATGCCACCGCTGACCGGGCACTCACGGTCCCGTACTTCCTCGACGGTCCCCTTGAAGGTTTGTTCCTGCGTGACGTCGTATTTTGGAACAGGCTCCTTCTGGCCTTCCTTCCGCTCCTGGGCCCAAACCAGGGTGGAAGCCATCAAAGCTGCGATGAGTACCCCAACATGCCAGTTTTTCATGGGGGTTCCCCTTCCTGATCGAAGCCGCGGGCGCAGCTAGATTCGGCGCGCCGGTGCGGCTTCGCCTCTGGGCTGATTATGGG
>PMCH01000235.1:0-14988 GCA_003154055.1 Acidobacteriaceae bacterium
CGGGCCGAGGCTCTGCCAGCCGACATCGAGCGGGATTCGCCAGTCGAGCCCAACCACGTCAGCGCCCGTCTCTTTCATCGAAGGCAGCAGCGTGGCGCTGTCAGTGCCGAAGTAAATCACCGGTACGCCGCTTTTTTGCAGACGCTTGACCAGGTCGGTGGCATGCGGCAATACATAACGACGGTAGTCTTCGACGCTCAGGCATCCAACCCAGCTATCGAAAATCTGGATGGTGTCGGCGCCGGCGCGCACTTGCTCGGCGGAATATTCCGCCGTCACCGAAACGAGCTTGCGCATGAGCTCGTTCCACGCACCGGGTTCGGAGTACATCATCTTCTTGGTAAAGATGTAATTGCGCGAGCCGCTACCCTCGATCATGTAGCTGGCCAAGGTGAACGGCGCACCGCAAAAACCGATGACCGGCAGTTTGTCCCCAAAATGCTTGCACACCAGTTTGACGGCTTCCGAGACATAGCCGAGATCGGCAGCGCGATCGGTGCGCAGACTGGTGATGTCCTCGGGAGTGCGGACCGGTTTCTCGATTTTCGGGCCTTCGCCCGCGGAGAAGTGAAAAGGCAAGCCCATCACTTCGAGCGGAAGCAGAAGATCGGCGAAGATGATGGCCGCGTCAACCTTCAGGATTTCGGCAGCCTCAATCGTGACCTGGGCCGCCACTTCCGGCTTCTTGCAGATCTCGATCAGGGAATACTGTTTGCGGATGGCGCGGTACTCGGCCATGTAGCGTCCCGCCTGGCGCATGAGCCAGATCGGAGTGCGCTCGGTGGGCTGGGCCTTGGCGGCCCGCACAAAAAGAGAGTTTGGGGCGGACATGAACCTTCCAATTTAGCATTTTGGCGCGGCGGAATGCGCTGCAACGAGGTTCGCGCGCTGGAACTATTTTCTCGCGAGGGTGAGCATCTGCATGTGACAGGGATCACGGGTCAAAACAGCCGCCCGGCCGAGAGATTCTCAGAAGCCGGCCACTTTCCCTCGCAGAACGGTAATGGAGGCCTGGGGCAGGGTGAATACGGCTTGCGAACCTTCCGCCACGGTGGTCGCCACCGGCGGTCCGTCGGGGTCGGAGTGGCTGTTCGGGCCATCTTCCCTCCACACATACTGCTCGCTGCCGAACGTGACCAGGGTGACAGGCCCAGAAAACGACGAGTGGCGTTTGGGAGTCGCTTCAAAAATCACGCGAACGGCGTGCGGGTGCGTTTCATCGCGGTTGACCAGCATCACCGCCCAATTCCCGTCGGGCCGATGCACGGCATAGGACGTCACCAACACGTTTCCGCCGGCGTCTTTGACATCGGTTGAGGATGGAAACATCTGATGCACTCCGGAGCGGTGCTGCACCCACTCCAGGTTGATCATGTGGGCGGCAAAATAGAGCGAGGTATATCCCTTGATGTTGTAATCGCGATCAGCCACGAAGTTCGACCAGGTCGCCGAGCCCAGGCAACTGCTCTGCACTGGTTCGGGCTGGATCGGAGAGTGATAGAAAGCAGCGCCGCCGCCCTCGAAAAAAGACCCGATGTTGTCAGCGAGCCACAGTCCCGCAAACATGGTGCTCATCGGCCCGGTCAACTCGGCCGCCAGGTGGCTTTCGGTAACGATCAGCGGGACATCTTTCGGCACCCCGTCGTCTCTCCAGACCTGGAGGATGTGCTTCATCAGCTGAGGTTCCGAGTACAGCGTCTCCCACTTGATGGAGCATGGTTCGAAGGGATAGTGCTCGAATGATACGAAGGCGAGATCGGCCAGCCGTCCGTGCGCTTTCAGGTAGGCGATGAAGCGGCCCATCCACGAGGTGCGGCCCAGGGCGTCGGGCCAGACGCGGATATCCTCGTTCACGCCTTCGAAAATCGGGCCTCCCAGCTTAAGTTTGGGATCCACTTTGTGGAGGGCAGTCGCCCACTGGAGGTAGAGCGCGCCATAGTCTTCCGGCATGGCGTGCTTTCCGTCCGGCTCTTCACCCATTTCAATCTGGCCGATCGGATAACCGCGCTTCTCGAGATAAGCAATCTGGGCGGCGGCATCTTCCGGCGTGCCGTACAGCATGGTGACCGGAATCATCGCCGGCAAATTGTTGGTGAGGCCGCTGGAGAAGAACAGGTCGAAGCCACTGTGCTGGTAGGCTCCATCGTTGCGCACATCGCCGGCTGAGTGCCATGGATCGATGGACGAGGAAGTAAACGTTGGTTGGCTCTCGCCATGTGCGTCCTGGGCAACATCCTGAAGACTGCCGTCCGCTGCGAGCGTGCCGGCCTCAATGGTCTGGATGGCGTATCCCACGCAATTGCGAATGTCAGAGGAACCGTGCAGATCGCAGGTGTTCGATGATTCCGTCATCAGGACGCGCAGGAATTGCGTCGAGACGGGCGCATCGGAAAGTTTGAGAGTTACGTTTCCGCCGGGCGCGTTTTTCACCGCGCCCGAGGGGAACACCTTCCATTCCCCCTGCGGTCCACGATCGAAGTCCAGCGCGTCTTTCCCCTCCCAATACTCCACCTGATAGGTGATCGCATACGGACTGGCCCACGCAATGCGAATCGCGTTCACGGTTTTCGGAGTACGCAGATCCATCACCACCCATTGCGGATGGAGTGAATCGCTTTCCCTGGTGAACCGGCTGGTGAGATAGGGGTTGCTCTTCCAGTAAGTAAGGTTCGGACCCTGAACTGGCCGATCTCCGCTGGTGGAGAAACCCCGGTGGGGCAGCGCGTAGGCCAAAATGTAGCGCAGCGGTTCCTTCAAGTCGGTGCTGCCGGTGAAGTACCCGCTCTGGTTGGTGGGATCGCTCCAGGCGCCGTTTTCGGTCCAGTGCCAGGCGGCCATGCGAAGCTCGGTGTTGTTCCGGTAGGTGATCGGCCCCCAGCCCGCGGAAAGCGCTTCCTGGACGATGTGGGGAGAATAAACTTTGTCGATTCCGGCGCGCGACAGCACATCAATCGAGCTTCCCAGTGCCCGATCGGGATCGAAAGAATTCAAGACCTGACCAGGTCGTACATCGATCCGCACGTTGCCCGCCGGCGGAACGCTGGTTGCAGTGGGCGAGACCTGGGCGGCTGTGAGCGCTCCGCATAGCGCCAGCCATGCAACCAGGGCAACCGCCGCGCGGGAGGGAACCAATGAGGCTCCCCCGGAATGGGGATTGATTTCCGGATTGCGCACGCGAAGCATTTGTGCCGCGAATCATAGCATTTCGCGACCGAGAAGCCGCGCCAGAGGGCTGCTAAGACCGCCTCATGCTCAGTTGATGCCGTGAATACGGAGGCTGACCAACTGGTCCACGCTCAGATCCTTCATGCCGCGCGATTTCAGGTCCGCGATGTATTCCGGCGTCACGTTGTGGATGCGCATGGCCACCAGTTGGTCCGGGTCGGGATGCGAGTAGCCCAGCCCTTGCAGTTTTCCGATGAATTCCGGTGAGACGCCATGAATACGGAAGGCAATCAGCTGTTCCAGATCCACGTGGTCGTAACCTTGCTTCTTCAAGTCTTCCATCCACTCGGGCGTTGCGCCGTGGATTCTCATGGCGACCAGCGTATCTTCATCCGGTGTGTAGCCCGCCTGGTGAAGGCTGCGAACCATCTGCGGGTTCACGCCGTGGATGCGAAACGCCACCAGTTTGTCGCTGTCGGAAATCTTGAGGCCCGCCGCGCGCAGTTCCTCGATGAAAGCTGCATTCACGTTGAATATCCGGAACGCGATCAGCTTGTCGGAATCGAGGTCGGTGAGGTGCTCGTTCTTCATCTGCCGGGCGAACTCCAGGCTCACGTCCTGCACCGCCATGCTGTATTGCTTTTCCTCATCCACGGGGAAGCCGAGCGACTGCATCTCGCGCGCGTAATTGGCGTCGGGCTGAAAGTGGAAGAGGCCGGCTCCTTCCCCGTTGTTGAGGAACCCTTCGCAATCGATCTTTCCGGCGTCGCGCGTGATGGTGAAGTGCACATCCTGGCGTCCGGATTTCGAGAAGTCGACGCCCTGGAACGTGGTGATCGGCCAATCGGATTCGTCGCTGGAGTTGCCACCGTGGTGATGTTCGATCAACGAGAATTCGACCTTGCCCGGTTGATCGGACTTGCGCAGAGTCCAGTCGCCACTGCGCGGGCTGCTCGATCCGCGGGCCACGATCCCGGATATCACGCACACGCCGAATAGCAGAAATGCCAACGTCCGCCACCGTCTCATGATATGTCTCCTCTAGATTTCGCTCGGAGTCTCAAGAACGCCCATATGCTTCAGCTCGATCAGTTTTTCCAAGGTGAGATCCTGGAAGCCGTGCTTGCGCGCTTTCTCGATGAACTCCGCAGTGATGCCCTGCACCTTGGCTCCGACAAGTTCATCGACATCGAACTTGAGCCCGGCCGACTGAAGCATCTTGATGTACTCCGGCGTTACTCCTTGAACGCGCATCGAGATCAGGTCGTCGCCATCGGGCTTCAGGCCCAGGGCTCGAATGTCGCGGACGTACTCCGGCGTAACCCCTTGCACCTTCATTCCGACAAGCTCATCGGCGTCGGATTTCACTCCCTGCTCCAGGAGACTGCGGACATACTCGGGTGTTAAATCTTGCACCTTCATGGCGACCAAATCATCCGCGTCGGGATGCAGTCCGGCTAACTGAAAGCCGCGGACATAATCCGCGTCTACGCCCTGGACCTTCATGGCGATCAGCTCATCCCCGGAGACGGTGACACCCGCTGCGCGCAGCTCGCGCACGTACTCCGGCGTGATGCCCTGCACGCGCATGGCGACGAGTTGGTCGGCGTCGGATTGCAGCCCCACCTCCTGCATCCCGCGCACGTATTCCGGCGTGACCCCCTGAATCTTCAGCGCGATGAGCTGATCAGCGGTGATATCTCGCACACCTGCGGCTTTCATGGCTTCGATGTAGGACACAACGGGGACAGGCTCCTGAGCGGCGACGGGAGCCTGCGCTGGAGTGGGCTTTGTGCCTGGGGTATTCCCGATCGGCCGAGAAGGTGGCGATGGAGGGATAGGTCTCGAGGGCGCAGATGGGGCGGTCGCCTGAGCACTGGCCGTGTGGGCGACGCCGAAGAATGCGTTACCGGCCAGCAGCGCCGCCGCCAGGCACAGGACGCTGGTGGTCACGCTGCTGCCACGAAGTCCTGAACTGAGGCTCTTGATTCCCACCAGCCTGGTGATGCGCGCCGCCAGAGGACCGCGGTTCGCAGCCATGGCCAGTGCCGGAGCGCTTCGCCATTCTTCCATCAAGGTGAGGGCGCGGGCATACTCGACCGCGTTTCCGCAGAGGGCGATGGCGGTGTCGTCGCAACAGTTCTCGCGCTCCATCCGGATGCGCTGGTTCAACCACCAGACCGCTGGATGGTAGAAGAGCAACGTCTCGACGGCGACCTGGAACGCGTTCACGAAGGAATCAAAACGCTTGATGTGCGCCAGTTCGTGGGCGATGACGGCATGCAGTTGTTCTTCGGAGAGGCCGGTCAGAGCCGTGATGGGCAGGAGCACGATGGGACGGAACCAGCCGATGACGGCCGGCGCGTCCAGCCACGCGCAATGGCAGTAACGAATGGCGCGCTCCAGGCCGATGCGACGCTGCAATGCGAGACACGTTTCCCGCAACCGTTCACTGACCGCGATGGATTGCCGGCGACGCATGCGCTCCAGCAGCAGAAATCCGCCGGCCGTCCGCAGGCCGAAGAAAACTACGCCTGCCAGCCACGCTTCCACCATCCAGGGGAAAGTGTCGGGAGAGATCCCGCGCGAAGCAACCGAGACGCGAGCCGCCGAGGCGGGGTGCGGGGCATGCCACAATGCAGCAGTCGAAGCAGGCACTGCCGTCCGCGCCGAACCGGATTCCGTCTGCCAGTAAGAAAAGAAAGTGGCGACCGGCGTGGCCAGCATCAGGACTAAGACCGCTACGGCCACCAGGTAACGGGCAGAGGCACGGCGGACCAGCGCCAGCGCGACCGCCGCCAGCGCCGCCAACACGGTTCCCTGCCAGAGAAAATGAAACAACGCCCAACCCAGCGGCCGCATTACGTCAGGAGAAAGCCAGTTCGCGATGTTCATCGCCGGTTCCTTTCATGTTCGTCCAACAGGCGGCGCAACTCGTCAATCTCGGCGCGCGGAGTGCGCCGTCCGGCGAGCGCGTGCAGCATGAGCTGGCTCGCCGATCCTTCAAAAACCCGCTGCAGCATGTCGCCGGCAATCTGCCGCTTGGTCTGCTCGGCGGGCAGGCATGCTTCATAGACGTGCGCCCGCTGCTCTTCGTTTCGCCGCACCGTCCCTTTGGCGGTCATTATTTGCAGGAACTTCAACACGCTGGTGTATCCAATGGCCTTCTGTGCGGCGAGCGCTTCGTGCACGGCACGCACCGTGGACGGGCCGCGCGTCCACAGGACACGGAGGATTTCCAGCTCCGAAACGGTTGGCTTTTGCGGGGTCTGTTTCATGGGAAAATACCGTACTACGAAGATATTCGTAGTGTCAACGAAAATCTTCGTAGTTCCCGGAGAGAAGACGGAGACGGTGATTCCGCCCGCTAGTGCCGCGACTGCGTGATCGTGGAATCCTCACGCGATCCCGGAACTAGAAGCTGAATGAGGCCTGCAGTTCGATTCTTCGATTCGACGCGGGACTGGAAAACGGGCCGCCGGCCAAGGCGTTTGATTGCCCGAAGAGCGGTGAGCTCAAATTCCCAACAGGAGTTGCCAGGTTGACACGGTTCAGCACATTGCGGGCATTGACACTGAAGGTCAGGCCATAGCGGCGGTTGCTTGCCGCGCCCATACTAAATGGCCCTCCGGCGGAGCGTCCGAACCCACCGCCGCCGCCTCCTCCACCGCGCGGACCGCCTCCGCCTGGACCACCGCCCGGGCCTCCACCGGGACCGTCAGGGCGTGGCGCTCCGCCCGGGCCCTTGCGCTCAGGTCCGAAACCGAACGTCTTGGCGAGCCGAAGGTTGAGTGTGAAGTGGGCCGGGCCGGTCAGATAGTTAACCGGAATCGGGACATACGTCTGGGTGGGAATGACGTAGTGGCAAGCCGCAGTCGGTGAGACGCATGAACCGGAAACGTCGGTGGCGAACGCGGGACGGTCGTTGAACAGCGAATCGCCGCTCAAATCCTGTCCAACGGTGACGTTATACGGCGAACCGGAGTCGGCAATCATGAACGGGCTCAAACGGAACCCGTAGGGCATACCGATCGTGCCGCCCAGAAAGAGGCGCTGGCGAACGGCAAACGCCGCGCGCCCGTAGTCCACGCTCAGATCGTACTGGTTGGTAGGAAAACTGGAGGCGCCCGAGGCGTTGCTGTTGGCGTAGTTCAGAGCGTAGTAGCCGAATAAAGTCAGCCTGGTGCCGGCTCGGACGTTGAAGTTGGCGATCAACTGGTTCTGCTTGAAGATCCCCTCGGAGGCGTACTGATAGATATTTCCCGCCGTCGGATCCGGACGCGGACCGTTAGAAAAAGGCGTTCCCGGCAGCGGCGCATTGGCGTTCCAGGAAAGAAACTGGTGCACGCCGCGAGAGTTCAAGTAGGAAACGGTGAAGTTGGCGTTCTTCGACAACTGCCGTTCCAGACTGACGGCAGTCTGCATGATGTAGGGCGAGCGCAAGTTCGGGGCGATCTGGTAGATGGTGGGCGTGGTCTGCGGCGGCAACTGGCTCACCGGCGGAACGACCGGGAAGAAGTCAATCGGGTTGCTGTCCGTGGCAGCCACGATGTACTGCTGCTGGGTCACGCCGTTCATGCGATCGGAGTTGAGCACCAGGTCCTGAGCAAAGCGGTCATAGAACATGCCGAAGCCGGCGCGAAGCACGGTCTTGGCGGCACTCTTCCCGTTTCCGCCGATGCCCCAGGCAACGGCCAGACGCGGCGCCCAGTCGGCGTGATCGTGAATGGCATTCTGGGTTTCAAACCGCAACCCGTAGCTGAGCGTGATGTTGGGACGAAGCCGCCACTCATCCTGCACGTAGAGTCCGACATCCGCCACGGTAACGGGAACGGTGGGCACCGTGTCACCCGGAGATGCGTTGAGAGAAAACTGGATCGCGCCCGGCGCCGGGTCGCCATTGGCGTGCGCCAGCGCGGCCGCCTGGTAGGTGTCGAGGTTGGGGAAAACAAACGTGCCATTGAACCCTGCGGCAGACACGCTGACTTCGTGCCCCACGCGCAGACGACCGCCGAATTTCAGGAAGTGCGTGCCCATTGCAATCGAAGTGTAGTTCTGCAACTCGTAACGGTCGGTGTGGTCCGACTGCGCTCCGGCGCTGCTTCCCCCGCCGGTAAAAGCACCGATCACGTTGATGGTGGGTTGGTCCGTGAGGAGCGGCGTCTGCTGGCTGTTCTCGCGGATGTACTGGAATCGAGTCTCGTTCACCGCCTTGGTGCCGAGAATCTGCGAGTCGCTGATTTGCAGGGTATGTTCGGAGGAAATGGAATCGTAGCCAGCGGACGGCAGCGTGAAACCGCCGACTCCAGCGTTGTCCTGCGTGTCGTGGAAGTACTGATAGCGGGCAGTAAGGGTATTGTTGGGGCTGATCTGGTAGTCGAAACGCGGGCTGAGGTTGGTGCGTGTCCGCGGATTGGGAATGCTCTCACTGAGCGTTATTTGTTGACTAAGGTCCGGGCTCAGCGCCGGCGTGTTCACCACCGCCACCTCGTTGATGTTTCTTCGCTGAAAATCGAAGAAGAACGATGCCTTCTTGCCGATCGAGCCGCCGATGTTGCCCATGTACTGGGTCGAGTAATAGGGCGCGGCCTGGTCCGCCGCGAGAAACGGATTGCGGGCGTTGAGGGCCGCAGTGTTGCCCACGACGGAAACTTGCCCGTGGAGCTTGTCCGTCCCCGGTTTGGTGAACACTTCGATTCGCCCGTAGCCCAGCTTGTCGAATTCGGAGGAAAAGGGGTTCTGGTTGACGCGGATCTCGCGAATCGAGGCCTTGGGAGGAAGTTGTCCCCCGGTGAATCCGTCAATGTAGATCTGGCCGCCATTGGGCCCGGCGGAAGGCCCGGCCAGAGCCTGGAGGTCCTGCTGCAATTCGTCGGGATCGTCGGGGAGCGCGTCCAGGTCCTTGCCCTTGAGCACCAGCGAACTGGCGTTGCTGGAGGGGCTGACCTGGACCTGGGAATTCTCGTCCTGGACCTCGACTTTCTCGTGCTCCACCTGAATGTCGAGTGGGATGTTGAACTCGAGCGGTGCGGCGGCTACTTCGACGTTAATCTGCGTGAAGGCGGCAAATCCTATCGCATCCGCCGTCACCGTGTACTTACCGGGCGCGAGATTGCCGATTTCGTAGGCCCCGCTACGGTTCGTGGCTGCCGAGTGAACCGGGCCACCGGGCACGGCTACCTTCACCGTGGCATTCGTGACCACCGCTCCGGAGGGATCGGTGACCTGCCCGTGGACCGATCCCGTCGACGCCTGGGCAAAGCCAGACGCGGGCAATACGATCAGAATCGCCAACCCTACCGCCAGCACCATGAAGACTGATGAATACTTCAACTGACACCTGTTCCCTTCCAGGCAGATACGCCCCTCGACACACGGAAAACTAGGGGGCCGATTCAGATTCCCCACCCGATCCACTCAGCGTCCACGGCGAGAGCAGCAGGGACGAGCTTCGGCCGGGAGAGGCGGTCAGGATGGGCTCGACTCCTGCCAGGAGCGTAATCGCCGTTACTGTGCCGGAGTCTCCGCCCTGCGTCGAGACGATCATAACCGCCTCGCCTTTTTGCAGGTCGGCCAACTTGCTGGCCGGCATCCGGTTCAGGAAACGCTGCAAATCCGGCGAACCGTTTTCGCGCTCACCCTGCATGCCACCCGGTCCACGGGAAACTTGCCCGCCCGCTGCGGGTTCAGATCCGTCGCCAGTGGGTTTGGCCCCCTGCGGAACCGCGCCAGGATGCCCAGAGCCCTGCTCGCCGTTCCCGGTCGCGCCACCTTTCAGCCGTAAGGCGATCCTCTGCGCCATCTCGGCGGGCAGTTTTTTTATTTGCGAGGCGGGCGAAACCTTCACTACGACCGGATTCTTGCCGATCGCATCCTGCACCGTCATCGAGTTGGATGCAGGGTCGATGGCCGTGATGGTTCCCGCGATATTGCGGAATGTTCCGAAAACGATTTCTTCGGCCGCGAGTTCCCCGCCGTCAGCGTTGCGCACACCGCGAGCCCGCAACTGATCGCCCGGCTTGATCTGATCGAGCGGCGCCGGCCTGGCATCGTCGAACCGCACTGAATCAGCGGCATAGCGGCGCGCGACGGTGTTGTGGTTGGCATGGACGATAACGTTACGGTTCGCGCCGAGGCCCGCGGAAGAAATCGTGATGGCGCCGCTGGCCCCATCCACCGCGGTCACCAGGCCGCCCACCCCGCGCTTCTGCCAGTCCTCGCGATCGCGCTCCTGCTTCGCCGAAACATCGGCCTGCTTCATGACCATGACCGCAAGAGCGGCGATGGAATGGCCGTCGGGCGAGGCCCGGCCGCGAACCAGCACGCGATCGCCCGGCTGCAGGTCCTGAGCCTGAAGCGCGGTTGCGCTTTTCAGATCGCTCTGCCCCGACGCGACCCGCAGGATGCGGGTTGAGCTGGCCAGCATGGCGGTGACTTCGACACCTGCATCGGACATCAGAGTGATCGAATCCGCCTGGACGCTTTTGATGGTGCCGGCGGTGCGGGCAATCTGGGTACCTCCAGCGGCATCTGCCGGCGGTACCTGGGCGCGAGCATCGCGGTGACCCGCCATCCCGAGTACCAGAACCGGCGCCAGAACGCCCAGGGTCCGCGATCGATTCAAGAAAAGCCACATAGCTTGACTGTAGCATCGCGAAACCAGCGAATCTCCGGGATTTACGAACTTTTACTCGGGAGCGGAGGGTGGTTACTTGCGGGAACGAAACCGGCAAAGTGGGAGGATCCGGCAGCCGATGATCCGGAAGGCGATGGGCAAACTGGAGCGACAAGCCGCCGAATCTGTTCCGCGCCAACCTGACCGTACTTGACCGAGGAGAGTGGCAGTTTTCCGCGCCGCAGAAGACGCCGGGCGTTCTGCTTATTCGGACCTGCCGGATTTCAAATCTCGAGTTTGCGGCCGTTGCGGATCTGTACGCGAAGCACGTGCTGGATGAGCTGACATGCCTGCTTGACTTCCGGCATCGCCAGTGAAAAGAAAACCCGCCTGCCCTCACGGCGCCTGACGACAACACCAGCCGACTTCAGCACCATGGCATGCTGGGAGAGGTTCGCCTTGGATATCCCGAGTTCCTTTTGGATTTCGGCAGCAGTCCACTCGCGTTTGCCGAGAAGATCCAGAATGTGGAGACGTGTCGAGTTGGCGAAGGCTTTGCAGATCATCACCTGTCGCTCGAGAATCTCGTTTTCCAGATTCGACTGCTTGCTCCCCTTTTTCATGGCCAATCCGTCATCACTGGGAATGAACTCTTGTCGCGAAACCGCAGTGGCCACCATGTTATCTCCTATTCCCGGATTCGGCCGGGAATTCAGCGCGGAGCCCCGTCTGGTTCCGAGTTAAGGTCCGCCTTTTCTGCCGGGGAGGGCTCCTCGACCTCTGGTTTGGGTGTCAGTTCATCTCTCCACCTCTGCTCCTGGACCTTGACTTCTCTCCACCACTTGAAATGGTGGTGATAGGCATAGAGCTCATTCACGACCCCGGTGATCATGGAATAGAATGCCGGCTTTTCCTCCGGGAATACCGCGCCCATGTAGACGTGAATCATCAGACCCGAAACAACCAGGCCCACGGCAAAGTAGTGCAGAACCATGGCCCACGCGACGATGACCGTACCGAACCAGTGGAATGTCATGGTGAGACCAGTGAGCATAATGACCGGGATCGCGCTATACACGAGCAGCGCGAAGAGCTTTTGGCCGGCGTTATAGACTCCCTGCGGCGGCAGCGGTTCATCAGTGCGCCCCAGGAGCAAAAGGGTGCGTATCTTCAGCCAGCGTAGGTCGTCGGCGTCCAACCCGATCTCGTGCTGGAGTACCTCAGTGTGGAGATAGTTTCGAAAGCCGAAAATCGCGTAGACCAGAAACACCGTGATCCAGGTCAGACCCACCGCGATGTGAAAGCGGAGCATGTTGGCGCGCGAGCCGAATATTCCCTCCATCATCTGCAGGTACCAGATGGGGGCAAACCGGTAATACGGCGAGACGATCAGCCCCGCGCCGGTGGCCAGTTCGAGCAGCCAGGTCGTGGCGTTGAACCAGTGCAGCAGGACGATGGCAACATGGTGCTTCTTGATCTGCTGTTGTGCCATCGCCGCCGCTTGGTCAGAAGTCAGCGGAGTCGGGACGGTCTGTATCGCGGTGCCCATGCCTGCTCCTTAATCTTCAAACTGCTTCTCGCCCACCGACAGTTGGCGGAAAAACGCTACTGCCTGGCCGAGGAAAGTAGCCCCTACCGCGAGAAACACGAATTTGTTCAGCAGGGAACTCCAGATTTTTCCCGGAGCAATCGTGCGCGGCAACTGGGGAGCGAAACCAGCCATCAGCAATTCTGTGTGTTCCGGTTTGCCGGCGTAATAGACATTCGGCCCGATGGCTACTTGCGTGGTTTCGACTCGATGTGCGCCTTGTCGATAGACAAGTTGGAACGCTTCGCTCGATGAATCTTCCAGGTTGCCAAAGACCTTGGCGTGGGCCGGGCAGGTAGCGACACATGCTGGTTGCAGACCGTTTTCCAGGCGGCTGGCGCAGAAGTCGCACTTATCCACCTTGCCGATCTTGGCATTGACGTAGCGCGCGCCATAGGGACAGGCGGCGACGCAGGCCCCACATCCAATGCAAAGATCGCGATTCACTCGGACGATACCGGTCTTGTCCTGGTAGGTCGCCCCTGTGGGACACGCCGGCACACAAGTCGGCCGGTCGCAGTGGTTACACTGCGACACGTAGAACGAAGTGGTAAGTTTTGGAAAAGAACCGACCACGCCAGTCTGGCGCACTCGTGTTCGCGCGAAGCCGTTGGGGACATCCCACTCGGACTTGCATGCCACCGTGCAGGACTGGCAGCCTACGCAGCGTTCCTGGTCGATGACCATTGCAAAACGAGGCATAGGCTAGCTCCTCTCCCCGTCTGCCGACAGGACGCGGACGAAATTCACGCGCATCCCCGTCGCGCCCATGATGGGGTCTATGGCCACTCGCGTTATCAATTGCGTATCGGAAGCGCCCTTCTTGTACGCCTTGGTTAGACCCTGGCCCTGGGCTCCGAAGCCGTGGACCATGTAGGCGCAGTCGCTGCGGATGGCCTCGGTTGCTCGCACCGCTATGGGCAAGCTCTTCGCCCCGTCCTGGTTTTCGAGAATGATCCGCTGCCCGTCCTGCACGCCGAACTTCGCGGCAATCTGCGTATGAACCCACACCTGGTTTTCCGGCATAAGATCATTGAGCCAGGAGTTGTTCTCGGAGCGGGAGAACGAGTGCATCGGCGCGCGGCCGTAGATCAGCCGCAAATAACCCTGCGGAGGAGGCTCGACAGCCGTGAATTGTGGAAGAGGATCGAATTTCAGGTCTTTCAAGACGGATGAGAATAGTTCGATCTTGCCGCTTTGCGTGGGGAAGACCGGCCCATCGGCTTCTGTGCGGTCGTCTATATAAGGGTGGCCATCGAACGCAACCGCACCCAGGGACTTGAGTTCCGCCAAGTTGATCCCCAGCGGTTGGATTAGACGGGAAAGGTGGTCGTCTGGGTCCTTCCAAGGGAAGTAGTCCGAGAGTCCCAGCCGGCTGGCCATCTGCTTCGCGATCCACCAGCCGGGCTTCGATTCATAGAGTGGCTCGATCGCGGGCTGGCGGACGGCCACATAAGGGCGCTTCGCAGTCGTCACAATGTGGGGCGGATCGTAGCGCTCGAGGTAGGTAGCCTCAGGAAGCACGATGTCTGCATAGTTCACCTGCTCGACGGGCAGAACATCGACCACTGCCATGAATTCCAGTTGCTCGATTGCTTTCAATGTATTCTGGCGCTGCGGAATGCTCTCCAAAACACTCTGCCCGTACACTACCCATCCCTTAATCGGATAGGGGTTCGCGGTCAGCGTTGCCTGAACCAATCCCTGAGTAAGTCCCTGCGATTCTTCCGTGGCGAGCGGATACTTGCTGCCCGCGCCGTCCGCCCGGCCGCGTTCTGATTCGGGGAACGAAGGCAGCGGAATGCGGCCCTGCTTCACTTTGGTGGGAAGAAACATTCCTCCCTTGCGTCCGTACGCCCCGAGCAATGCGGTAAGGATCGCCATCGCCCGCGCGCGCTGTGTGTCGTCGCCATACCAGGTCACGTGCCGTCCGGGGTGGATCGCAACCGCTGGCTTGGCTTCCGCCATGGCGTGTGCGGTGTCACGAATCTGCGCCGCAGAAATCTCCGTGATCGGTTCGGCCCATTCCGGCGGGAACTGTTTTACGTGCTCCTCCAGTTCCTTCATTCCGGTGGCGTATTGGCTGATGTACTCATTGTCGTAGAGATTTTCGGAAATCAGGACGTTCATCCACGCGAGCAGCAGGGCCAGGTCGGTGCCCGGCTTGATGGGCAGCCACCAATCGGCCTTGGAGGCGGCGGTGGAGAAACGGGGGTCNNCCCACGTCGCGCGGTCCCCGGCATTGGGCAAACGCAGGCTCGGCGGCGTTCGGGGTGCCGTAGGCTTTCATCAGTGTGCCGAAGAATCCAGCGGCGACGCCATGCGGGAAGAATCCCACGCTCTCCGCACCGTACTTTTGTTTCAAGTCCTTCAGGCGTGAGGCGAACAGATCGAGAGCCTCATTCCACGAAGCCCGCTGGAACTTTCCTTCCCCGCGCTTTCCGGTGCGGATCATCGGGTATTTCAGGCGGTCGGGATCGTATAGAAGTTGCGTGCCAGCATTACCCCGAGCGCACAACTGGCCTTTGGTGAGCGGGTGATGTGGGTTCCCTTGCAGCTTGAGTACTTTTCCGTCCGCCACTTCCGCCATCACGCCGCAGCGCCAGAAGCACATCTCGCA
>PMCH01000235.1:15046-64258 GCA_003154055.1 Acidobacteriaceae bacterium
AACGTCAGCATCGAAGCATTCTTGTACGTCGGGAAGCCAAGAATGGCAACGGTGTCGAGGTCCTTCGGGGCGCCCACGTGCCATCCCGAACCCGAGTAGTTGTAGTTGTAGCGGATATAGCCCAGCTTCAGGATGAAACGCTCATACAAGCGGTGGGTAACGTAGGTTTCGTAAACATCGCCGCGAGTGTTCGTCTTGGGCGCGACGATGTCGTCTTCCGCATTGGCAAAGTTGAACCAGTACTTCGTGCCGTGGTTGAACTCGAACCCGATTTTCGTGCGTCCATCGTTCATCGGGACGTTGTAGCGGGCTCCCACGTAGAACATGGCGCCGTTACGATCGACCGGAGCTTCGAACGGATCGGACATGAGCCCGCCAAAGGGAGTCGTAATTCCGTTGGGACGGGTTCCCGAGTAGTTGCCGCTGACGTACAGGTCCACGTCTTTCATGCGGTGGTTGACGTTCACTCCAAACAGGTTGATGGCGCCCAGGTTAGCCGAAGGCGTATAGCGCATTACGACCGGGGCGTTGACCGGATCCCCCGTGAGAGGGTTCACCGGAAGAACGAGCAGGCCGTTGAAGCCATCGGTCACGTTGAAGGCGTGAGCGTAGGTTGCCTGGATGAGAGTCTTGTCGGTGCTGTACAGGTCCAGGTTGGCACCGAGTAGATGGGTGTCTTTCAGCCGGTCGGCGGGTGTCTTTAGAAGGTTCCCATTCCCGAATCCCGACTGGTACCCAACGCCGTAGCAAAGCCGCCATACCATCTTGTCGTTGAAGTGATATCCGATGGTGATGCCGTCGAATTGGAAATCGATCAGGGCGCCCGAGGGAGTGCCGCCTCGAGGCTCGTCCTGCCGGAAGTTCAGCGGCGGTCCGTCGGTGGACGGCCGGCGTCCGATGGAGAGATAGAGGTTGGAACCGCCAACATGGTTCCAGGTGAAGTAGGCCCGTTCCACGCGCAGCATGTCACTGTTGGGAACGCCGGCGGTTGTGCCGTCAATGTTCATTGAAGTCGGTTGCCCGTCAAAAACCTGGACGCCCGTGGAATCGCCCCACGCCTTGTACATGCTGAGGCGAGCCGTGACGCTCAGATCATCGTTGATCTTCGAGTCCAGATTCAGGCGCAGCCGGTTGGTATAGAGAATGTTCGTGTCGTTGGTGTAAGCGGGGACGAACGTGGCCGGCTGCAACATGCCAAATAGCTGCTGCTGCATCTCGGGCGGGAACTGCGCCATCGCTGCCTTCAACTGTGCGAAGGTCAGGTTGCCGGTGAAGTACTGGTAGTCGGAATAGTGCTGCGCCACATTGCCATTGATGGCATCGATGCTGGGAGGAAGATTCCCTCCGTTGGTGTTCACGTAGAAGAGGCTCTTCACCACCAGGTTTTGAAGTTGCATGCCGTCGAAATGAGCGGGCACGTTCCCCCAGATGGAGTGGGCCTCGAAACGGTAGTCCCCGGAGAGGTTGACCCGGTCCAGGGCTCCGCGACGCTCGGTCTGGGAAATGCGGTGATCAAGGTCTTTCACGGTCGCCACGAGTTCAGAGGTGTTTGCCTGGTCTCCTGTGGCTTGCTGCTTTACCTCTTCTTTTTTTTCCTGCGCCGCCAGTCGCTCCTCAAGAGCGGCGACCGACTTTTTCATTTGTTCCAGTTCCTGCCGCAACTGAGCATTGTCGTCGGCAGCGGCAGAGGATGGTTGGTTTGAGGTTCCAGTCGAAGTGTTTTGGGCCGATGCTGCCAACGTGAGCAGCAGTACAAAAGCGATAGAAATTAGTAAAAGTCTACGCATGATATGTCTCCTCCTTTTTCCTGTTGACCGCAGCCGCTCTCTAACCACAGGTAGCCGGTTGCTCAGAATCCGCCGCGTGGTCGATGGCAAATCTCTGAATGGCCTTCATCTGATCCGGCGTGAGCCCTTCGAGCAATCTCACACCTGTCTTGGGATGGACTGCCGTCTTGTGTGCGGGAATGAGTTTGAGTTTGAAAAAACTCCGCCACTGATCCTGTGTGAGGGTCATCGGCGAGTACTGCCCCTGCGGCGATCCCTTGTCGTGGCAGACCTTGCAGTTGTTGCGATAGAGTTCCTTGCCATTAAGATTCTGGGCGCTTGCCGACCCCGCTGCGATCAGCAACAGCCCCAAAAGCGATACCGCGATAAATGACGAATAAAGCCGCCCCATGTGTCCTCCGCCTGCTATTGTTTCGAGTCCCCTGCTGCGTACACGGTGTATACGGTTGCGATACTTCATGGTTTCGATACTTCGCAACATTGCTACAGGCTACACAACCCAGGAGAGCGACGATGTGACGTATGTCTCGCGGGGGTGTGATAAAGCACCAGAATGGGAGTTACGAAAGGTCGCACTTCCGAAGTGGTACATTGAATGGCGTGCGTTCCGAAATAGAACAGGCGGTTCAGCTGTTGCAGCGGGGCGATGATCAAGCCTTGGAGCAAGCCTTGGCCCTGCTCCAAAACACCGTTTTCTCCTTCAGCATGAGAGTCTGCGGACAGCGCGAAGACGCTGAAGACACGATGCAGGAAGTGCTTCTCAAGTCGGTTCCGCACCTGCCCAAATTCGACAGTCCGAAGGCACTGGTTGTCTGGCTGTACAAGGTGGCGAAGAACCGTTGCCTGATGAGCCGCCGCCGGAGCAAGTTCGCTCCGAAAGAGGATCTGTCTCTGGAAGAACTGATGCCGGACCGTCAGGAACTGGAGCGATTGAGTGGCGACGGCAACATCAATCCTGAAGCTTTCGCGATCCGAAGCGAAGAGGCGGGGCGGTTGCGCCGGGCAATTCAGAAGCTGCCTCCGCAGTATCGAATTGTTCTGGTGTTGCGAGATATGGAAGGACTGACGGACGACGAAGTTGCGGAGATCACCGGCTTACGCTCTGGAACCGTTCGCGTACGGCTGCACCGGGCGAGGCTATTTGTACGCAAAGAACTGATGAAGGCGTGGAAACCGCTCCCCCGCAGGAGTGTCGGGGCCGCCGCATCGCGGGCCACTGCCGGCGGGGAGCCCAGGCCCGCGCGATGCAAAGCAATGTTTGCCGAACTTTCTAACTATCTGGACGAGCAGTTGGATGATTCTCTGTGTGAGGAACTGGAGAAGCACATGGACGGCTGCGGGCCGTGCAAGGTGTTTCTCTCCAGCTTGGAAGCGGCGATCGAGCAATGCCGAAGATCGCCTGCGGAATGCCCCGCCGGGAAAAGAGCGGTCAAGCTCCGTAAGGACGTAATGAAGAACTATGCCAAAGTTGTGACGGCCTTTCGACCGCAAACGTAGTCTCCAGCAGGCCTGCTTCCCGATACTCCTTCGAATTTCCCTGTAACAAGATTCGAATTCCTGCATTTATTCGTGGGGCTCTTGGAAAGAGCGCAGGAGGCAATCATGATCAGCTCTAAAGTTGAGCTCACTCAACCATTCAGGCAACAACGTCAGTTCGTGGCGCAGACCGGGAGCGGACACAATCTGCTGCTGGACGATGCCGCCGGGGGCACCGGGCCCAAACCCATCGAACTGGTTGCGGCGGGACTAGCCGGCTGTACGGCGTTCGATGTCATCACAGTCCTGCGCCAGAAGTATCACCAGAAAGTTACGGGATATGAGGTTCGAGTAGAGGCCGATCAGGCGGACCGTCCGCCACAGGTGTTTACAGCGGTCCGGATTCATCACGTGGTCACTGGATACGGCATTGATGTATCAGCCCTGGAGGAGGCCATCCGGCTGTCCGAGGAAAAGTACTGCTCGGTGGGGGCCATGGTGCAGAAGACAGCAAGTTTTCACACAACCCACGAAATCATCGAAGAGAAAACCGAGTCGCTGAGACCACTCGTGATCCAGGCCGCCGGAGTCCAGAGTTGAAGGCTCCCTTCAAATTCGTTCTAGCTGCCATGACCGCGCTCTGGCTCTTGCCAGCAGCACCGGCTCAACAGGCAGCAGAGCCTTTGGCCCTTACCCTGGAGCAGGCGGTAAAGATCGCGCTGGAGAAGAGCCCGCTGCGCAAGGCGGCAGTAGCAGACACGAAGGCGGCCTCTGCGGAGATTGGTTTGGCCCGCTCGGTTCTCATGCCGCGGCTGACCTTCTCCGAGACCGTGACCCGCGGGAACGACCCGGTTTACGTGTTTGGCAGCAAACTGCGGCAGCAGCGCTTCACGGCTGCCGACTTCGACCTGAATAAATTGAACACTCCCTTGCCCTTCGGGAACTTCAACACGCGTTTTGGCGGAAGCTGGAATCTGTTTGACTCGTTTGCCAGCTGGCACGGCGTGAATCGGGCAAAACAAATGGACGAGGCTGCCGGACATCAACTGGAGCGTACCGATCAGGAGATCGTGTTCCGGGTGGTGGATTCTTATTACGCTGTGTTGCTTTCCAGCAAGCAACTGGAGGTCGCCGAGCAGGCGGTGAAAACAGCCCGGTCCATCATGGATCGCGGTCAGGCGAGGTTCGACAGCGGGTTGGTGGTCGAGTCCGACTTGCTGACCGCGAAGGTGCGCGGGGCAGAGCGACAGCAGGAACTCATTCGGGGCAGGAACAATCTGGATTTGGCGCGGGCCCAGTTGAGCACCGCCATGGGTGTACCGCTGGACTCCCTGTTCCAGCCGGTGGAAGCTTTGGCGGAACGGACGCTTCCCGTCCCCGTTCTCCAGGAAGTCGAAAAGGTCGCCCTTACGAACCGGCCGGACTTGAAGCGCATTCAATCCGAAGAAGCAGCCCAGCGGCAGAGCGTTGCGATTGCGAAGTCATCGTTTGGCCCGCGCGTGAACGCCTTCGCCAGCTGGGAGATGGACAACCCAACGTTTCTGGCGGGCGGGGGCGGCAACCATTGGTTGGGCGGGGTGGAAGTGCAGTTTGACATCTTCCAAGGGGGCGCAAAACGGGCGGAACTCTCGCGGGAACGCGCGCTGCAGGAGAAAGTGACAGCCATGAAGCAGGTGGCGAGCGACGGAGTCCGCCTTGAAGTCCGCCGCGCCTACTACAACCTGGACTCGGCCCGGCAAGAGGTAGAAGTGGCGCGAGCAGCGATCGCCCAGGCGCAGGACAGTTTGCGAATCGGTCAGAACCGCTACGACGGCGGGCTCACCACCATTACCGACCTGTTGAGCACCGAAGAAGCGACGCGACGCAGCCAGACCGATTATTGGGAGGCTGTTTATCGCTTTCATACCAGCTACGCCAGCCTGGAGTTGGCGAGCGGCACTCTGAATCTTCAATCTCCGGTGGTGACGCCATGATTCATGCCAATTCCTTCCCTTTACGTCTGATCCCTTTGGCCGTGGTTCTGGCCGGCGGCCTCAGCGGTTGCTCCAGTGAGCGGCAGCCGACGACTCCAGCGCCGCAGACGATGCGCAATGTCCCGGTGCTCGCGGTACAGCGGTTGGACATACCCGATTTGCTGGAAGCGGTAGGAACGGTACGCGCTTCGCAGACCAGCCAACTGGCAAGCCAAATGATGGGGAACATCGTGGAACTCCGCGTCCATGAAGGAGATCGCGTGCAGCGTGGGCAGGCGCTGGCGGTAATCGATGATGCACAACCCCGGTCTGCCGTCGACCGGGCCGCGGCGGCTGAGAGTGCAGCCGGGCAGGAAGTAGCCGGGGCGGATTCCGGCCTCACTCTAGCCCAATCGACACTCCATCGTTACCAGGATCTCTATGACAAGAAGTCGGTCAGTCCCCAGGAATTCGACGAAGTGAAAGCTCGTTACCAGGCAGCGCTCGCGCATCGCGACATGTCGCGCGCGGGTCAGGTGCAGGCCAAGGCGGCGCTGGCCCAGGCGCACACAGCTCTGTCGTATACCCGCGTTCTGGCACCTTTTGATGGAGTGGTCACCGAAAGGAAAGCCGACGCTGGCATGTTGGCCAGTCCGGGCTTACCGATCTTCACCGTCGAGGGACTGGGGCACTATCGATTGGAAGCCACGGTCAATGAGAACGATCTGCGGCACGTCCGGATAGGAGAACAGGTATCGGTCGTGGTGGATGCGCTGGAAAACGCGGACCTGAAAGGAAGGGTCGTACAGATCGTTCCAGCAGCGGACCCCGGCAGCCGCAGTTTCCTGGTGAAAATCGAATTGCCAGCGGACAAGCGGCTGCGGTCGGGCCTGTTCGGCCGGGCACAATTTTCCCGCGGGAATCGTTCGTCGTTGCTGATTCCGGAAACTGCGGTAGTGAAGCGGGGACAACTCCAGGGTGTTTACGTGCTGGACCAGAACAAGGTCGCAGGCCTGCGCTACGTCACACTGGGGAAGAACTCCGGGGCCCGGGTCGAAGTACTCGCCGGACTTCAGGAAAACGAGCGCATCGTGACGAACACCGCCGAGCTAGACCTGAACGGCAAGCGCATCGAGGCCCAGTAATGGCAGAAGGCCCCAACTCGGCGAACCAGCCCGCGCCTGGCCCGCGTCTGGCGGGACGCATCGCTCATGGCTTCATCGACTCGAAGCTGACGCCGCTGGTGATCGTCGCTGCATTGCTTCTGGGTGCGTTCAGCATTCTCTGGACTCCGCGCGAGGAAGAGCCGCAGATCGTCGTCCCCATGCTCGACGTCTTCGTGCAGATGCCGGGAGCATCTCCCGAAGAAATTTCGCAACGGGTCAGTCTGCCCATGGAGAAGCTGCTCCGCGAAGTTCCGGGCGTCGAATATATCTACTCCATCAGCCAGCCGGGCATGAGCATGCTGATCGTGCGTTTCTATGTTGGCTCGAAGGAAGAAGACGCCATCATCCAAACGTACAACAAGCTTTACTCCAATTTTGACCGCATCCCACCGGGCGCATCGCAGCCGATTATCAAGACCCGTTCCATCAATGACGTCCCCATCATCGCACTCACCCTCTGGGGCAAAGATTACGATTCCTACCGCCTGCGGCGCATCGCGGGCGAAGTGGAAGATTCGCTGAAACAACTTGACGATGTTTCTGAAACCGCGATCATCGGAGGGCAGCCCCGCCAGATACGGGTGGTCTTGGATACCCAGCGGCTCGCCGCCTATGGCCTGACTCCGGCAGCCGTCGCGGGCCAACTCCAGGGCGCGAACAGCCGCGCCGAGGTAGGCAGCTTTGCCCGCGACAACCGCGAGTTCAAGGTCGAGGCAGGGAAATTCTTCACGCGCCCGGAGGACTTGCAGCAGGTCGTAGTCGGAATCCACTCGGGCCGTCCGGTGTACTTGCGGGATGTGGTGGAAAAGCTGGAGGACGGTCCTGCCGAGCCGGACAGCTATGTGATGTTTGCGAACGCCAGGGGCGGCACGGGCGAAAAGGCCGGAGCCGAATATCCGGCGGTGACCATCACCCTCGCCAAGCGCAAAGGCACCAACGCGACGATCATCTCGGAGCGGGTTCTGGAGAAGGTAAACGCCCTGCGCGGGTACGTACTGCCCAATGACCTAAGCATCACAGTCACACGCAACTATGGCGAGACTGCGAAAGACAAGTCGAACGAACTGCTGAAGCATCTGCTGATCGCGACGCTTTCGGTCACTTTGCTGATCGCGTTGGCGTTGGGCTGGCGGGAGTCCGGCGTAGTGCTGCTGGCCGTACCCGTCACGCTAGCGCTCACGTTGGCNNTTCCGATTGCCGGGAAGTCGCGGGCGCCCTCTCGCAGAGGTGGCGGTTGAAGCCGTGGATGAGGTTGGCAATCCCACCATTCTTGCCACATTCGCGGTCATCGGCGCCATCCTGCCCATGGCGTTTGTACGTGGCTTGATGGGCCCCTACATGCGTCCGATCCCGGTGGGAGCCTCGGCAGCCATGCTTTTTTCCCTGGTGGTGGCTTTCGTGGTATCGCCCTGGGCCGCATTGCGCTTGCTGAGAAATTACGCGGGCGGGGGCGGCCATGATAAGCATGACGCCGAGGGCTGGACAACGCGTCTTTATCGCCGAGTGATGAACCCGCTGATCCTCGACGCCCGCCGCCGCTGGATGTTTCTGGGCGGAGTGGTCGTGCTGTTGCTGGCGGCCGTTGCGTTCGTCCCGTTGAAATGGGTGCGGGTGAAGATGCTCCCCTTCGACAACNNACAACAAGAGCGAGTTCCAGGTCATCATTGACATGCCGGACGGAACTCCTCTGGAGCAGACGACCCGCGTAGCGCAGGCACTCGGCGCTTATCTTGGCCAGCAGCCCGAAGTCACGAATTACCAGATTTACGCCGGTACATCCGGTCCCTACAATTTCAACGGGCTGGTGCGGCACTATTTCCTGCGCCGTCAACCCAACCAGGCCGACATCCAGGTGAACCTGCTCTCGCGGCACGACCGCACGGCGCAGAGTCATGAGATAGCGCGGCGGTTGCGTCCGGAACTGGACAAGATCGGCGAGCCTTTCGGTGCACGAATCAAGGTGGCGGAGGTTCCTCCCGGGCCGCCCGTGCTCCAGACCCTGGTCGCGGAAGTCTACGGGCCCGATTACAAGAGCCAAATCGAATTGGCAGCGCAGATCAAGAAAGTCTTTCAGCAGACTCCAGGAGTCGTGGATGTGGACTGGTACGTTGAGGATCCGCAGACCAAGTACGACCTGAAAGTCGATCTCGATAAAGCGGCGCTACACGGAATCTCTCCCGCCGACGTCACGCGCTCGCTGCAGGTGGGCCTGAGCGGCGCAAATGCCGGGCTTCTGCACGATCCCACTTCGCGGGAAGACGTTCCGATCGAAGTCCGCCTGGCCCGGCCGGATCGCTCGGGTATCGAAAACCTGGAAAGCATAAAGCTGCCTACCCCTTCCGGGGGGCAGATTGCTTTGCAGGAGGTTACGAACCTCCAGCAGAGCACGATTGACACCAGTGTTTATCGCAAGAATCTGCAACCGGTTGTGTACGTGACGGGTGACGTGGCGGGCGGGGAAGAGAGCCCCGTCTACGCCATCATGAAGATGAGCGATGCCATCGACAAGATCAAGCTGCCGGATGGATACGCGGTCAAGCAGTACAAGGGCACGACCATGCCCGAGCGTACCGACCGCTTGTCGATGAAATGGGATGGGGAGTGGCACATCACGGTCGAAGTGTTTCGCGATTTAGGGCTGGCATTCGCTGCTGTACTGGTGTTGATCTACGTGCTGGTCGTGGGCTGGTTCCGCTCTTTCGTAACGCCATTGGTCATCATGGCGCCCATTCCACTCACCCTGGTCGGCATTCTGCCCGCGCACGCGCTGATGGGTGCGTTCTTCACTGCCACTTCGATGATTGGCTTCATCGCGGGCGCCGGAATCATTGTCCGCAATTCCATCATCCTGGTCGACTTCATTGAACTGCGACGATCCCAGGGCATGTCGCTGGAAGATGCCGTCGTTGACGCCGGCGCGGTGCGATTCCGGCCGATGCTGCTGACTGCAGCTGCGGTGGTGGTAGGAGCGAGCGTGATTCTCTTCGATCCGATTTTTCAGGGCTTGGCTCTGTCCCTGATGGCGGGTGAAGTCGCGTCGACCGTCCTGTCGCGAATGGCCGTTCCCGTCCTCTACTACCTGAGCCAGCACCGTCGCGCCATGAAGCCCGCTGGCGAACCGGCGGCTGCAACAGAATGAAGATTCAATTTGGAGGTACGACCATGACAACTGATCGCTACTTGAGACTGATTGCCGGGGCCTTCATCATGGCTTCCCTGGCGCTGGGACACTGGGTGAATCCGTACTGGTATCTATTCACTGCTTTTGTCGGCTTGAACCTGTTTCAGTCAGCATTCACCAACTGGTGCCCGATGATGACATTCCTGCGCAAGCTCGGGGTGAATCGATAAATGGCACGCTACTGATACGACCCTTGGCGGCCAGCGCGCGGCTTACTTCCGGACTCACGGCGCTCAAGTCGATGTGGAGCTGGCCGGCGGAAAATCCTGCGAACAAGCCATCGGGTGCAGCGGTGACCGGTTCTACTGCACCCACACGGTCTTAATATTCACGAATTCCCGGATGCCGTGCGCCGCAAGTTCTCTCCCGTGGCCCGAATGCTTCACGCCGCCGAACGGGAGGCGCGGNNCCGAAGCGGCTGTCATTGGCAATCTGAATGGCCTGCTCCGCCGTCTTCACTCGAAAGATTGACGCTACCGGCCCGAAGAATTCTTCCCGGTAAGCAGGCGATTCCTTCGGGATGTCAGTCAGCACCGTGGGAGCATAGAAATTGCCAGGCCGCTTCAGAGGATGGCCACCGGCAAGCAGACGCGCCCCAGCCGCCACCGTCTTCTTCACATCGACATCCAGCGAAGTGACCGCCTCCGGGTTGGCCAGCGGTCCCAGTTGGGTCTGCTCGTCAAAGGGATCGCCGATCCGGAGTTCCTGCATGCGCTGTACGAACTTGTTCTGGAATGCATCGGCGATGGATTCCGCCACGATGAAGCGTTTCGCGGCAATGCAAGATTGCCCGTTGTTCTGAATTCTGGCATCCACTGCCGTGGCGACGGCCGTGTCCAGGTCCGCGCTCGGCATCACAATAAACGGATCGCTGCCTCCGAGCTCCAGCACTACCTTCTTGATTCGCCTGGCCGCGGAGACTCCGACTTCGACGCCAGCCTGCTCGCTGCCCGTGAGTGTGGCCGCTGCAATTCGCGGGTCGTTCAGGATCGCATCCACTTGCGACGCTCCGATCAGGAGAGTCTGCAACACTCCTTCCGGGAATCCCGCGCGACGAACAATCTCTTCAATCTTTAGAGCGCACTGGGGAACATTCGAGGCATGTTTCAGCAGCCCGACATTACCCGCCATCAGCGCCGGCGCCACAAACCGGAAGACCTGCCAGAACGGAAAATTCCAAGGCATCACCGCGAGCACGATCCCCAGAGGCTGGTAGCGAACGAAACTGCGCTTCGCTCCCGTCTCGACCACTTCGTCCGCCAGGAAACGTTCCGCATTCTCCGCATAGTAGCGGCAACCGCTCGCGCATTTCGACGCCTCCGCGACCGCGGACCGAAGCGTTTTTCCCATCTCCAGGGTCATCAGGCGCGCGCATTCGTCTTTTTCTTTTTCCAGGATCTCGGCGGCACGCAGCATCATCCGTGCACGATCGGCAAACTTAGTTCGGCGATGCGCCTGAAATGCCGAACTGGCGAGCTGGATCTTTTGTTCGATCTGGGACGGGGAGAGAGCCTCGAAGCTCTTCAGCAATTCCCCAGTTGCAGGATTCGTAGTTGCGATCGCCATCGTTGAGCCTTTGGACCTTAGCACCTAACAAAAATCTGGTACATGTTTCCGGCTTGTTTTCTCAAAACGCCTACGGTCAGCAAAACTCCGCACCTGAGATTCACTTACCTTTTAGCTTGGCTGCTTGTTCGAGTTGTTTCACAGCCGCCATGGTGCGTGCGGTGCAGTCGGCCCGCTTGCCTGATTTCGGGCGGCGGTTACGTTTCGTGACAGAATCATGCTTCGACATTGGCTTCTCCTATGGCTGCTTAATTACCTCAAAATCTCCGTGGCGATGTATTTCAGAGCTTCGTTCACGCCGACTACAGCGGCCTCGGCGGATTGACAGGCAAAGAACCTCGTCCGGCGAAACCAAAAGGCCGCTGCTTGACAGCAACGGCCCCAATGGTTGCAGCTTACTCTGAGTCTTTGCGAACCTTCTTTCGGGCTCGCTTTCGCGCCAGGGCTTGTTTCACGCGGCGCTTCGCGCCCGGCTTCAGGTAGTAGGAGTGGCGCTTCACTTCCTTAATGATGTCTTCCGTCTGAACCTTGCGCTTGAAGCGACGGAGGGCGTTTTCCACCGACTCGCCTTCTTGCAGTCGAACTTCTGCCAAACTCATCACCCCCCGACTCAGCACTCTATGCTGGACACTATAGAGCTTATCCCATTTGTGCCAGGTTCCGTCGAGCGAATTGCCATGCGAGGTGGGAGTCGAGCGGTTTAGCCGCGCCAAGACCGGCAGTTGTGAGCCGGGAAGCATCCACTTTGATTTGCGAGGCCAAAACGGCGAGTTGCGGCTCAGACGTTGCTACTCTGTATAATCGCCTGTTTTGCCACTGGCAATTATGGAGGTCGGGAATGAAATCGACACTTGTTTCGCTCTTTCTGCTCATTATTCTGGCGGCGCCAGCAGCCTGCTGCGTCCAAGCCATCTCCGCGATTTTCTTCCCGGACCCGGCCGCGATAAGTAACTGGGAGCTGTGTCCCTCCGGGAGATTCACGCCCCTGACTTCCGGCAGCAGCATGCATTCGGCTCAGCGTTTTTCCGCGAGGGGCCTATTTGCGCGCCCCGCAAAGAACTGGCGGGTGCGGCGTCATAGCCGAATCGAGACTCATCACAATCCCGTTGCCCCGGGCGGTAGAAAATATTCGCTCGGCTTTGCAGCCAGGACGTTGACCCCAGTTCCCACTCACAAGTTCTCAAGCACCAGCTTCAGATAGTTCCAGAAACTCCCCACAGACGATATCTGCACTCGCTCGTTCGGGCTGTGAGGATCTACGATCGTCGGGCCGAAAGACACCATCTGCATGCCCGGATATCTCTCGCCAATGACGCCGCACTCCAGGCCAGCGTGCATGGCGATGAGCTTTGCCGGTTCGCCGAACAATTTCTTGTGCACCTCCTGGAGCTTGCGCACGATGTCGCTGTTGGGCTCCGGTTTCCAGCCGGGGTATTTGCCTCCGTGCTCCACTTCGAACCCCGCCAGCCCGCATACCGTCGCAACCATGCGGGCGGCAGCCAGCATGCTGCTCTCGATCGCACTCCGCTGGCTGGTAACAACCTCCACCACGTCTCCCTTGGTATTGACCGTCGCCAGATTCGTGGACGTCTGGACCAGGCCGGGAACGTCGGGGCTCATGGCGAGAACGCCATGATGCAGGCTCGCGAGCAGGGCCACCGTCTGTTTCGCGTCCGTCGCATCCAGCACCTTTACCGGGTGTTCCGCTTTCTCGACCGTGATCTGCAGTCCGGAATCGAATCCTCCCAACTCAGCCTGGTATCCAGCTTGGGCTGCGGCAACAAGCGATTTCAGTTCGCTCTCGCGAGCGGGATCGAGCAGGACCAAGGCCGCAGCTTCGCGGGGAATCGCATTCTGCGCGCTTCCACCGTTAATTGAGGCGATTTCAACCGGTAGTTGATCCAGCAAGACCTGCAGGATCCCACCCATGATCCGCAGGGCATTGCCGCGTCCTTGGTGGATATCAACACCGGAGTGGCCACCTTTCAGGCCGGACACTTTGAGGCGCCAGGCTGATCCTGCGCTCGCAGGATTGAGCCTGACCTTGCGTCGAGCAGTCGTCTTGATGCCACCGGAACAGCCGATACAGAGGGTGCCTTTCTCTTCGTTGTCAAGGTTGAGAAAGTATTTCGATTTCAGCAAGCCACCCGGGAATGCCGAAGCGCCGGTGAGTCCGCTCTCCTCGTCAATGGTGAAAGCGAATTCCAGCGGACCATGCGCAATGTCATTGCTCTCCATCACGGCCAGTGCAGCAGCCACACCGATTCCGTTGTCGGAACCCAGGGTCGTACCGTCTGCCTTCAGCCAGTCGCCATCTCTTATCACCTTGATAGGGTCGACATCGAAGTCATGAACAGTTCCCTCGTTCTTCTCACATACCATGTCGAGGTGACCCTGTAAGAGAGCCATCGGCGCACCCTCGCGTCCCGGCCGCGCAGGTTTCCTGATCACGAGATTGCCGACATCGTCCAGTACGGATTCCAGACCCAGCTTTGTGGCGAGCGCCCGGACGTACTCCCTCGCTGCAGCTTCCTTTGTGGAAGCGCGAGGAATCGTCGCCAATTTGTCGAAGTGCTTCCATAACGCCTCAGGTTGCAGGTTCGCGAGTGCAGGTATCATGACACGCTCCGTGAGATCAAAAGCTACCAGCCATCGTACAGCGCGGACGCAAGGCCGGGGGCCTGTTTAAACGAGCGCCGCGGAGGAAAGCCCCACAATCCGGCTGGGTGTGCAGGAGAAAGTGATCCAGCGCATCCTGCGCCAGGCAAACGTGAGCACGACGGCGAACTACTACATCAGAACCTCCGCCGACAACCCTCTACTCGGGCGGGCTGGCCTCCACACCCAGGCCCGGCCGGTTCGGGAGCACGAGCTTGCCTTGATGAACTTGCACTCCGGAGAACGGATCGTTGGCCACCAGCAGGTTGCCGTCCAGGTCCGCGTAATCGACCAGCGGCGACAGGTGGGCAGCCGCCGTTACGCTGACCGAACTCGAGACCATGCACCCCAACATCGTCTTCATGCCGAGAGATTGTGCCACTTGCAGGGTGCGAAGGGCGGCTAGAACGCCTCCACACTTGTCGAGCTTCACGTTGACTCCATCGTAGGCGTCCACTAAGCGGGGCACAGCCGCCGCATTCAGACATGCCTCGTCGGCAATGAGCGGCAGATGCACGTGCTTGCGGACCCAGCGCGTCTCCTCGAGCATGGCGGCGGGCATCGGCTGCTCGACAAATTCCACGCCTTGCGTCTCCAGCCAGTTGATTTTGCGGACCGCCTCTTCTTTATTGGTCCAACCCTCGTTGGCATCGACACGCAGGGGTTTCCTGGTCACGCTCCGCACGGCAGCAATAGTTTCTTCGTCCGTGTCCAGGCCAACCTTGATCTTCAAGATGGGAAAGGGCTCGGCTTCACGAACTTTCTGCCGGGTAGCTTCCGGCGTGTCGATGCCGATGGAAAACGTTGTCAGGGGTGCGTCATTCGGATCGAGTCCGAAGAGGCGGTAGAGAGGCACACCGAGTTTCTTTCCGACCCAATCCATCAAGGCGAGATCGATCGCTGCTTTGGCGGCGAACTGGCCTTCGATCTTCCGGAAGATTTCCGCCATGACTTTCTGGAACTGCCAGGGATCGGCCGCAAGCAGCATCTCGCGAATCGACTCGACCGTTTGGCGGGCGCCGGCGGCGTCTTCGTGGTAGCGAACGATCGGTGCGCCTTCTCCCAGGCCGGTGATTCCATCGCGAGTAAAGCGGAGGTGGAGTGTGTCGCGGAATTGGCTGGACGACATCGTGGTCGTCCAAGTGTGGCGTAACTTCAGGCGGGTGATCGCGGTTTGCAAATCGGCGCGGGAAGGCGGACTTGCCTCGCCGGGAAGATCGCCGGGAAGCAGCGCCAGTGCAGTTCCCGCGAGTCCGGCCTGTTTGAGCCAATCGCGCCGATTCATTTGATCCTCCTGCCAGCGACCAGCAGACGCGTCCAGGGTTGGTCCGCGAGGCGGCTGATCTGTACGCCGGGATGCCCGTTGGTGGTGTCGTGAATGAACTTGCCGTGACCGATGAACATGCCGGTGTGGGTAATGTGGTCCGCCGCGCCGCCGAAGAAGAGCAGGTCGCCCGGGCGCAGATGCTTGCGCTCGACGGGCAGAACGCCGCTCCACGCAGCTTGCAGGTCGGCGTCGCGAGGCATGGTAATGCCGCGGCTCCGCACCAGCATCTGGGTGAATCCAGAGCAGTCGAATCCGAAGCTCGACCTCCCTCCCCAGGTGTAGGTGATACCGAGGAACCGCCTGGCGAGTTCGATGGATTCTGGAATTGTGAGTGGACGCGGGTTCATTTCCACATCGCCTCGATCGATCCAGGCCTCGCGCCGGTCGAGCAGACGGACGTGCAGGTAGTCCTGATTCTCGGGTGGCGTTTGCGGGATGACCTCCAGGCGCGTCTCGAAGGGGACAGTCAGCAGTGGCGCGTGCCTGGTGACGTCCGGCTCGCGATAGAGATTCGCGGTTAACGACCGGACTTGGACGAAGGGGGCGGTAGAAGCAGAGCCGGCGGGTGGCGGCAGAACGTCTTCGTCGCGAATCCATCCGGTGTAGTCATCGGGCGTGCGGATGTGGGTGAATCCGTCTTTTTGTTCCAGGACGGCGACCTCGGAAGCATAGATGGCTTGCGAGACCACATCGGTATCGGCCGAGGCGGAAGAGAACATATTGGCCACGGGAACGCGGATGAGAGCCTTGGTTGGAGTTTGGGCAACGGCCGAAATCACCAGCAGGGACGCGAGCAGCGCGAAGCGCAAGAGTGCGGATGGATAACGCGGGGAGCTAGTTCGGATCATGATTAGAGCCTATTTCGAGGCCACGAATGATCCCGCAGGCAACATGCGCCTTCGCAGCCGTCGTGTTTCTGGAGCGTGCACTCAAAATCCCGGACCACACGAAGCCACGAGTGGGACGCCACGATAAACGGGACGCCCCGCCGAGGCGGAAATTCTAGAACGTGTATTTCACCGAGAGTTGCATTTTGCGCGGATCGCTGGTGAGGCCGCGCCCGTCGGAAACAACGGTCGCCGGATCCACGACTCCAAAATCTCCGTTCAAGTAACGATTGCTGCCCGGTTCATCGTAGTGAACGGAATTGGTGACATTCTGAATTTCCAGGCGCATCTCAAGCTGCTGCCGTTCCGTGATGCGAGTCTTCTTGCCGATGGACATGCTCAGATTCTTATAACCGGCAAGCCGGAAGAAGTTCCTGCCAACGTTGCTGAACTCACCCGGAGCAGGCGTGGAAAATTTTGCGATCTGGTCGGGAGTGACGTATGTCAACAAGCCCGTGTCCGGATCGCGATGGATCTTGAACATGTGGGGAGAGCATTGGTCGCAGTTGGCCACGGTGCGCACGATGCTGCTGAGAGTGTAGTCGTTGCTGTTGGAAAAGACAGTGGTGGGACGCCCGCTCTCGATGATTGCGAAGCCGCCAATCTCCCATCCGCCGAGAGCGCGCTCCAGGAATCCATTCCAGCTGTGCCCCCAAGTCTTGCCATGCCCGAACGGCAACTCGTAGACCCAGATGGACTGAAAAACATGGGTGCGATCGAAATCCGAGGGAGCGTAGTTCGCTTTCCGATGATCGAGATCAAAAGGCGTGCTGGAAGCTCCGAAAGGAGACGAAGCCGTGCTCACCGTTGTGAACGTCGGATCGAAGGAGCGCGTGTCAATCGACTTCGACCAGACGTAGCTTGCCTGGAACGTGAACCCGTTGGCAAACGAACGCCGCACCTCAGTCTGAAGAGCGTGATAGGTCGAGAAGTCGTGGCTATCAAGAACCACGAAGCCTCCGGGACTGCCCGAAAACGAACCTGAGAACTGCGGATACGCATACAGGAAGGTCGGAGCCAGACCCGCCAGTGTGGGGATTCCGCGTTGTTGCATTTCTGCGGCCACGCCGGCCACCGCACCCGCTGCGAAGTACTTGTAATAAGGGTTAAAACATTTCGGCTCATTTCCTGTCGGACAGTTCACGTGGGAATTGGGATCGGTAGCGAGCCACTGCGACCCTGTCAAACCAGCTGGAATTCTGGTGTCCGCTCCCAACATCTGGTCGAAGAGCGGGCTGTCCGCACCGCCCGCGACAGTCTTGAAAGCATCGAGGAGACCGTTGCCTCGGATCTGTGCCTGGTTGGCGTCGTAAGCGCCAAACAGGTGCACCGCCTTGCGTCCGATGTAGTTGGTCTCCCAAACGATCTTGTACGGCAATTCTCGCTGAATTCCGAAGCTCCACATGTAGGTCTGCGGCGATTGCCAGTTGGGGTCGACGACTGTATTGAAGTTGTTACTGAAGGAAGGAGGCTGGCGCAACTGTGCGGGCGTCCCCTGGTTCGTGAGATCGGAAGAGACAACGCAGTTGAGCACATCGGAAGTCAAACCGCTCAGCCTGCCGTTCCCGGGGCAAGCGGGGTTTCCTGTGCCATAGGACTGGTCGGTGATCTGGGTACTTAGTCCGGGCATTCCCTGGAAGATGGCCGACGACAAGGCAAACGTGTTCATCCTGTCGAACGCGATCCTGAAATTCCCACGGACGGACGTTTTGCCGTTGTTCCGCGGATCCCAGGCAAAACCGATGGATGGTCCCAGGTCGTGATACGAGTCCTTATATAGTTGGCCCGGCTTCCACACCAGGCTGTCGCTGCTGAATCCCCAGCCGATAGGGCCATCCGGCCGCAACATGTTGTTGGCATTCGTGACTCGGGGCGAAAGCTTGATTTCCCAGCGGAGGCCGAGGTCGACGACGAAATTCGGGCGGAGCCGCCAGGTGTCTTGCGCGTAGAAGTCGTATTCCGGCATCCGGAAATCGGCGTGGAGAATGGTTCCCGGAGGAGCCCAGGTATTCGGATCCTGGGGAACGAAACCTTGCTGGATTGAGCCCACCCTGCCCAACAGGCCGTTGATGTAACCGGTCAGATTGACGGCGTCGTTCCCCTGATCAATCACCGTTTCGCCCGGGATATTGAATGCCCCGGGGTCCACAGGATTTACGCTGGGATCAAAGTTCACTGCCAGCGCAGCATCGAGGACGCCAATATTTCCACGTTGGTCGATGTGCCGTTGGTAGCGGAAATTGACACCCCACTTGAAAGCATGCGCGCCGCGCAGGTAGGTCATGTTGTCAGCGAGTTGATAGGTAGTGAGGAAGCGAGCATTGCCCACATAATTCTGCAGAGGGACATTCATGCAGGCGATACCATTCACCGCGCAAATGGGGTCCGCAAAGAAATTGAAGACCGGGTTGCTGCGAAAATTCGCATCGGGATTGGCAAAATTGAAACCGAAGCGATTGAGCCCGAGCACCAACTCATTCAGCAGGTTCGGCTTGACCGCCCAGCGCCACGCGACTGCGAGGTTTTTAGGAGTCCGGTAGGTGTCGACCACGTTGGGAGTTTCGGGAAAAACCGGCAACCCGCCGTTGGCGGTGTCGCCAAAGGTGTTCTGATGACCCGCGGACCAGCGCACGAACAGGCTGTGGGCAGAGTTAAACGTGTGATCCACGCGAATGGTGTAGTCGAGTTGCTTCTCATGTTCCGCCGCCAGCCAATCAAATGCGGCAACATTCAGCCCGTCTCCGGTTTTGTAGTCGTTGGGAGGGGGCGTGGAGGTGAGAACCTGTTGCACGCTCGCATCGAGGCCGAGTTGCTGAGGATCGTTGGCGGCAGCGTCGTAATTTACAACGTTGATCCCGGCAAGCGGGTTGCCATTGGCGTCCACCGTTGCATTGGAATTGCCGAACGCCGAGTTGAAGCAATTGCCCAGGTAAGGCTTATTTGCACAGATGGGTGAGTTCTGGTCGATAAAGCGGAAGAGGCCGCCACGCGCCTGTTGAGTATAGACCGGCTGGATGCTGAGGTTCGTCGTGAGTGTGCGCAGCCACTGAAAGTTGACAAAGAAAAATGTCTTGTTCTTGATGAGCGGGCCGCCGAAGGTGAAGCCGGGGATTTTCTGGACGAATTGGGGCTTCCCAAAACCTTGTTCCTTGCCGGCCGGGTCATTGGCATTGAGTCCTGGAGTTTGATAGAAAAAGTAGGCCGAACCGTGATAGTTGTTGGTCCCGGAACGAGTGACCATCTCCACCTGCGCACCGCTGTTGCGTCCGTATTCGGACGTGAAGTTACTGGTTACGACGCGAAATTCCGAGAGCATGTCGGGATTCGTGCGCAGGGGCGAGAAGTTGGAGCCTCCGGCGCTGGTTTCATTGATGTCGATACCATCGAGCGTGTAGTTCCAGGCACGATCGCGGGCTCCGTTGGCATGGACACCTCCGCCCGCAACGTTCGGGCCTCCCTGATTGAAGCCACCCGAATCCACGACGCCGGGTTCGAGTTCGACCAACGAGAGAGTATTGCGGCCCCTGCCGGTTACGATGGGCAGGGTATTCAGAGCGGCGTTATCAACAAGGTTGCCGATGTTGCCGGAGGTCGCAGTCTGAACCAGCTCGGCGGCTGCATTCACGACCATGGTTTCCGTGATCGCACCCACCTGGAGGGTCGCCGTGAGAGCAGTGGGCTGACCGATGGTGACCACGTTCCCAGTAGAGGCAAATGTCTTGAAACCCGCCTTCGCGATCTTCACTGTGTAAGTCCCCGGCTTCACCGCGTCGAACACATACGTGCCGGCCGACGTCGTCTTGCCAGTGAAGGCAACTCCTGTTGCCTCGTCTGTCAGGGTCACCTGGGCGTCGATAAGGACCGCCCCGCTAGAATCACGCACCACGCCGGCAACTCGGGAGGTGGTTTGCGCTGCCGCCAGCACTGTTAGAACCAGTACTGAAAGCAGGGTCAGCACGAAAATGCGACTGCAATGAATGGCCCTGTTCATGGATGTAACCTCCCTCAGAACGTCTTCGAACAACGGTTTTGAATCGCCGGCGATGAGGCCGCGATTTCCTAAACGGGGACCATTCGGCCTGGAATCCGCATTTGGGAACGCAATCCATATACGCTTTCATTGCAACAGGTGTCAAGTGTGTTCATCACAAACGCAACATATGTTTCAGTCGAAAGCGGGATTTGCAGCCAGGCCCCGGCCACACGGGCCGATGGCATTGTGCCGGGCAATCTGAAGGTGATTGGTAGGGTGTTCTAGCCCTGGTACCAGCGGAAGCCGTGCCGCTGCTCGTAATCCACCTTTTCGAGCAAGGCGAGCGTCCGCGTCCGGCGGTAGTGCGCACAGATGGTGAAGAGAACGTGAAGCAGGCTGATCGGCGCAGTATAGGAATTGCTGAAGGGAGCTTCCACCGAGGTGAGGAAGCACTCGTGGGCGAAGCGCGCGATCGGCGATACGAAGGTGTCGGTGATGCCTACGCAGTAGGCGCCGTTCTCGCGCGCTTGCTGCAGGCCCTCTACGGTCTGCCGAAGACCTCGCCGGAAGCTGATCGCAATCACCAGATCTTTCTTCGTGAGGCCTCGAACGGCGTGCAGCGTCTTTCCGGGCGATGTGACGCTCACGACCGGCAGTCCCAACAGGGTCAGCTTGTAGTCGAGGAAGTCAACCAGGCTGATGGCCATGTCGCCGGCGATCAAGAGAATACGGCGAGCCTCATACATGCGCTTCGCCAGCACAACGATCCTTTCCATGTCCAGAGTGTTGCGCAGCGCATGGAGATTGTGCAGGTCCTGGTCCAGAGCCTTTCGCGCGTTCGAAGTGAGGCCCGAGTCGTTCGGTGAAGTGGCCTTCATCCCCTCGAGGGAGGTGGCACTGGCGATGGAGAGCTCGTGAAGGTAGAACTTGAATTCCCGGTAGTTGGAAAAGCCCATACTCCGTACCGTCCGGAGAATGGTGGCTGGATCGGTTCCCAGCTTGTGGGCGACGCCGCGAATACTGAGCAGAACGTAGTCGCGAGGGCGTTCCTGAATCGGACGGATGAGTTCCTGGCGCTTAACGCTGAGGTGCCCGATGCGCTCGCCGAAACCAGGCAAGCCGCGACTGAGTTTCGTTCGGATGCTGGACTTCATCAGCGTCCCCGCTCTCGAGGACTAACCCGCTATCGCTCGTGGAATCACGAACGCAACAAATGTAACACGATGACTTTTCCGGCGCAAAACAGCCAAGGGTGTATTCGAACCAAACAGCGCCAAATAGGCGGAGGGCGCCAAGGCAACGCTAGCCCTCCGCCGGCCGTGAAACCACGGGCGGGCTGGGCGAACGCAGTTGCCGCAGCCATAGCCGCAAGCGGTCAATGTAGATATAGACAACGGGCGTGGTGAACAGGGTCAACATCTGGCTGACAATTAACCCGCCGACGATAGTGATTCCGAGAGGACGGCGCAACTCTGACCCGGTGCCCGTACCAAGCGCCAGGGGCAGGCCGCCGAGAAGTGCGGCCATCGTCGTCATCATGATGGGGCGGAAACGCAGGAGACATGCTTCATAGATGGCGTCGGTTGACGACTTTCCGTGCTTGCGCTCGGTATCGAGGGCAAAATCGATCATCATGATGGCGTTCTTCTTGACCAATCCGATCAGCAGGATGATACCGATCATGCCGATGACATTCAGTTCGTTTTTGGAAATCAGCAGCGCGAGCAGCGCTCCCACTCCGGCCGAGGGCAGGGTGGAGAGAATTGTGATGGGGTGCGCGTAACTCTCGTAGAGAACTCCGAGCACAATATAGACGGAGAACAGGGCGGCCAGGATGAGCAGCGGCTGGCTGGAGAGCGAGTCCTGGAAAGCGGCGGCGGTCCCCTGAAAACTGGCGCGAATGGTGGACGGGAATCCGATGCTGCGCTGGGCGTTCTCGATGATCTTGGTGGCATCGCCCAGAGAAACGCCGGGCGCGAGATTGAAGGACAAAGTGGCTGCGGGATACTGGCCCTGGTGGTTGACGGCGAGCGCGGTGTTCGAAGGCCCGAAGTGCGCGAACGATGACAGCGGCACGGCGGTGCCGTTGTTGGCGCGAACGTAGATATTCTGCAGGGCTTCAGGACTGCGTGAGAAGCCCGGGGCAACTTCCATCACCACGTGGTACTGGTTCAGTTGGCGGTACATGATCGAGACCTGGCGCTGTCCGAAGGCGTCGTAGAGAGCGTTATCGATGTTGGCGGCGTCGACTCCCAGGCGGGCGGCGGTGTCGCGATCGATGATCACGCTGGCCTGAAGGCCTTTGTCCTGCTGGTCGGTATTGACGTCGCGCAACTCAGGCAGGGAGCGCAGTTTCTGCAGGAGGCGCGGCGACCATTCATTCAACTGCTGAAGGTCCTCACCTTGCAGGGTGTACTGGAATTGGGCCTGGCCCTGGCGGCCACCAATGGTCAAGTCCTGTGCTGATTGCATATACAACGTGGCCCCCGGAACGACGGCCAGTTTCGAGCGCAGACGCGCGATGACTTGATCGGCGCTGACTTTGCGTTCCGCGAGCGGCTTTAGGGTGACGAACATGCGTCCGGTGTTGGAGGAGGTGTTGCCGCCCGCGAATCCGACAATCGTGTTGACGGCGGGGTCCTTCATCACGATGTCCACGAACGCGCCCATCTTCACACGCATGGCATCAAAAGAAATATCCTGCGCAGCCTGGACCGAACCACCGATGCGGCCGGTATCCTGCTGCGGGAAAAAACCCTTGGGAACAATGATGTACAGATAGACGCTGAGGCAGGCCGTGGCGATGGTCACGGCGAGTGTAAGGGGCTGGTGGCGCAGCACCCATTGAAGGCTGCGACGGTATCCGCCAAGCAAGCGGTCAAATAGCCATTCGCTGGCCCGGTAGAAGCGGCCATGTCTTTTCTCGCCAAGCGGGCGCAGGAACTTGGCGCACAGCGCGGGCGTGGCCGTGAGCGAAATCAGCAGCGAGATACTGATCGCGATACTGAGCACGACGGCAAATTCCCGGAACAGGCGCCCGACGATTCCTCCCATCAGCAGAATCGGGATAAAGACGGCGATCAGGGACGTGCTCATGGAGAGCACGGTAAATCCAATTTCTTTCGCGCCGCGATAGGCAGCCTGGACCGGGGTCATGCCCTGTTCAATGAAGCGCGTGATGTTTTCGAGAACGACGATGGCGTCGTCCACCACGAATCCGGTGGAGATGGCGAGCGCCATGAGCGACAGGTTGTCGAGGCTGTAGCCCAGCAGATACATGACGCCGAACGTGCCAATGAGCGATAGCGGCACGGCCATGCTGGGGATGACGGTCGCGCGGAAAGTGCGCAGGAACGCGAACACGACCAGGATGACAAGAATGACGGAGATGACGAGAGTGCGCTCGATGTCGGCCACGGAGGCGCGCACGGTCGTGGTCCGATCGAGAACGACGTTCAAGTTGATCGCCGGGGAAATGGAGGCTTTGAGCTGCGGGAGCGCGGCGTACACGCGGTCCACGGTGGCGATGATGTTCGCGCCTGGCTGGCGTGACACGATCATCAGCACGGCGGGCTTGCCGCTGGAGAGGCCGACGACGCGAATGTCCTCGACCGAGTCTTGCACGTCGGCGACGTCGCCGAGCCGGACCGGCGCACCGTTCTTGTAGGAAACAATCAGACTGCGGTACTGATCGGCGCGAAAGATCTGGTCGTTCGACTGGATCATCCAGGCGTTCACGGGACCGGAAAGCTCACCCTTGGGACGATTTGCATTCGCAAGTCCGAGGGCGGTGCGGACGGTATCGAGGCCTACGCCCAGCTTGTTGAGCAGCGTGGGATTCACCTCCGCGCGCACCGCCGGCCGGGCGCCGCCCCCGACAAACACCTGCCCCACACCTTCCACTTGCGCGAGCTTTTGCGCGAGGATGGAGTCCGCAGCGTCATAGATCCTGGGAAGGGTAATGGTGTCGGAGGTGAGCGCCAGAATCATGATTGGCGCATCCGCCGGGTTGACCTTCCGGTAGGACGGGTTGCCGGGAAGATTCGCGGGAAGCTGGCTGCGGGCGGCATTGATGGCAGCCTGCACGTCGCGCCCAGCACCATCAATGTTGCGGTTCAGATCGAACTGCAGAACGATGTTTGTCGAGCCCAACTGGCTGGTCGAGGTCATCTGGTTGACGCCGGCGATGCGGCCAAACTGGCGCTCGAGGGGAGTCGCCACGGCGGAAGCCATGGTCTCGGGACTCGCTCCTGGCAGGCCCGCCCCCACGGAGATGACTGGGAATTCCACTTGCGGCAGCGGCGCCACCGGCAGAAATTTGAACGCCAACACTCCCGAAAGAAGCAGAGCGGCGGCCAACAATGAGGTGCCGACCGGGCGCTTGATGAATGGGGCGGAGACATTCATAGCTAGTCCGCTTGAACCTCGCCCGTCGGTTCTTCGATGGGGTTACCGATCTGGAAGCGAGAGAACTTGTGCGCCAGGCGGTCGAACCACAGATAAATGACCGGAGTGGTGTAAAGCGTCAGCAGTTGGCTCACGAGCAATCCGCCAACAATGGTGATTCCCAGGGGATGGCGCAACTCGGAACCAGTGCCACGCCCGAGCGCCAGCGGCAGCCCGGCGAGCAGCGCGGCCATGGTGGTCATCATGATGGGACGGAACCGCAGTAAACAGGCCTGGTAGATGGCCTCTTCTGGCGGCTTGCCATGAACGCGCTCGGCCTCGAGCGCAAAGTCGATCATCATGATGGCGTTTTTNNCCCACGCCCGCCGAAGGCAGGGTGGAGAGAATCGTGATGGGGTGGATGTAACTTTCGTAGAGCACTCCCAGAACGATGTACACCGTAATGATGGCGGCCAAGATGAGCCAGGGCTCGGATGAAAGCGAATTGTGGAACGCGGCGGCCGTGCCCTGGAAGCTGGTGTTGATGCTCTGCGGCAGCGCGATTGCCTGCTCGGCCTGTTCGATCGCCTTGGTGGCCTCGCCCAACGAGACGCCGGGAGCCAGGTTGAAGGATAGGTTGACCACAGGGAACTGCCCCTGATGGTTGATGGCCAGCGGAGAATTTCGCTGCTCAAAGTGCGAGAACGAGGCCAGCGGGACTTGCTCCCCGGTGCTGGATTTGACGTAGATATTCTTCAGGGCGTCAGGATTTGCCCGAAATTGAGGATCGACTTCCAGCACCACGTGGTACTGGTTCAACTGCGTGAACATGGTCGAAACCTGGCGCTGTCCGAAGGCGTCGTACAGAGTGTCGTCGATGGCCTGCGGGAAAATACCCAGCCGCGAGGCGGTATCGCGATCAATCACCAGGTTGGCTTCCAGCCCGTTGTTCTGCTGGTCGCTGGCGACATCGCGCAGTTCGGGAGCGGCTCGCAGTTTCTCGAGCAGGAGCGGCGCCCAAACACCCAGTTCCTGCACGTCGGCGTCTTCCATCGAATACTGATACTGGGTCCGGCTGATGCGGCTCTCAATGGTCAAGTCCTGCACCGGCTGCATGTACAGCGTGATCCCGTCGATCTTGGCGAGTTCCGGTTGAAGATCGCGAATGATTTCAGAAGCCGTCTGATGGCGCTGGTTCCGCGGCTTGAGGTTGATCTGAACGCGGCCGCTGTTGGGCGTGGTGTTGGTACCGTCCGCCCCGATGAAGGAAGCGAGATTGTCCACATTCGGATTCTTCAGGATCACACTCGCCAGAGCTTGCTGCTTTTGCGCCATGGCGGTGAAGGAAATGTTCTGGCCCGCCTCCGAGATGCCCATGATCACGCCCGTGTCTTGCACCGGGAAGAAACCCTTCGGGACATAGACGTAAAGAAGGAGAGTGGCGACCAGCGTTGCAACCGTGACCAGAAGCGTAGCGGTCTGGTGCTGGAGAACAACCTTCAGCGTGCGGCCATAAAACGCGATTACGCGGTTGAAATAACCTTCGGAGACCCGGTAGAAGTGCGACTGCCTGTTGGAATCCTTGGGCTTGAGCAGTTTGGCGCACATCATCGGAGTCAGCGTGAGCGACACCACCGCCGAAACCAGGATGGTGACCGCCAGCGTGACGGCAAACTCCCGGAACAGCCGTCCGACAATGTCGCCCATGAACAGGAGGGGAATCAGCACCGCGATCAGCGACACGGTCAGCGAAACGATCGTGAAGCCAATCTGCCCCGCACCCTTCAAGGCCGCCTGCAGCGGCGATTCACCCTCTTCGAGATAGCGGTCGATGTTCTCGATCATCACGATCGCATCGTCCACCACGAACCCGGTCGAGATGGTGAGGGCCATCAGCGTGAGGTTGTTCAGGCTGTAGCCGAGCAGGTACATCACGCCAAACGTGCCGACCAGCGATAGCGGGACGGCAATGCTGGGAATGATGGTGGCCGAGAGATTCCTGAGGAACAGGAAGATGACCATCACCACCAGCGCGACGGTCAGCAGCAGTTCGAACTGAACATCTTGCACGGACGCGCGGATGGTCTGCGTCCGGTCGATCAGGATTTGCACTTTCACCGCGGCCGGGAGCGAGGCCTGCAACTGAGGCAGCAGTTTCTTGATGCGGTCGGCCACGCCGATGATGTTGGCGCCGGGTTGGCGCTGGATATTAAGGAGGACCGCGGGGGTGGTGTTGACCCAGGCCGCCATCTTTACGTTTTCCGCGCCGTCCACCGCGCTGGCAACGTCCGACAAGCGCACTGGTGCGCCATTGCGGTAGGCAATAATCACCGCGTTGTATTGCTGGCTCGACAGCAGTTGGTCGTTCGCGCCGATGGTGAAGGCTTGCCGGGGACCGTCAATCACGCCCTTGGCCTGGTTCACATTCGCGACGGCGAGCGCGGAACGAACATCCTCAAGGCTCAATCCGTAGGAAGCCAGGGATGTGGGGTTGGCTTGCACCCGGACTGCTGGTTTCTGCCCGCCACTGATCGAAACCAGGCCCACGCCGGGGAGTTGCGAAATCTTCTGGGCCAGAGCCGTCTCGGCCACATCTTCGACGCGCGACAGCGGCAGCGAGTCGGAAGTCAGGGCCAGGGTAAGAATCGGAGCGTCCGCCGGATTCACTTTGCTGTAAATCGGAGGATTGGGGAGATCGCGAGGCAGGTAGGTGGTCCCGGCGTTGATGGCGGCTTGCACCTGCTGTTCTTCAACGTCGATATTCTGGTCGAGGGCGAATTGAAGCGTGATGAGCGAGCTCCCGAACGAACTCGTCGAGGTCATCTGGGCCAGTCCGGGAACCTGTCCGAACTGGCGCTCGAGGGGAGCGGTCACCGACGACGCCATGACGTCCGGCGCGGCGCCCGGATAGAACGTCATGACCTGGATGGTGGGGTAATCGACCTCAGGCAGGGCAGAGACGGGCAGCTGGCGGTACGCGACAATGCCGACCAGCAAGACCGCCACCATCAGAAGCGAAGTCGCGACCGGGCGGAGGATGAAGAGACGAGACGGGCTCATGGCGCTGGTGCTGCGGGTGTGGACTGGGAAGTGTTGGAGTTCCGGGACGGGCTGCGCGGCTCAACCTTTGCGCCATTCTGCAGTTTGTCTTGCCCATCGGTGACCACCGCATCGCCGGCCTGCAAACCGTCCGCAATCGCGCTCTGGTTCGCCTGCGTCAGCGCTACGGTTACTGGGCGTGCTTCAACGGTCTTGTCAGCCCTCACCAGATAAACAAATGTTCCCTGGGGTCCACGCTGCACGGCGGCGCTGGGGATCACGATCCTGTTTTTCTGAACATCGAGCAGCAATCGCACGTTGACAAACTGGTTGGGCCAAAGAACGTCGTCGCCATTGTCGAAAACGGCTTTCAGCTTTCCGGTGCCGGTCTGCTGATCAATCTGGTTGTCGATGGTCAGCAGTTTTCCGGTGGCAAGTTTGGTTAGATTGTCGCGGTTGTAGGCATCCACCGACAGGGTGCCCTGCTTCATCTTTCGCGAGACCACCGGCAGGCTGTCTTCGGGCAGCGTGAAGAGCACTGAGATCGGGTGGAGCTGGGTAATAACCATCAACGGATTCGGATCGGTGGCGTGGACCATGTTTCCGGCATCCACCAGGCGCAGGCCGACCCGGCCGCTCACCGGGGCGGTGATACGGGAATAAGAGATTTGCAGCTTGGCGTTGTCGATCGTCGCCTGGTCGCCGCGAACCGAGCCTTCCAACTGATCGGCGGTCGCCTTCTGAGTATCGACCTGTTGTTGCGACACCGCTCCCGATTCCTTCAGCAGGTCGGTGAAGCGCTGGTAGTTGAGTTGAGCGTCCCGCAGCTGTGCCTGATCGCGGTACAACTGTGCCTGCGCCTGGGCAAGCTGAACTTCGAAAGCACGCGGGTCAATCTGGGCCAGCAGATCGCCCTTGTTGACTTGCTGTCCTTCGCGAAAATTCACCTGCACCAGTTGGCCATCGACCCGGCTCCTCACGCTCACCGTGTTGAAGGCGGTGACGGACCCAAGTCCCGTCAAGTACACCGGCATGTCCTGCTGGACGGCCGTCGCAATCGCCACCGGAGTGGAGCGGGTGGTTGCGGCCAGAGCCGGTTTGTCTTTTTGGGAGTTCGCGCCCTGGCAGCTCATCAAGATCAAAAGGAGGATCGACGTCCCGGCAAGCCGAACAACTTCCAAACCTGGATTTCTATGCATAAGAGAGCCGCTGAGTTCGCATGCACCGACGAATCGACCTGGGCACGGAGTCCATTCGCGATTCCCCGGCGGGCATGAACACAGTCACCAGCAGATGATTATCCTCTTCTAAATGATGGCCGGCTCAAAGAGAAAGATGGTAAAGGTTTGTAAATAGAAGATTTTGCAAGGGAATCCCTCGAATGGGAACGCGAGTCCGAGGCCGGGTTGCACGATGAAGTTGTTCCCTTTCATCTGCTCGATCTCGTGGCGCAGACGCTCGACAACCTCTTTTGTGTACCTGAAAGAACAGATGTTGACAGCTCCATCCAGGTCACGGTAGACACCTGCGGTCGTCTGATCCCGTCCGAACATTGATGAGCCGACAACCAGCATGAGAAAGCAAACCGCGAAGGTAAACGCTTATGCTGGTGGGCTTTGAAACAATGGCGGAGAGGGAGGGATTCTATTACCGCTCTTACCTGCAAGTACCGATGAACGCTACACTTCGGCCATAATACCCTGTGTTTAACCGGGTTACAAGCGATTCCGGTCTTCGGGTACAGGCTCTGCAGTTTCCGCAATTGCCCCACGTTTCCACGAAAACGGTATCACTGGTATCACTCGAAGACCCGGCGCCATTTCGCGTGGAAACCAGAGCCATTTCGATCACACTCGGTGCAAGCGCTCCGCATGCAGGTAACGTCCTCGGTTCCGGAGCATCGGGTCGTTAGCCTATCGCGGCGGGCAAGCGCTCTCTTAAGCACGCCCGCGCTTGGATAGTTTTCGGATGGGGCTGTGAATCCGATGGGAATCAGACAACCAACGCCATCAGCATCAGTTCCCAGAAGCCGACTTATCAGGACCAATCTTGCAGGCGCCTGGCACGTGCCGACCGGCGCGCCAAACCCACGCTGGCCACGTGCTGCTCCCTGTCATGGAGGGGCGAACGCAGCCTTGCCTCTGCCCAGCTACCCTTTTGGTACAGAATAATCTGCCAATTTTCGAAGGATTGCGGTCCGCAAAGAAGCTTCAAACTCCGATCGTGAGTACTCGAAACCAAGCGGCCCACTTCGGCCGCCTGCCACTTTTCACAGACTCTGGGTTGCGAGACAGCCCGATAACTTGTGACGCCACAGGCCGCCGAAATCGGCGGCTTGTAATATCTACGTCGAAGCTACCGCCCCGGTCGACCGACCGACGACGAGTGCTGCGGAAATCTCGTACACTTGCCCCCGCGGGTCGGAAGCGCGCCGGAGATCATGCACGATGTCCGCTGCCATCTGGCCAAGCAGATCTCGTTGTACGTTCACCGTTGTAATGGTTGGATTGCTGTATTCCGACAACCGGGTATGACCGAATCCGGCGACTGAGATGTCTGCGGGGACGCGAAGGCCGGCTGAGTGAAGTCCGTTGATCACGCCCATTGCTGTGAGATCGTTCACGGCCATTACCGCCGTCGGTCTCTTTTCCGACATCTTTGCGATCGCAACGCCTGCTTCCACCGCACGCGGGAAGTTCAGGTGGCCATCCATCAGCGGCCCGGGGGATAGGCCGCGTTCTCTCATCACCATCTTGTAGGCCTCCAGGCGCAAGAGGTGGGAGTTCAAGTCAGGCCTGCCGGCGACGAAGGCGATCTGCCGGTGACCCAAGCCGACGAGATGATCGATCGTCTGCCGGATTCCGGATTCGTAATCTATGCGCAACGTGCTGATGTAGCGGCCCGCGGGTGCATGGTCCAGGAAGGTGACCGCGATTTTTCGCTTCGCCACTTCCTTCACAAGGCGTGCGCTCATTTCGCAGGCAAGAATCGCAACTCCATTCACGTCGTGGGCCATCATCCTGTGAGCGGCTTCCCGCGTCCGCTCGGGGTCATAGTTCGTCTCGCTCAGGATGGCTTCATAGCCGAGTTCGCGCGTGCGCGCGAGAAAGCCCTTGATCACTTCGGTGAAGAATGGATTATCGATATCGGAAACGATGACGCCGAGAGTACGTGTGTCGGTTGCGGCAAGCCTTCGCGCATGAGGGTTGGGCATGTAGCCGAGCCGCTTAACGGTAGACAAGACGACCCGTTGGGTACTGCGTCCCACCCGCCCACGCTTGTTCAGAACATTGGAAACCGTAGCGGTCGAGACGCCAGCTGCCTTGGCAATGTCGGAAATGGTCAGTCTCATAACTTCGCCGATGAATGACGGCAGGAGCTTTCAGCTTAGAACTTAGCAGAGGAAACAGGTAAGATAAACCAGAAAAAGATGTTGACGGGCCCAAAAGCGGTGTGTTCCACTGCGCGGTGAGATTAACCGCTTAATCATACCGTGTTTGTGCTGGATCGGCGCATTCGACCGACCTATAGAAAGGTGCTATGGATGAAAAGGTTCAGGGTTTGAGTTCTGACATGGTCATCCTCGTCACCGCAGGTGCCGGAGGCATCGGGCGGAGCATCGCACGCGCGTTTCTGCACCAGGGCTGTCGCGTGCACATCTGCGATGTATCCGATACCGCAGTTGCGCGTTTCCTGGCGGAGAACCCTAATGCCACCGGCACAGTTGCCGATGTCAGCGCGCCTGTGGACGTGGACCGTGTTTTTCGCGAGTTAACGCAGCATTATGGCCAGATGGATGTGCTGATCAACAACGCCGGCATCGCGGGCCCGACCGCTCCGGTAGAGAACATGGAAGTCGATGATTGGAATAAGACCGTCGCCGTGGACCTCAGCGCGGCGTTCTATTTCACGCGCCTGGCCGTGCCGATGCTGAAGGCCTCAGGCGGAGGATCCATCGTCAACATTTCATCCAGCGCAGCTTTTTTTGGATTTCCATTGCGCTCGCCGTACACCGCCTCAAAATGGGGGCTGATCGGGCTGACGAAAACATGGGCGATGGAACTCGGCGCACATAAGATCCGTGTCAACGCCATCTGCCCGGGGAGCGTGAAGGGGCAGCGTATTGACCAGGTGATCGAGCGTGACGCTCAGACCCGAGGCATCCCCGTGGAAATTGTCCGAAAAGCCTGGGTCAAACAGACGTCGCTGGAGATCTTCGTCGAAGCCGATGATATTGCGAACATGGCGCTCTTCCTCTGCTCGAAACTCGGGGCCACGATCTCGGGCCAGGCGATCGGAGTGGATGGGCACACTGAGAACCTTTCGAACAAGCTTTAAGCCGTCGCCGTGTCCGTGCGAGGAGAGAAGATGAGAGCCGCCTGGTTCGAGTCCTTCGGCCCTGCCCGCGATGTTATTCGGGTGAGCAGTCGGCCGCGTCCTGAGCCCGCCAAGGGCGAAGTGCTGGTCCGGTTGAAGACTAGCGGCGTTAACCCATCGGATGTGAAGAAGCGTGCTGGTTCCTCCCCACAATTGCTGGCGCAGGGATATGTCATTCCCAATAGCGACGGCGCAGGAGTAATTGAGGGTGTCGGCGAAGGAGTCGATCGGACTCGCGTCGGTGAGCGGGTTTGGATTTATCAGGCGCAATACGAACGACGATTTGGCACCGCGGCCGAATATGTCGCGCTCGATGCCTGTCGAGCCGCACGCCTCCCGGAGAATGTCTCGTTTGAGATCGGTGCGTGTCTCGGGATACCGGTGATGACCGCGCACCGCTGCGTCTTCGCCGACGGCACGGTGAGTGGCAAAGCTGTTTTAGTTACTGGCGGCGCTGGGCGGGTAGGAAATTACGCAATTCAGCTCGCGAAACTCGCCGGTGCGAAGGTCATCGCCACGGCAAGCTCGCCTGCTGACGAGCAGGTCTGCCGCTCGGTTGGCGCCGATGCCGTAGTGAATCACCGCGAGGTCGGTTGGGGCCTGCGCGTTCGGGAACTGAATGGAAAGGTTCCTGTGGATCGCGTGGTTGACGTCGAGTTCGGCTCCAACCTCCCGGAGGTGCTTGACTGCATATCCATCGGCGGCACCATCGCGACCTATTCCTCAACACAGGTCAAGCAACCGCAGCTGCCGTTTCTCCGCATGATGTACCTGGACCTGACCGTGCGCATGGTGATTGTTTACGCGATGCCTGAGTCCGCAAAGCAGCACGCCATCGCAGACATCACGAGACTTCTCGAAACAGATCGGCTGCGTCATCGCGCTCCCCACGCTCTCCCGCTGGAAGACCTGGCCCACGCCAACGAAATGGTGGAACAAGGCGCGCGTGGATGCGTCGTCGTAGGCGTGGAGGCTTGATCGATGGTGCAGAGTCGCATCGAGCGGCCATGGAAGATCGCAACGTTGTACCTATTGCTCCTTATCACCGCGACCCGAGGCGTTGCCGCGAGGCCGAAATTTAGCACCCTCGTCGCAACCAATACAGGGATGGTGGAAGGATTCGCGATCGGTAACTTCCAAACCCTCGGGTGGCTGGGCATTCCTTACGCCCAGCCACCGGTCGAGGCGCTTCGCTGGAAAGCCCCCAAAGACCCAAATCCTTGGATGGCTCCACGAATCGCACGAACGTATGGCAGTCCTTGTTTTCAGGCAGGTACTAAGTCGAGCGAAGACTGCCTCTATCTGAATGTATGGCGTCCCGATAATGCGGAAAGAAAGCTGCCGGTGTTCGTCTACATACACGGGGGCAGCAATATTGACGGTTCCGGCGAAGGTTCCTGGTACACCGTTGCGCACTTCTACAACGTTGTGGTCGTTACGTTCAACTACCGCCTTGGCCCGATGGGCTGGTTCCTGCACCCCGCAATGCTCACCGGCGATCCATTGAACGACTCTGGCGATTTCGGAACACTTGACCAGATCAAGGCGCTCGAGTGGGTGCAGAAGAACATCGACACATTCGGGGGTGACAAAAACAACGTGACCCTTTGCGGTGCCTCTGCAGGCGCGCAAAACGTCACCTACCTGATGCACTCGCCTTTGGCAAAAGAGCTGTTCCAGAAGGCGATCATTGAGAGCGACTATCCGGGTATCCGTCCGGTGAGTGCCGCCTACAAGTCCGCTAAGCAGGTTCTCTACAACGTTCTTGTCGCCGATGGCGTCGCCGCTGACACAGAGTCTGCAAAGGTGCATGCAGAAACTCGCATGTCGGCGCGTGACACTCGCGATTACCTCTACCAAAAAACTCCGGACGAGATCGTCAAGGCCTATTCCAGCACCGAGATGGGTCCCATCAACTGGGGCGATCTTTACCGTAACGACATAGCTCGAGGAAGCGACGGTCTTCCGCCGCCGATTGTGCAGCGCTCGGACAACCGGCCGGAATTCGTCTACGCGATCGGCGATGGTCGCGTGCTTCCGAAAGGCACCGCCTTTGCGGATTTTTCAGCGGGCCTGGTATTTCCGAGGCCTTTGATCATCGGCACTACCAAGAACGAGAACAACGCTTGGAACGCGACTTGGCCGTTCAACTTCCAGGAAGGCAAGTCCCTGGCGGCGCTTGTCGCGGAGGCCGAACAGAGCAGTGGCCCCAATTACCGTCGCCTCCAGAAGTTTTTCGACACACTGGGCGAGCACAACCCAGACACGTTCAAGCGGAATTACAAATTCGCGACCGAGCTACTCGACGAACTCGATACGTATCTCGGTGCCCAGATGCCCGCCCGCCATCTCGCATCCGCAGCACCTGTGTATGTTTATCGCTTCGATTGGGGGTCGGACCCGAACAAGCACTACAAGATCCCGAACGAAGATGCCTGGGTGTTCTATAAGGGAGCGATCCACGTCGCCGAATCGGATTTCTTCTACCAGACGTTCTTCGGTCGCAGACAGGACACTGGAGAGAAAACATACCAGTACACGGCAGAGAATCTGGAGGGCCGGAAGGCCCTTTCCCTGGTCATAAGGGTCTACCTTATGGAATTCCTTCATGACCCCCACGGCCGAATCGCCAAGGGGAAGGGCCAACAGGAAGAATGGAGGCCGTGGACCAAGCAGGCCGAGCGATACATCGTGTTCGATGCCGACGCTACACACGCTGACGTCCACATGAGCAGCAGCGGCATCAGTCGGACCCCGGAAGAGCTTTACGCCGCGCACGTTGCCCATCCAAACGCGGCGGTACGCGATTTCATCGAGTATTACGTCCTTTGGTCGTGGCAATGGAACTGGTATCCGAACTCAACAGATGGCCACTTCAATACGTCGCCGGGCCCGAATGCGTTGTTTGATCCCACGAAACCCTGAGCGCCAAAGTAAATGACCTACAAAGCCGAGGAGCACCGCGTCGTTCAAGAACCACTAAAGCGCATGCCCACGCCGGCAGTACGGCTGGTCGCGCTCCTGGCGACGGCGTTATTTATCAGCTATGTAGATCGTGGCAATGTAGCAACCGCAGCTCCGCTCATTGAAGAACAGCTCCATCTCTCATCCGCGCAACTCGGCATACTCTTATCTTCGTTCTTCGTGACCTACGTGCTGGCGATGGTCCCGGCCGGCTGGCTTGCCGAGCGCTATGGGGCTCACAGAGTGCTCGCGGCGGGAATCACAATCTGGTCAATTGCCACCTTGCTCACCGGCTTTGTGAGTTCCTTCCCGGCCCTCATCGCACTCCGATTGTTGCTCGGGGTCGGCGAGAGTGCGACGTTCCCATGCCTCTCGAAGCTGATCGCGAGCGGAGTTGAGTCGCATAGGGTTGGCGTCGCGAATGGAGTCGTCTCGTTTGGGTATCTCTTTGGCCCGGCGGTGGGAACTCTGGCGGGTGGATACCTCATGGCCTACTTCGGATGGCGGCCCGTATTCATCCTGTTCGGCACCTTGTCACTCCTCTGGCTGTGGCCATGGAGCCGCGTCGTTGTCCATGAGCCCGAACTTGGTCATGACGGACAAGTGGGGCCCAGATTCGTTGAGATTCTGAAACAACGCGGACTGTGGGGCACCGCTCTTGGAAACTTCTCGGAGAATTACACGTTCTATTTCATCCTGACATGGTTGCCCGAATACCTCGTTCGCGCGCGAGGGTTCTCGCTCCAGACCATGGCGAACGTGGCCAGCACTGCTTACCTGATCAACGCCGCTGCGGCATTCCTCGGCGGTTGGATCAGCGACGCTTGGATTCGCAGCGGACGCTCCGCAAATGTCGTCTACAAAACGATCATGGCGCTCAATCACATCGCCGCGATCGGATGCATGATCGGAATGGTGAGCCTTCCAATCCGGTATTCGCTCGCCTGCCTGTTCGTCTACGAGGCGATGATGGGCCTCGCCGCTCCGGGTACCTTCGCGATCGCGCAAACCGTCGCTGGTCCTACCGCCTCCGCCCGGTGGGTAGGCGTGCAGAATATGTGCGGCAACCTGGCAGGCATCTTTGCACCGGCCATCACCGGATTTCTCGTCGGTGCAACCGGTCACTTTGGGATGGCATTCGCCTTAGCTGGGCTTGTCAATTTGCTCGGAATCGCCGGCTGGGTGTTCATTTTGCCGAAGATTGTTCCCATCCAGTGGACACAAGTAGGTAATCCAGACGGCATCGAGGCATAGCTTTCGTGCAGTCGGAACGAAATCCGGCTTTCACCGCCATCAGATGCTTCAAAACAATAGGAATCAGACAATCTCTGGAACGCTATCAGAGACTCCCAGCTCTATCTTCTGCACTCCGAGGACCGGGTGCGTGGCTGTCAGGCGCACCGTCCCAGATTGCTCTTTCGCGCGGATCCAAATTGCCCCAGTTCCTCCGATGAGCGCGAACGGGTTGTCACCGAGGATCTCCGCCGGGCCCTCGATCTCCAGTTTGATCGCGTCATTCGAAAAGGGACGGATAGCGCCGTATTCGTCGGTCACTCGCAGCACCACGCGGGTTGTGTCCGCCCCGTCAGCAATCAAATGGGTGTCGTCCGGAAGAATTTCAAATCTCTGGTCAATCCCTCTGCCGGAGAGGTTCTTCACGATGACCTGCTTGCCTTGGATATAGCCTTCGATCCGCAGGTCTCCCCAGGCAAAGACAGCGTTTTCGAGATCGGCGGTGAATGGTGCGTAGCGCAAATGCGGAAATTGCTTTCTATCCGGATCGACTTCCGCCACCAGCTTGCCGGCGATGTAGAACTTCAGGTGATCGCAGTTGGAACAAACCAACGCTTTCGTAAATCCGATATCTTCATCACCCCGCGCCCAGTGGAAAGCTGGTTCGAGAACGACTTCTTCGGAAGGGTCACACTGGGATTTGTAGAAACTTGCGGCTGGTTTCGGCTCACGGAAGATGTCCGTGACGCCGTGGTAGCAGATGCGGTCGCCGGTGCCGAAGTCATAATGCGTGTTGTAGTCAAATGCGCACCAGCCAATGCCGCCGGCGTACTGGGGATTCGACGCGATCTGATCATGCACGCGTGCATGCCGCACTGTGTGCTCCATTACGCGCTCTTTGTTGTCTATCGTCTTAGTCGGATAAGTATGTCCGGCAAATTCGGTATTGAGATAACGTGGATGGTTCGGCGGCAGCAGGGGAAAGCCAAAATCATTCATCGTGAACACGTCTTCCAGGAACTCCGATTCCTGGAAGTAACGAATACCGCCGGTCTGCCGCGTTGGGTCGAGTTTGTGCGCCAGGGCGTTGGTAAGTGCATAGAAGTCGTGATCATCTTTTGATTCGTTGATCCGCACGCCCCAGAGAACAATGCTGGGATGGTTCCAGTCACGCCGGATCATGCGGCCCACATTGTCGATCGAGAGCTCCTTCCACGCTTGATCGCCGATATGCTGCCAGCCCGGGATCTCCTCGAGCACCAATAAACCCAGCTCGTCACAGGCATCCAGGAAGTGCCGCGACTGGGGATAGTGCGATGTGCGTACGATGTTGCATTTCAAATTCTTCTTGAGGATCTCGGCGTCGCGGCGCTGCACCCGCGCGGGCATTGCCTGGCCCATGAATGGGAACGTCTGATGACGATCGAGACCGCGCAGCTTAATGACTTTGCCGTTGAGGGCAAATCCTTGATCGGTAAACTGCGCCTGGCGAAATCCAAGCCGCCTTGAGTCTTCGTCCACGATCTCTTTGCCTGTCGTCAGGCGCACATGGACCGTGTAGAGGTGCGGTTTAGCCAAGTCCCACAGTTTCACCGGGCCGAAGCTCTCCAGAACAACGGTCTGAACGGCGGACCGTGAAGCAATCTTGATTTCCTTCGCACCGATGCTCCGCTCTCCATCGTGCAACTCCACTCGGAGCGCAAGTGCTTCGTGCGGATCCGTTACGCCTTGTAGGTGGCAGTCCACCTCCACCCGCGGATGTTCCGCAAGGACGTCAGTTGGCTTTGCGAAGATATTCTCGATGAAAGTTAGCGGCACAACCCGTATCGCCACCTCGCGGTAGATGCCGCCAAAAGTCAGGTAATCGATTTGTTTGCCAAATGGGGGAATGTCGGCGCGCTCGGTCGAGTCCACATCCACCGCGAGCAAGTTTGCGCCGTCGAAGTCCACGTGCTGAGTCAATTCAAATGAGAACGGTGTATAGCCACCCTTGTACTCGCCGAGCCGAGTACCATTGATCCAGACTGCGGACGCGGTCATGACGCCTTCGAAGTCCACGAACACGCGGTGGCCGCGGGCGGCGGGCGGGAGTTTGAAGTGGCGCCGATAGAGCGATACAAACTCGTACCGCTTGTCGTCGAAGCTGTGCCACGGCAAGCGGACATTGGTATGTGGCACGACCACGCGTTCCAAGGATGAATCATCGAAATTGCGGCCGTGACCGCCGTTGACCACTGACCTGCTGTAGCGCCAGTTGCGATTGATGGGAAAGATTATTCGGCCCGCGGAAGCGGATCCGGCCAGATCTGCTTCTGCGAGGATGGGGTGTGCCAGGGCTGCGCCCGCTAATGCCTGGCCTGCTACCTTAATGAAGTCACGTCGGTCCATCGCGCTCTGCTCCACGAATAACAGGTGGTTAAGCGTTTAACATACATTGACCGAAACACGAAGCGGTTTTTCTCGACTTCGGTCATATTTTGCTCTGATTTTCGGAACGCACAGACGAAAAATTCTTGACGACTGAAGGAAATGTGTGGTCCACTCCACGTGTAAGCTTAAGCGCTTAACCACAGTGTTCACAATTCGCGCTGTGACGTTGTCAGCGCTGTCGCACGCTCCCTGTGCCGGAGGATTTATGGTGACTCATTCTCTCCGTAACGTTCTCGTTTCCTGCCTGCTTTTGCTTGCTTTGCTTTCACTGTGCGCTGCGCAAGGCACCACGTCGCTCCATGGCACCGTCGCCGACCAGCAATCTCTAGTGATCTCCGGGGCTACGATCATTCTAGAGGATCCTCAGCGAGGCTTGCACCGGCAAACGGAAAGCAACCAGGCTGGCTTCTATGAGTTCCTCCAACTCCCTCCGGGCGCTTACCACCTCACCATCTCCGCGAAGGGATTCAAAGCGCTCTCGCACGGAAACCTCGTCCTGCAGGTCGCCAGCCCTGCCACTTTCAACGCTACCCTCAGTGTCGGTGCAGCGGCTGAGAGGGTGGAGGTCCACGCCAGCGATGTACCCTTAATCAACTCCACCGATGCCACGCTGGGCAATAATTTCGACAACAAGCAAGTTCTCCTGCTTCCCTCAGAAGGCCGGAATCCCGTTGAACTCCTAAGCCTGCAACCCGGCGTCACATACACGGGCAACCAGGTCGACCAGTCCACCGACTCTCGTGGTGGATCCGTGAACGGAGCGCGTAGCGATCAGACCAACCTGACGGTGGATGGTCTCGATAACAATGACCAGATGGAGGGTCAGGCATTTTCGGGCGTGTTGCGCACCCCCTCGGAATCCATTGAAGAGTTTCGCGTCACAACATCCAGCTCAAACGCCGATGCGGGACGGTCCTCCGGCGCTCAGGTCGCGCTCTCGACCAAATCCGGCACGAACGTGTTTCATGGCTCGCTTTACGAATACAACCGCTCCTCGCTTGGCGAGGCGAACGACTGGTTCAATAAACGAGCGCAGGTTGCCAACGGGGAGCCCAACAAACCGGGCCAGCTGATCCGGAACACCTATGGCGGCGCCATCGGTGGACCGGTTATGAAGAATCGTCTCTATTTTTTCTTTAACTACGAAGGCCAGCGGTCCCGGGAAGCTGCGCAAGTCACCGAGAACGTTCCGAGCGACGCATTGCGTCAAGGCATCCTCCAGTACTACTGCGATTCGAGCGATCCAAATTGCTCGACCAGCAACTCCGTAGTGAACGTGCAGGAAGTTGGCGGTCAAATGGTCGCATCACTCACCCCTGCCAACATCGCTGCCATGGACCAGGGCTGCTCAAATCCAACTCCGCCGCTGGTGGTCACCTGTCCGCTCGGCAGCGGCGTCAATCCGGCGATGTTGGCATTGTGGAATGGACAAGACACCCTGCCCAATGGGATGACCGTTCCGGCGTATCCGCATGCCAACACAAATTCTGGAGGCGGAGACGGGTTGAACATCCTTGGCTACACGTTCTCTGCACCGCAACCCAACGACCAGAACACCTACCTCGCCCGCGTGGATTACAACCTCACCGCGAACGGCAATCATCGGCTCTTTGTTCGCGGAAACGTGATGAAAGACCGTTTCTTGTGGGCGCCGTTGTTCCCCGGGCAGACTGCACCGGCAACCTGGACCGACGACAGCAAGGGAATCTTCGCTGGCTACACCGCGGTCTTCTCTCCGCATGTCGTAAACAATCTTCGTTACGGTTTTATTCGCCAGAGCAACAGCACAAAGGGCGAAAACCCTTATTCGCACTTCGGCATGTGGAACATGTCCGACCAGGTTTCGTTCTGGCGCACAACCATGCTCGATGTCCCCGTGAACCAGATTGTGGATGACGTTACCTGGACACGCGGCAAGCACACCTGGCAGTTCGGTGGGAACTGGCGTCTGGTTCTCAATAATCGTCTTTCCGATGCGCAAAACTATTTCAGCGCATCCCCGATGCCATCGAATCTCGGTCCGGCCGGTGCGATCGCAGGAAGTGGCCTCGACCTCGATCCTGGAAGCCTGGCTGGCTCCGGATATCCGTATGTGAGCGGTTGGTTCGGAGGATCCTACGATGGTGCGGTGACGGACCTTACTGGAATCACCGGCGGTATTTCCGCGGTGTACATGCAGGACAAGAACGGCCCCATCCCGACTGCAACACTCGTCCCTCGGCATTTCAAAGCAAACGAGATGGAATTCTACGGTCAGGACACCTGGCACGTGGCTTCCAACCTCACCTTGACGTTCGGACTGCGCTACACGCTTCTTCAACCGCCGTACGAGACCAGCGGAAATCAGGTCCTTCCGAATCCCCAATTGGGCGATTTCTTCGCTCAGCGCGCCGCAGCGATGAATCAAGGCAGAACGTATACGCCAGCGATATCATTTGTGCTCGGCGGGGCAGCCAATGGCAAACCGTCCTATTGGGGCTGGGATTATGGCGACGTCGCTCCGCGTCTTGCTTTTGCCTGGTCGCCTTCCTCCTCCAGCAGCTACGCACACTGGGCGACCGGCAATCCGGGACAGTCGTCCATCCGCGGCGGCTTCGGCATGTACTACGACCACTTCGGCCAAGGCATTGTGAACACTTTCGATCGCCAGGGCTCCCTTGGACTCACTACATGGTTGCAGAATCCGGGTTATGTTGAGAGTACCAACTGCGCAGCCCGTTTCGTTGATCTCACGACGATTCCAGGCACACCGGCTTGTCCGCTTACGCAGGGTGGCAACCCCGTGCCACAACTACCGGGTCCTCCTACCTACGGCTTTCCATTCACCCCTCCGAGCGAGGGACAAAATGGTGCCTTCGCCGTCGGGTGGGGCGTAGACAATCGGGTGAAGACACCCTACGTGTATTCCTTCGATCTGGCCTATTCGCGTGAACTGCCCAGGAACCTGAGTATCGAAGTGTCCTACAACGGCAGACTTGGTCATCGACTGATGCAGGAACTCGATCTCGCCCAACCTCTCAACGTCAGGGACCCGAAATCCGGAATGACGTACTACGAAGCGGCGCAGATGTTGGAGAAGTATGCAGCAGCCGGAACTCCCGAGGATAAGGTACCGAATATTCCGTTCTGGGAGAACCTGTTCCCCACCGCCGGCGGCGCGCAAGGCATCAGCGGTGCCGCTACTGGGATTCCAGCCGATCCCACGGCAACTCAGAACATGTACGACCTCTATATGTGGTACGGAATCCAGGCAATTGGCGCGCTCCAATACCTCGACACACAATGTTTCCCTGGATGCGCGCAACTAGCAGGACAGTCAGCACCCACGACGTACAACTTCTTCGATCCACAGTTCTCAACCATGTTCTCCTGGAGTTCGATCGGCTACAGCTACTACAACGGCCTGCTGTTCTCGCTACGGCGCCACGCAGGGAATGTGCAGTTCGACTTCAACTACACTTATTCCCATTCCATTGACATGAACTCCAACGCCGAGCGCATCAGCATGTATGAAGGAGGATGGAGTGCGGTGTCCCGCAGCGGACAGACGGTCAATGCATGGATGCCATACCAGCTACGGGCTTCCTCCGATTACGACCTGCGGCATCAAATCAACGCTAACTGGCTCTACAGCTTGCCTTTCGGCCATGGCCAACGGTTCGCTAGCGATTCAGGCAAAGTTCTAAATCTGTTCATCGGTGGATGGCAACTCTCTGGAATCGGGCGCTGGACAAGCGGATTCCCATTCAGCGTTGCAACATTTGCCTATCCGACAAACTGGTGGCAGGATTCTCGTGCGTTTCTAACCGGTCACGTGACCACCGGAACCTATACCGACGTGAACGGACAACCAAACGTGTTCAAACAGAGCACAGCCGGCCCGGACGCTCTCTCTTCCCAGTTCCGCTATGCATATGTTGGGGAATCCGGCCAACGCAACAACCTTCGCGGCCCGGGCTACTTTGGGATTGACCTCAGCCTCGGGAAGACATTCCAGTTCACTGAACGCCAAGCACTTCGCTTTCAGTGGGACACTTACAACGTCACGAATTCCGTCCGCTTTGATGTGGGAACCATCAGCAATCAACTCTACTACTCGAACACGCTCGGGGAGTACTCGCGGACTCTGACCAAGTCACGCGTGATGCAATTTGGGCTGAGGTACAGCTTCTGAGTAATGTCGACGAATATCTAGCCGAACAACTTAAGTTGCTCCATAACCCAAGTTTTTCAAACATGTCAGGCGGCCGATTCGGGACGCCTATTTTCTTGTGATTGCAGAGGAGGCAGAGCAGACCTTTTGGAGAGATGCGATCCCGGGCGGCTCAGCGACACTAATCAGTGGCCATAAACGGGCTTGTGGGAAGTGGGAACCAGGGTTCGGGGCGGATTGTCGGCAATCCAGAAGCAATGGCGAGAGCAGGACCTCCTGAAATCATGGATCAATTATTGGCCCAGATGGCCCCAGATCGAGCCTCGTCGAGATTGAAATATGCAGTACATCCAGGAGATGCGAACCTGAGACGTCCACCGGACAGCGGTAGCACTCATGCATTTGCTCGCCGGGGACCTAGCCTCGCTTCTTAGCTGCCCTGACCTTTGCCCAGCGTGCCCTCTGCGCGGCTGCAATTCTCTTGCGGCCGGCGGCCGACATGATTCGCTTCTTCCGACCAGGCTTATTTCCCTGCAGGTAGACTTTCCCGAATGCTGTGAGCGCAGCTGTTACGCGGTGCAGTTCGTCTTCAAGTCGCGTGCGTTCCTTCTGGAGTTGACTCACCACAGACTGCATCAGTGTTTTTGGCATCCCGGGATTTTATCATCCGCATTTGGACACCAAGGTAGTTTCCACGGAAGCTGTATCCGTTCTCGATAACGACCAATTCTAGGGGCAGGGTCGACAGGGGTCGGCCCATGTGCTGTCGGAACCTGACTCCCGGCCGCCCACTCCAGCTGCTCCTGCCCGTGCTGGCCGAAAGACCACAGGTTAATGTCGCCTGTCCATCCGCGCACGGCTCCTCTGCGGTCTTCCAGCGGTGTAGCAGGACCCATCTGTAGAGCCGCCTCGATCGTGTAGCCCTTTCGCTCCAACATCCCTAGACACCCTTCCTAAGTTGAGGTACGCTTGGTCTCCTTCCCAGCCGCCCCCAGGAGATCACCATGACCATCCGCAGATTCGGGACACTGGTTTCGCTATGCCTCGTTCCAGTACTGTCCGTGGCCGCGTGGGCGCAGGGCGTTCAACCTTACCCGAATGCGTTCACCGATCGGGCGGTCCACCCAAAGACTCCAATGGCCCCACCACCCGTCAACACAGTGTTTCAGGATCCCGATTTCGGATCGCTCATGGTCCGGGTAACCGACCACAACACGAACCTGAAACGTCTCCACAGCTACTTCCGAAATCCCGAAACGGAGACCAATGCGTGGAGTGCCGACGGACAAAGGTTTTTTCTGGTCGGCGAACAGAAGGCGACGCTCGCGTTTGGCTTCGACCCGTCCACCATGCTCGTCAGCGCCCTGCCGGGCGCTGAAGCCGGCGGAGGCTTTGCCATTCCTCTAGCGGCAGGACCAACCTTCAGTTTTGTGGATCCCGATCTGATGTACGGAACCATGGCAGAAGCACACTTGACGATCGCCAGTTTCCGGTACTCAACGGGTGCGATAACGCCCTTGATCGACACCACTACCTGCGGAATGCAGCCGCCGCTGGTGGCAGGGAAACACGTGAATAGCAGCGACATCTCGATTTCAGCCGACGACAATCGCATCGAGATCAACGCCGGTGGAAACCAGTTCGGCAATCGTACCTTCGTGATTGTCTACGACAAGAAACTCGGGTGCCGCTGGTACAACACTCAAACCGGACAGATTGGCGGAAGCTGGGGACCGGCGGGGCAGGCAGTCGTCCCCGAAAATTTTCTCATCAACCACGCTTATCTTTCCGGAAGCGGCCAATATGTGAAGATTTCAGTAGGCCACGTTGGATACTACGTCTGGGACGTGACCTCGTTGAACGTGAAACCGTGCTACGCGCACGGAGGTCGCTTTTGTGGTGGTTATGGATCGCTCGGATACGACACCCAAATCAACGCCCCTGGCGTTACCGACGAGATGAACACTTTCCGGCGCCCGCTGAGCGACCTCGCGGACCTCACCCAACTCGTTAATCCATTGCCACTGCCTCACCTCTGGGGGATGGAAAAGCACTTTACCTGGAGCGGCGGACATCTGAACAACAACGTTCCGGTTTGTGGCGCCACCTACAGCCCGCACGGGATCGCCGACGTGAAGCAACCCTACGACGGGGAGATCTTCTGCATCGAGACCGATGGCATTGCCTCGACGATCTGGCGGTTCGCGCACAATCGCGCGATCTGGGATCCCGAGTATTACTGGTCCGATCCGTTCGGGAATGCTTCTCTCGATGGACGTTTCCTCATGTTCTCCTCGAGCTGGGACGGGCAAGTCGGCACGAACAAGAGTGGCGATCCTCGCTCCGATGTGTGGATCGTAAAGCTAAGGTAACTAGAGAACTCTCCCCGAGCACTTTTGGTGAGGCGAGGCACGCCTCGCCGGGGAATCACGGAGTCACGTTGATGCAACTAACTGCAAGAACGCTGGCATTCTGCCTGACCTCCGGTGCGCTGCTGTTCGCAGCCGACTATCGCTACGCAAAGATTGACGTACCCAACTCCACCCTCACAATTGTGAATGGCGTGAACGCCCGGGGGGACCTCGTTGGACGCTATGACAACGCCAAGGGCGGCACCCATGGATTTCTGCGGCGAAACGGAGTGTTCACGACCATCGGCGTTCCTCAAGCCACATTCACGGCGGCGCGCGGTATCAATGCGCGAGGAGACATCGTGGGGCGGGCGGACGACGCCGCGGGCCACCAGCACGGATTTCTGCTGCGCGACGGTCAGTTCACCCTCGTTGATTTCCCGGGTGCCAGTGCGACCGTGGCTCTTGGAGTCAACAATGCCGGCGATGTCACGGGACAGTACGTCAACCCCAGCGGAGCCGAGAGCGGTTTCCTGCTGCGGGATGGAGCGTTCCATAAGGTGCGTGTGATCGATTCGTGTGGCACCGAGGTATGGATGGCACAGGACGATGGCAAGGTCTCGGTCGGCGAATTTTGCTCGCCCACCGACCATAAGATTCACGGTTATCTGAGACCCCGACCGGACAACTTCCAGAATATTGACTTCGCTGGCGCCGACTGCACATCAGCACGCTGGATCAACGAGAAGGATGACATTGTGGGCGCCTATGGCAATACCCTCGACGAATGCTCCGCGTCCCAGTTTCATGGCTTTGTGCTCCGGCAGGGTCTCTATGCCGCCATCGATTTTCCGGGCAGCATGTTCACGGATGCGCAGGCAATCAATGACTACGGAGTGATTGTGGGCGACTTTACAGACACGAACGGTGTCGTTCATGGATTCCAGGCGGTTCCGCTAGCGAAGTGAACAAGTCCGCACATTCTCCATTTCACCAACAACCGACCACTCGGTTTTTCCGAGAATCGTGCGTGTAGTCGCCTGATTGCGTCAGCAATCCACTGCTTTCCCCGGCCAGCCTGTTGTCGTTCTGGTGGATTGATTCCGTAACTCAGCTCTGCAGCACGAGACGACTCATGTTCACAAAGCGCCCGAGCGGAGTCTTCAGCCGGGACCATTCCTTCAGGGAATAGAAAGGAGGATAGATGGCTCTCAACGTTCGGAGGCGGAGGTGGGGCTTCTGCGGATTTGGCCCGCAGAGCGGATACTGCAATTCCTCAAGCTCATCGCCGATCAGCGATTCGAGCTGCTGGACTTCTTCTGTAGAAAGTTGTTTTTTCCAGCGTCCCACCGGTTCGAAGCTTCCCGAACGAAGCTCGGAGGGGAAGGATGTGTTTGGCGTGGAGACGACTCCGAGTTGCGAGCTCTGGATGTGATCGTAGTCGAGTGGCAGGCCGATGAATTCGCCCACCTGATCTAAGGTTTGCTGCGGTTTGAGAACGAGGTCTTCGAAGCGTATTTCGATGTAATCTTCGCCGAGTTCGCGGCCGGAGCGGCGTCCAGTCTGGACTTTCCACCTCCAGTGCAAAGCGGAGACGAGCAGGCGATGCTGCCGGTCCCAAGGAAAGGGGCGGATGAAACCCTTGGTGTGAAGAGCGTAGGCAACGTCGCGTCCGTCTCGGATGACGTGAATGAAGAGCGCTTTGGGAATCTGGCTCTTGATGGCACGCATGTGGAGCAGGTTGTCAGGGCCCCAGACGGCCCACCGCTTGTAACCCTTGGCCTGGGCCATCTCCTCCATCACCGTGGAAAGGAAATCTCCGCCGGTCGAGATTTTGTTGAGCACACGATCGGTGATCTGCTGCGGATCGAGACCGGTGAGGCGGCATTGTGTGCTGCGCACCCAGTACTTCATAAGTTCTTCGCGGTTGCGGCGGTGGCGGAAGTCTCCGAAGCGCGGGATCAGCACGTCAAAGACGACGGGCTCGGTCCGGTATTGCGGAAAATGTCCGGAGGACAGGAGAAGGTGGTAGAGCAGAGTATTCCCGGAGCGGGCCGAACCGACAACGAAGATTGGGGCTCGATCTCTCATCTGTGCTTACGCCGCGGTGCGCGTGACAGACTCCGTCCAGGCTGGATCAGCGGTCGGACGCAACGCTGCGGTCTTGGCGGTCTGAGACCAGGTGCGGTGTTTCAGACGGCAACGGTTCTTGGTATAGAGAAATGCCAGATAGACTTCTGCGCGATCGAGGGTGGAAAGGCGCGCCGGCTCCCATCGGGTCGCGTACTCGGCGAAAACTTTCTCGTTAGTCAGCCGGGCCAGGATCTTCAAGAGGAGATGATGCGAACAGTGATAGGCGGGCGGACAGAGGTATCCACGATTGTGGTACCAGCTCCACTTGTCGCGATAGTTCCAGTACGGCAACGTGTTCTTCAAGCCCATTACACCTTCGTCGAAGAGGCGCCCGACCTCGGAGTCCGCGGTTTCGACAAACAGGTCATACAAGCCGAGCAGGGAGATCATGAAGCCGTCGAGAATCCCGGGTGCGCGGCCGCCGGGGACTTCGGTGTAGAGAACGTGGTTGTCCATGGTGATGCGAATGCCATCCTCGGGAACAGTGAGCGCGAAAATGCGCGCCGAGCCAGCGAGGAGTTCGAGGAGCCGGGGCCGGCGGGTGACACGCCAGCCGCGGACGAGCGCACTGATGGCGAGTCCCTGGGCATGAGCCGAAATCCAGGGTGACTTGAGGCGAAGCTGTCCGACGAGATAGTCGAAGTTCATCGGCCAGACGACGGCTCCGTCGGGGCGCACCACGGCATTGGCCTCAAGCCAGTCGATCTGCTTCAGAAAGATGTCGAGGTACCTGGAATCGTTTCCGCGTAGATAGTGCCCGAGATTCACGAGGCCGTACCAGGCGATGTAGGCGGGCCAGTAAGCGGAGCCGGTCTGGCGATACCAGGCCTGGGGAATACCGTTGGAGTCCATGCGCATGGCTTCCCAGGCGAGCTTGTCGCTGTAGAAATAGTAGTGAAGCGAGTCCTTCGGGCCGGCGCCAGGAACGACGTCGAGGGGATAGCGGAAACTGAATTGGAACACTTCTTTCCTGACGGCACGTACAGCGCAGCGAACGGACTCGAAACTGGGCACGTAGACCCTCCAGAAGGAACGAACTAACCCGCGCTCTGTCAAAAACCTTTCGGGGCGAAAGCCCCCTCATCACAGGAAAACCTGTTCTTTGGACCATTCACTAACAAGTTCCGCTTGCCTTGCACATCTTGTGGCTGACACGACCTCCAAACTCGCGACGGAGGAAGTGAACAACCCAGCCGCCAATTCCGGCGTCGCGGCCGGCACTGACCGGAATAAACTCGCCGACAACGGGCATTACAATTCCCGGGACCCGGACACTGAATTCTGTCGTGGCGGAACAGGGACGCCCGCAAAAGTGGATACGATCGGGGATCCACTGCTGGCGCCGGTTGCTGCGCGGGACCCAAGCCAAGGAGAGGATCGGCTGCGGCTCCCGGGTCTGGGCCGGCCACCTGGTCGCATGATTACCCGGGGAGCGGGTGTCCGACAGGGCGATGGAGTTCGCGTGAACCGAGATCACGCCGAACCAGCCACAGAATAACACGAGCGCCAAACGCCGCAGCATGGACGACCTCGTGAAGCGGATGAGCCCATCGGCCGAGAGCGGAGATAGGAACAGGAGGCTCCGGTGCCCCGGGGAGGGCTGACATTATATCGATTCCGGAAAAATGTACAAGCGCGCAAAAACCTCGCGCAGAGAGAAGTGCAACTGGTGGGGAAATGGACGCCCGACGAATGTACGTGCTAGTTGCGTGACAAGCCGCCTCATGTGGGCGGTGGCGGCCTGCGCGGATGTCGGCGGCGTATGATTCGGAGACTCCGAGCGTCGAAGAAACACAGAACTGTCAGATAGTATTTCCAGAATCAAGCACTCTCGACGCTGCCCAATGATTCCATTCGACTTCGAAAGAAAGTCTCTGTCGCATTATCCTGGAAGTAGACGTAACAGCCCTTCATGCCACGACTCAGAAGCACACGGTACGTGTTTTTCACGTTCCGTAGGAAATCGGCGTGTGAAGGGGTGGCGGCCGCGTACGGCAGTCAGACACTCAGACCACGACAAAGGGTCGTGCCGAGCAAAACGTAGTGACCCGAGAAACGCGGCCCTTTACGGTTGCGGCAGTACGGGGCAATCACGCATCCTGGCACTTACCCTGTTGCGGTAGCATCCGGAGCATTCTAGGACCGCCGAACAACAGTAATCATTCACTTGAGG
>PMCH01000190.1:0-1078 GCA_003154055.1 Acidobacteriaceae bacterium
GCTACCTCCTCTGAAACTCCGGTGACCCCAGAATCAGCCCGGTGATTGCTGCTACATTCGGCGGGCGGGCCGCGTCATCCAGCTTTCGCTGCGCTATCTGGGGATCGTCCAGTTGTTTGCTGATCGTATCGTGCGTCTGCTTTGAAATGTCGCCTGCCAGGAGCGAATTTTCGAGCACGGCGAGCGCCTGCTGCGCGTTTGTTGCGCCCGCGGCCAACTGCGAGGTATTGACAGAAACGCCGCGCACTTTTCCCGCCGCCAGGCCGAGCGCAAAATTCATCCGCCCCAACAGCGCCGACGAATTCACCCAGGTATCGGCCTTCATTGAGTAGCCGGTCGGAGGCTGCATGCCATACGGCATCATACCCATGTTATTCAGCGTGCCGATCAGGGCGCGCGCATCGTCCACCTGCGCGCCGGTGGCGCGTGCCGCCGAGACCACAAACTCCAACGGCGTTTTCACTTTCCCCCGGTAAGCCTCTGGCGACCAGAACTCCGGAGACTTCAGCATTGTCCGCATCACTTCCCGGATGTCGCCGTCTTTCTTCAGGAAGGTCTGGGTCATGCGCTCGACCAGCGTGGCGGGCGGATCGTCCGACACGAAGCGCATCGCCAACTTCTGCGAGATGAAGTGCGCCGTCTTCGGATTGCGCGCCAGCATGTGCAGCACTTCCAGTCCCTCCTTCTCGCCGTTTTCCTTGATGCGATGCCCGAGAACGATCTTGTTGCCCGGCTCATGCATGCGCGGCTCAAAGCGGAAGCCGCCGCCCTTCCGCGGCTGCTCGATGGTCCACCCGGTGAAGACTTTGGCAACCTCAGAGACGTCGCGTTGCGAGTATCCACCGTTCACGCTGAGCGTGTGCAGTTCCATCAGCTCGCGGCCGTAGTTTTCATTCAGGCCGGTGGCAAGTTTTTTGCCTTTGGCGGGACGATTCTGCGCGCCAGGCAAATGCCCGCGTCTGCGCCCGCCGCGTCCGCGAGGCGCAATCCCCAGCCCAACTTCCGAGTCCGGTCCCACGCTCAGCCAGTTGTCGAGATAAAACATCATCGCTGGACTCTTCGCGGTCGCGACCAGCAG
>PMCH01000190.1:1118-14251 GCA_003154055.1 Acidobacteriaceae bacterium
TATTGAGCGCCATGACCGTTTCTTTTTGCTGCGCGCTCATGCCTTCCATCAGCGCGTCACCCTTCTGCCCCCTGGTAGTCGCGGCCAGAGCACGCTGGTCTTCGGGAGACATTTTCAGAATTTCTTTCATGCGCCGGTCGGGAGGCAGGTCAAGGAGTTCCTGCGTCTTGAGATTGGCGAAAACGCGATCTTCACGCCGGCGTACCTCCTGATCGCTGGGCTTGCTGGCATCGCCGGTCCCTGAAGGATTGGCGACATCCGAACCGCTCTTCGCCGCCTCTTCCTTGCGTTCTTTCTTATCGTCGAGTCGCTGGAGTTGCGCTTCAAATATCGCGCGCTTCACTGGATCACGCGGCAGGTCCGCTTTCCCCTCGGCCACCTGCTTGATGACCTGGTTGGGTGGAAAATTCTCTACCAGCTCGCGCGTGTCCATGCGCAGGGTGCGGAACGGGGCGAGGCGAGAGTCGAGCGCGGAGTCGTCAATCTTCTCGGGGCGGAGTTGCAGTTCAATCCACTTGTCGACGCCCATCTGCGCGACGCGCTCGACGTCGCCCGGACGCGGTCCGAAAGCCAGCCGGTTGAGTGCGTGGACAGCGCGCTTCTGCTCGTCCTTCGCTCCGGGCGATTTTTCTTTCTTCTTGCCCAGGGCAAGCTGGGTACCGATCGCGGCCAGAACCAGCACCCCGGCCACAAGGGCAAGTTTTCCGCCGCGCAGGGACATTCCGCTTCTCATGTATCTGAATTAAACCCCATCGGGAGAAAAAGGTTGCTGACGAGCCGAGGATGGGAGTGGGGAACGCCTAGCGCTTCAGTTGCGCGACATAGGCGTTTCCGCTATGTCCTTTGCGGGTCGTCGTGTCGACGAACTTCAGGAATTCGCGCAGGTGCTGGTTCTCCGAAAGTTCGGCTTCCGAGAACTTGACCCGCACTCCGAACGAAGGCGAACTGCGCGTGACCACGCCATTCAGGATGACGCCCTTTACCCAGATCTTGCCGCTGGCCACCCAGAGGCCGATTTCAACGCTCTTGCCGTGGGGGATGGGAGTTGCGGTCTCAACGAAGCACCCGCCCTTCCCGACGTTGGCCAGATTTCCCCAGATCGGACCTTCCAGGCCCTCGATGTGAACCTCCACCGCAACGAAGCACTTGATTCGCGGCGAGCGCCGGCGGTCATCTCCCTTTTGAGAGGTAAATAGATCCGGCTCAAACGGTGGCGCTTCCACCGTGGGCTGAGGAGAACTGAAGGTAGTAGTTTGGTCGGGTACGGCCGGGATCGGAGCGCCGGATGCGGTCGCTGCCGCCGCCCGGGCTTTGATCGCCGACTCCTTGATCTCCCGCATCGCAACCAGCAATGCCTGTTCGCGCTTTTCGGGCGAGACTTCGCGGTAGGTCTGCAGAAGCTTTCCGAGGTGGCTCACCAGGTCAGGATCCGTCAGCAGACGGGTCCAGTCCGAACCTTTGGGCGGCAAAGTTTTCGTGACGTCGTTCATGCGAAATGCTTCCTCACTGAGATCGAGCGTTCACTGCAAGGAGGCGTGTTTTTCCGTTCCTTAACAGTGAACTGGGCAAGGTGGTTACGCAAGATGACCAAGGTCACTGCGGTTTGCTCGAAAGTGGGGGTGAGAGGTTAGTGGAAAGCCACTTACCCGCACCGGAGGGCCGCGAAACGATCTTGTTCACAACGCCTGCAACTGCCTTTTGGATGCGATTGATCGTTTCTCCCGCCGCGGTGGGCGGGGAACCGGGCCGTTTTTCCGCCGGGAGTGCGGAGGGCACCTTCCGCGTCTTGGTCTCTTGCCCCGCACGACCAGAGACTTCGCTGCCAGTTGGCATTCGGCAATAACTGGAACGAGGCCGAGGACAAAGTCGGAGAAATGGAACAGGCGCGAATCCCTTTCGCAGACCCTGGGCAATGAGCTGGCCGTCGCAACGATACGGAACACCGCAGCGCAAACTGGAATCCAGGCGGCGGGAAGATGAATCGGGCGGCGTTCCCTGAGTTGTGAGTGGCCGAATGCCCGTTCTGGTGTGTCCTGAATCGCGCTCAAGCATCGACCGTGCGGGCACCGTACCGCGCTTCCGTTGCGCGACTTTCCAACTGACCGGACGGTGTACTTCCGAGTGCACTTACGAGACTACCGGGAAATTCCTTGCCGCGGTTATGCTTCGCCCATTCCGATCACCAACCGTGATCCGCTTGGGGTGGCAGATGGCCAGCACAATCGCGTACCGCCGAATCTCACTCGGCCTGGTTCTTCTTCTAGGCCTGACCGTCTCGATGTTGCCGGGTTGCGGCGTGATCCAGGGGGATCACCAGAATGGCGGGGGCGGCGGTGTCGTGGTGACGCCTGCCCAGGCCGATGTGCGTGCCGGAGATTCCGTGCAGTTCAGCGCGCAGGTAGCGGCGCGCGCGCAAGCTTTGGCCCCGCTTCCCGTTCACTTCCCCGTTCGTGACGAGGTCCGGCGCCTGGATCCGCCGGCGCATCCCCAGCCCCGAGCGGCCGCGAAGGTGTTGTGGTCGGTGAATGGGGTGGCCGGCGGCAATGCCACGGCGGGGACGATCAACGACCAGGGTCTCTACACTGCGCCCGCGAACCTTCCGAATCCCGCCTCGGTGATGGTGACCGCGACCGATGCCGCGGATCCCTCGTCGGCCGGTGACGCGTCGGTTGCACTCGAGAACCCCATCCCCGCGCTGCAAACCGTGCAACCGGATCCGGTAGTAGTGGGAAGCTTCACGCTGACGGTGAACGGATCAAAGTTTGCGAAAGGCGCGCAGGTTTTCTGGAACAGCACGGCCCTGGCGACAACGTTCGTTTCGGCGACGAAGCTCACGGCCACTGGAACCGCGGCCCAATCGGATGTCGGGAAGGTCCAGATCACGGTCAAGAATCCGGATCCGGGCGCGATCGTTTCCAAGACTGCGTACTCGTTGACAGTAGCTCCGCCGCTGAACATTCAGGTGAAAGTGTCCCCCGCCACGGCCCAGGTTCGGGTTACTGCGAAGCAGCAGTTCTCCTCCACTGTCACCGGCACCGGCAATACGGCGGTCAACTGGTCAGTGAACGGTGTGGCCGGCGGAAATTCAACCGTCGGAATGGTGGACGCAACCGGTCTCTACACGGCTCCGGCAGCCGTGCCCAATCCGAATCCAGTGAAGGTAACAGCGACCAGCGTCGCCGACAGCCGCGCTTTCGCCTCCGCCTCGGCAACGGTCCAAAACCCAATTCCGGTCCTGAGTGCGCTTGCGCCGCAGACCATCAACGTCGGCAACTTCACTCTCACCGCGACGGGCGCGAAGTTTGTGAACGGAGCCGTGGTGGTGTTTGGCGGCCAGTTCCTGTCGACCACCTTCAACAGTTCCACTCAACTGACGGCTACGGGAACGGCCACCGACCAGCAGGTGGGCCAAGTGCAGGTGACGGTGCAGAATCCAGACCCGGGCTCGGCCGCTTCGAACGCGCTGGCCGTGCAGGTGTCCTCGCAGGGCAACCTGGTGGATGCCGGAGTTGCTGCGCGCTTCCTGGAGCAATCCAGTTGGGGGCCGACGCCGGCGACCATCGCCCAGGTCCAGCAGTCGGGCCTGAACGGTTATTTGGCACAGCAGTTCAGCGCGCCAGTTTCCACCTACAAGACGCCGGGGGCGAACGACGATCTTCGTTTCGTGCAAAAGCAGTTCTTTGTGAGTGCCGCGCAAGGGCAAGATCAGCTCCGCCAGCGGGTGGCGTTCGCGCTGAACGAGATCATGGTGGTTTCCGCCCGCAAGATCGGCGATCCCAGCGCCTTCTCGCTGTGGATGAACATGATGCAGAACGACGCCTTCGGCAATTTCTCCACTCTGCTGAAAGACGTCACGCTCAGCCCGACCATGGGCAACTATCTCGACATGGCGAACAACGACGGCTGCAATGGCTGTTCGCCGAACGAGAACTATGCCCGCGAGGTGCTGCAGTTGTTCTCAATCGGCCTGATGCAGTTGAACGCCGATGGCACGCCGCAGATGGACGGATCGGGCAATCCGATTCCAACCTATACCCAGGACATGGTCGAAGGCTTCGCCCACACCTTCACCGGCTGGTCCTATCCTCCTAAGCCCGGGCAGAGTGCGAAATTTTATTCCGACTCGTACTACGGCGGACCGATGGTTCCTTTCGATAACCATCATGACAAGGGATCGAAGCTGCTGCTGAACGGAGTCACGCTTCCAGCAGGCGGCACGGCGCAGGGCGATCTTGATGGGGCGCTGCAGAACATCTTCAACCATGCCAACGTCGGCCCGTTCATTTCCAAGCAACTGATCCAGAAGCTGGTGGTGAGCAATCCCAGCCCGGAGTACGTGGCGCGCGTCACGCAGGTCTTCAATGACAACGGCAGCGGAGTGCGCGGGGACCTGAAAGCGGTGGTTACCGCCATCCTGATGGATCCCGAGGCGCGGCGCGCAGACGACCCCGCCCAGTTGCAATCCAGCGACGGCCACCTGAAGGAACCATTGCTGCACATGATCGGCCTGATGCGCGCGCTGAATGCGACGACCGACGGCGACAACCTCATGTATTACGGCAGTGACATGCGGCAGGAACCGTTCAATGCGACCACGGTGTTCAATTTTTACCCGCCGAACTTCGTGATTCCCGGCACCCAATTGCTGGGGCCGGAGTTCAAGATCCTCAACACAAGCACGACCATCTCGCGCATCAATTTTGTGAATGATCTGGTGTATGGCAGCGTCGGCCAGAATACGAAAACGGATATCTCCGGCTACGTGGCGGTGGCGGGCGACGTCAACAAGTTGATGGACATGGTGTCGGGCGTGATGCTGCACGGGCAGATGTCCGACGGCATGCGCAGCACCCTGGCCGGCACGCTTTCCACCATCACCGATACCAAGCGCCGAGCAAAAGCGGCACTGTACCTGGTGGGAAGCTCGTCGCAGTTCCAGGTTCAACACTAAAGAATTCGCTCCATGGAGAAAAAAGTCATGCCCCGAATGTCAAGACGCGACTTCCTGAAGACCAGTTGCTGCACGGCAGCGGCGGGTGTAGCCGCGGCCAGCTTTACCCGGCTCGGCCTGATCAACGCGATGGCGCAAGGAGCCCAGGACTACAAAGCGCTGGTCTGCGTCTTCCTGTTCGGCGGCAACGACGCGAACAATCTGATCGTTCCCCTGAGCTCCAGCGGTTATGCGAACTATGCCAAGATCCGCGCCGGCCTGGCGCTGGCGCAAGGGAGCCTGCTGCCGGTCACGCCTCCCAGCATCGGTTCCCCGTTTGGATTCCATCCGCGGTTTACCGAAGTGCAATCGCTGTTCAAGCAGGGCCGGGTCGCGCTGCTGACGAATGTGGGCACGCTGATTCGTCCAACCACGCGCGACCAATACCAGCGCGGGCTGGTGGATGTTCCGGAGAACCTCTATTCCCACGCCGACCAGCAGCAGCAGATGCAGACCGCCACGCTCGACAAGTTTGCCGAAATCGGGTGGGGCGGGCGTCTGGCCGACAAAATTCAAACAATCTACGGCGGAAATTTTCCGGTCGTAATTTCGCTCGCCGGCAGCAACGTGTTTGCCGAGGGGCTGGTGGTGCGGCCCATCGAGTCCAGCGGAGACCCGACCCGGCCACTTTCCGGCTTCAACGGCTCCGGCGAGGACAATGCGCGACTGGCGGCGCTGCAGAACCTGCTCACCTTTGATACCGGCTTGTCGCTGATCCAGTCGTCCAGCACGACAACATCGAATGCGGTTCAGGACAGCCAGACGCTGGCCGCGGCGCTGGCCCAGGGAACACCGCTCGCGACTCCATTTCCGCAGACCAACCTGGGGAGCCAGTTGCAGCAGGTGGCGCGCATCATCCAGGTGCGGTCGGCCCTGGGCTTGTCACGCCAGATCTTTTTCGTCTCGATCGACGGTTTCGACACCCACGAGGGCCAACTGGCGCAGCAGGACAGCCTGTATCAGAATCTGAGCCAGTCGATGAATGCCTTCTACCAGGCGACCGTCGAAATCGGCGTGGCGCCGCAGGTGACCGCGTTCACCATGTCCGACTTTGGCCGCACCTTCCAACCCGACAGCACCGCGGGCACCGATCACGCCTGGGGCAGCCATCACCTGATCGCGGGCGGAGCCGTGACGGGCGGCGATTTCTATGGGACCTTCCCCACGCAAGTGCTGAGCGGCCCGGACGACGCCACCGACGAGGGACGCTGGATTCCTACGACCTCGTTGGACCAGTACGGCGCGACGCTGGCGCAGTGGTTTGGCGTGCAACCGTCCGACCTGCCGTCGATCTTCCCTAACCTCCCCAACTTCACGAACCCGACGCTGAACTTCCTTGGTGCGGCGCAGGCCGTCCGCCGAGGCTGAGAGGTAGGCACCGGCCTGGCCAAAAGAGAAGCCCGCAGGATGAGTCCCGCGGGCTGCGTAGCTCCACGCCTCGCGCTTAGAAGCTTACTTTGATTGCAAACTGCATGGTCCGCGGGCGGTGCGCGTTTACGGGATGCAGGAAGGCATTGCCGGTCAGGCAATCGGTCTGCGGGTCGCCGGCCGCATTGAACGCCTGCACACCGTAGCAGGAGATCGTGTTGCTCGCGGTGTTTCCGAAATTCGGGCTGGAATCGTACACCCGGAACTGGGTGTGGTTGAAGATGTTATAGACCTCGGTGCGGAACTCGAAATGGGCCGCTTCCGTCACCTTGAAGTGCTTGACCAGGGTCATGTCGGCATTCCAGCGGGAAGGATTGTTGAGCACGTTGCGTCCCGCGTTGCCGAAGGTCAAGCCTCGCGGTGCGGCGAAGGCCATCGCATTCCCCAGCGCCGGGCCGAAACTCCTGGAATTGTCGGCGCCGAGGGGTGCGTTGCCGTGAATGTTCCCCACGATGTCCGGAAACGAGGCAACCGACGAAATCCCGCCCGCGACGCCGGCATTGTCGGGCACGGAAATTCCGAGCGCGCCGTAACCAGCGTTGATCACGGTAAAGGGAGTCCCACTTTGAAAGGTGGCGACGCCCGACACTTCCCATCCTCCGAGAACGCCGGCCGCCATGCGGTCAAGAAATCCCGGGGAACTGGGTGTCTCATCCGCCCCATCCTCTTCCTTCGCCCAGGCGCGGATGCGGCTGGAATCAAACTTGAAGTTCGGAAGCGCCCAGACGTAGCTGACGTTGACCAGATGCCGCTGGTCGAAATTCGAGCTGGCCTTGTTCGCCGAAACCACCAGCGGGTTCACGATGGTCGTGTCATTGCGATCCGATGAGTCGTCAATGGAATGGCTATAGGAGTACGACACGTCGAGCGTGACGGGCCCGCGGGTGCGCCGCAGCGTCGCCTGGAACGCGTGATAGTTCGAGTCGGCCACATTCTCCAGCGAAAAAATCTTCTGGATGCCAAGAAACGGCCGGTAAGCATTGATCGGCAGCAACCCCGATTGGCCAACCGCAGTATTCAGGTTTTCACACGCGGCCAGTAGATTGATGAATGCGGGTTGAGTCTGGTTGATGGCCACGCCGTTGACCACGAATACCGGCTTGTTTGATGTGCCACGATTCGCGCAGTCGTTGATTTGCGGGAACAGCGGTGAGTTGGAAATGATCGGCTGGTGCAGGCCGTAAGGATTTCCGCTGAGCAGGATGCCGTCGTTTTCCTGCGGGGGCGCGGGAGAGAAAGCGTTCGGTTGCCGCACAGCGGTCAGATGTGTCCCCTTGCTACCCACGTAGCCCAGGCCGAGGATGAGGTTCCTGGTGAGCTCGCGCTGCACTCCAAAGCTCCACTGCTGCACATAGGGCCAGATGGCCTTGCGCGGGATTGAGGTCACGTCAATCGGATACGCACCGGTTCCGGAGAAACACGCATCCTTGCCCGCCGTCCCGCCGATGCACGGATAGGTGCTGGCAAATGCGCTCGCCGATGCCCGTGGAGTCAACTGCGTCATCGTGAGATTGAGTGGCGCGCTCCCGACCAGCGATCCGGTGTTCGCCTCGCTGCCGGTGCCGTGCTCGAAAAACATTCCATAGCCGCCGCGAATCGAGGTTTTTCCATCACCATGTGGATCGTAGGCGAACCCAATCCTCGGGGCGGGATTGAACTTGTGCGGCTTCATGCAAGTGTCCGGCACTCCATTCACCCCGCACTGGACCAATCCGTTGGTGATGGCGGGATCCAGGTTATTCAAGTCGATGGGAATTGCCTTGTTCTTGTGCCGCAACAATCCTTGCTGGTCAATCTTGAGAAGGTCCGGGGCTACATACGCCGCCGGATCCCAGTTCCAGGCCTGGTTATTTTTCTCATGGTAGTTGCCAAAGAGGCTGAAGCGGATGCCCGCGTTTACCGTCAGGCGTTGGCTGATTTTCCAATCGTCCTCAACGTAAGGCTCCACGATGTCGTAGCTGTTGTGGTATTTCCTCTGCGCACTGTCCTGCTGGTAGGAAGCGATGTAGCCCAGCAACATGTTGGCGTACTCGTTTCCCGTCACACCGTAAGAGCCGAAATTGCTGAAGTTCAGCACTCCCTGCAACTCCCCGGTATTGGGGCCGTTGGTTGCGTTGATCTCGTTCCGCTGTCCCAGAATCAACTGCACGCCAAGCTGTACGTTGTGCTTGCCAATCACCTTGCTGATGTCGTCCCGCAGGCTGTAGGTCGGGTTCTGGAGCTCCCAGGGCGCGTAGCCGGGATCGACCTTGAACCCGCCGCCGTACGCCAGGTTCCCGGGTGCGAGTTGAATGCCGGACAACTTGCCGCCGAAGTTGTTGTTGAACAGGTATCCCTGGTCCAGGCCATCGGGACGCTTGATGTCGACTCCCGCCGCTGGCCGCGTCGTCAGGCTGATATGCGAAGCGGTGTAACTCAGCACCACTTCATTCAGCAGCGTGGGAGAGATGGTGTGGGTCAGGCGGGCCACGGAGCTTGTCCCCGGGCCAAACAGGCGCCCTTGGACGGTTGGAAAGCTGTTGCGGACCGTGCCCCAGATCGGCCGTGCCTCGGTTGTGTCCCACGAGTCATGAATGTAGCGGAACGTTGCGCGCAGTTTGCCGGGCTTGATCTCGTGGTCGATGCGGAACAACTCCTGCCGCCAGTACGTGGGCTGGGCGAAAGCGAAGTCGTAGCAGGACCCCACTGTGGAATTGCATCCGCCCGAGGCGTTGGGCAAAGGAATCATCCCCGAATCGAGCACGGCCTGCGACGTGGGGTCGATCGGGAAATAGCCGTTCGCGCTGGTAAAGTTGCCGTCGTTGTATCCCACGATGTTGAAAGGATAGGTCGCCCCGTTATGTCGGGGACAGTCGGGGAACTGCGCGGGATTGAACAGCGCGGTGATTTGACCACTCGGAATCACCGGGCACACATCGCTGAAATCCGCGCCAACATACGGATTGCCGTCCGCGTTGGTCCGCAGCGACGGGCGCTCGATCAGCGACGGTACTGCCTGATTGAAGTTGTTGTCGGTGGGGTCTTTTTCGAGGCGGAACTCCTCGGAGAAAAAAAAGAAAGTCCGGTCTTTGTGGGGATAGATTTTTGGAATCGAGATTGGCCCGCCCAGCGTGAACCCGAAATCATTCTTGCGAAACTGGGGCGGTCGAAGCGTCTGGTCGAAATAATTCCGGGCGTTCAGATTTTCGTTGCGCAGAAAATAATAGGCGCTGCCGTGCAGCGAACTGCCGCCAGACTTCGTGTCCACCAGAATGGTGCCCGAAGCGCTGCGTCCGTACTGCGCGCCATAGTTCGAGGTCAGAACCTTCAGTTCGTTGATCGCGTCCAGGCTGGGATAAACCACCAGCGTGCTCTCGCTGCCGTGAATGCCGGCGTGCAGGACGTCCGACCCGTCCACGCTGAAGGTGTTGTATTCCACCCGGCCGCCATTGACGCTGAACTTCACGCTGCCTTTCACGCCCACCAGCGCTTCATCCTGGCCAGTCTGGTTGCTGACGCCCGGTGCGAAGGTCAGGGCGGATGTGAAGTTACGGCCGTTGAATCCGATCTCGGTAAGTTCCTTGGCGGTGATCGTGCCTGAGACTTCCGCCTTCTCCGTTTCCACCTGGCCGACGGTGCTGCCGACGACATCCACCTTTTCCGGGCTGGCGGCTGCCGGATCCAGCGCTCCGTCCATTTCGATTTCCTGGTCTGCCGCCAGCGTTAAGCCTTCGGTCTTGAAATCCTTGAAACCCGTGTTGGAGATGGTCAGGGTGTATGTGCCCGGAGGAAGATTGATCGAGTATTGCCCCTGACCATTGCTGGTCGAGGTCTGGTTTCCGCCCGCGCCGGAGATCGCCACCGTGGCACCCGCCAGCACCGCGCCCGACGGGTCGGTAACCACGCCATAGACCTGGGCTTCGCCGGGCTTGTGCGCGGAGGGCTTGACCAGAGCGGACTGGGTGGTCTGTACCGTGGCGGGTTTCATCCCGGGCGGCGGCTCCGGAATCTGGGGCGTCAGCGGAACCAAATCCGGTCCAATCGGAACCTGCGCCAACGCCAGCAGGGACGAGACGAGCACGAAGGCCGAAATGCACAGCAAAACCTTTAGGAATCTCACGATGGACACACCTCAACGAAGGGACCTAAAGGATTACAGGAGAATTGTTAACCCAATATGACACGGCGGTTAATTTCGGATGAACAGGGCGGCCATTTCTGCTGTGCTTTCAGCGGGAAAGACGGCTTGCGCCTCAAGTGGGATTGAGGCGGGAATTCATTGTTCTTTAACGTTGCCGTAATGCTGCCGTAATAGTGGTGACGCAAAGTTATTGGTTTCGCAGGGGGCAGTTCCTGCTCCAGGAGCCAATTTTGAGCCGATCCCGTGTATCTCTGCCCGTGCTTTTCTTCCTTCTGCTGGCAGCTGCAGTGCCTGCCGCGGCGCAAACCAAGGGAACGGTCACGTTTGGTGGCTTGAAAAATCTGGAGTTTGTGAACGACTACTACGACGGTGGCCAGGGGAGCCTGGGATCGGGGCCGGCAAAGAATTTCCACCTGCAATTTACCAGCAACGCGCAGGCGATTGTGCAGGCGTCCAAAGGCGGGTCGGGGAATTTCATCAACAATCCAGGAAGCTATCCGGTGTTGTTCTTCCAGACGGGAAGCAGCGCCGTCGTGACCCCAAGCGATGGTGTGCAAGTGGCGTTGTGGTTTTACTATTCCGCGATCGAGCCCGGAACCGCCACCGTTTACGACGGTCCCAACGGTACGGGCAACATCCTGTCGAGCATTACGCTGACTCCGAACGACACTGGTTGCACGACCTACAAGCTATGTGTGTGGACCCCGGCCGGTGTTGCGCTGACCACACCCGCTGGTTCGATTCGCTTCAGCGGAAACGCCAATTATCTCGCGATCGGCACCCTGCATCTGGGGCAAGCCCTGCCCACCTCAACCGTACTTACTTCATCGCCCAACCCTTCGACGCAAGGTCAGCCGGTCAGACTGACCGCAGTGGTCTCCAGCACGGCTGGAGTGCTGCCTGCCGGGACCGTGATCTTCAAGGCCGAAAACGCCGTGATCGGACAGGTTCCTCTGGTGAATGGTGCGGCCTCCATCACGGTGACTTCGTTTCCGGTGGGATCGACAAGGATCTCGGCGACTTTCAAGGGAGCCAGCTTCGCCACCAGTTCTGCAAAACAGGTTCAAGTGGTGAATTGACGCGCTGGGTCGACGATGAAGGCGTGACCTGCGCGATTTCTTCATGAGCCGGGCGCGCTTGAAATCCACAGTGCGCAGTGATTTGCGGCCCTCCCGTCCGAAAAATTAACCTGCCGTTCACCTTCATGTCATGTCCGCTTAACAGCGCTGGTTGATAGTGCTCTCGCACGCGCAACCACAGGAATTGAGGCTTGAAATTCTTGCGGTCAAGGAGTGCTGGTTGGTTTGTCTGCTCCCCCGTCATTCATTGCACAACGGAAAACACGGCCCGGCGCGAGAACGCGTTTGAGCTCCGGTTAACGCAGCATCAGGAAAAAATCAGTCACAAGATCTTCAAGGAGAATATTCAGATGAGAGGAACAAAAGCGATTCTCGCGGTGCTGGTCCTGACCGTGATCGTCGGAATGACCTCGACCGCCAGCGCCCAGGGAGTAAAGTTCCTTGGCGGGGGCTCGTCGGCTATGTTTACCAGCTTCGGAGTGGCGGCGTTCTCGGACGTGTGCTCGACGCGCGTCGGCAGCGACTGTCACCACTGGAGTATCAGTGGAAAAACCGGCGCCGGCGCCAACTTTGCCCAAGCCGTAGATGGACGCTCCGCCTCGATTCCGGCAGAAGGCGGCTCCATCTGGATCGTTTGGGACAATGCCACTTCTCCCGCGACCGTCTGGGCTTACCTTTCGATCGACTCGGTTGTTGGCAACCGTATTTTCTTCGCCACTCCTCGCGCCACGTTGCAGGTTGATCCCTCGGCCACCAGCACGGCCGGCAACAACCAGGTTCCGTCGAGCATCATGCTCAATCGCCAGACCAACCTGACCCAGGCCGACGAAGCCGCTCTGCCTGCGGCAATTCTTTCGCTCGTGCAGACCAGCTTCACCGCTGGCATGACCGACATCCGGCCGGAAGATGCGAAGTATGCCACCACCCGCGCGTTGGCGGCCTACAACGCCCTAAACCTGAACGGCCTTGGCTACGGCGTACCGGCTGCGAGCTGCCCGGGAGCGACCAGCCTCATCGGCTGCCCCATCCTGGGTTCGTTCGGCGGCGGCAAGGCAACTCCAGTGGCCTTTGCTTTCTCGGGTAGCAAGGATCCCTTCACCAACCTGAAGGTCCCGGCTTCCACCACCATTCCCGTCGGCGCAGCGCCGATCATCTTCGTGTACAACAACACCGGCGCCGGATTGAGCGGCGGCGGTTTTACCAACATCACGTTCACCACCGCCGGCAACCTGTTTAACGGAACAAAAGGCTTGGCGAGCGACGTCGGCGGCACGGGCGCCAATCCGCTGACGGTCATTCTGCGTGAGCCTCTGTCGGGCACGATGAATACAACCGAATTCAACACTTTCCGAGTCGCCCTTCCCCCCGCCTTCGCAGCTGCGAAGAATTCGCAGGAGAAGGGAATCAACCTCACGCTGGCCAACACCAACCCGCTCAACCTTGCGAGCGGCAACGGTGGAGTGCGCGTCCGCGCGATCGGTACCGGTCAGGTGATCAGCGGCAACAGCGGCGTGGG
>PMCH01000190.1:14266-15335 GCA_003154055.1 Acidobacteriaceae bacterium
CATCTCCGCGACGGCAGCTACCGTACCTGGTCCATCCTGCGCCTGGTGACTGACAAGACTGGTCCTAACTTCACCAACGCTGCGGCCCTGGTTGCGGCGGCACAGAACGAAGTCAACGCTACCGTGCCGGATTTTGTTCCCGTCAACGCAACAGCGGACGGCGATCCTGGCATGCTCTACCTCAAGTCGCACTTCAGCATCGGTGGAGCGTCCAAGGGAACCCCGACCAACAGTCCTGAAAATGGCGGCGATGTGGGTGGCTGCCCGTTCCGGATTGGCGGCCCCAACGCGACCCAGATTCAGCTGCGGCTCAACGGAGCCAAGGCACTGGCGAAGAACGCACCCTGGCCGGGTGGGGCGTGCGATCTTTCGGCTGGCCACAACTAGCTTGTAGTTTGCTGTGAATCTTGGAAGGCAGGTTGGCCGACATCGGCCAGCCTGCCTTTTTTGATATTCAGAATTTCAAGTTTCATACAGCATGAACCTAGTAACTCAAGATGCAGCTCGAATGCTCTTTTTGTTGCTGACGGCGTGTGTGTCGCTTGCTCAGGGGCCGTTGCCTTCTGCGCCAACGGCGGCCAGCGCTGCAGAAGATTTTTCCACGGCCTCTCTGTCCGGCAGCCAGCTCCATCCCGATCTTTCCGAACTGATCGAAAGCACGAAAGAACCCGGATACACCCGGGAGTGGATCACCCTGCAGTGGCGGCCCGGGGACCCCATCTATCTTTATGTAGTCCGTCCCACGAGAGTTCAGAAGCCTCCCGCCGTGATTTATCTCTACGGTTTTCCCTCCGAGACCGACGTTTATCGGGACGATGACTGGTGCGAACGCGTCACCGCCGGAGGCTATGCCGCCGTCGGTTTCGTGCCGGCACTCACTGGGCACCGCTACCACGATCGATCGGTGAAAGAGTGGTTTGTGAGTGAGCTTCAGGAGTCTCTCGCCAAATCCGCTCATGACGTGCAGATGGTGCTGAACTATCTGGCTGCGCGCGGCTATGTGTACATGGATCGCGTCGTAATATTTGGCTATGGGGCGGGCGGCACGATTGCCCTCATGGCCGCTTCG
>PMCH01000322.1:0-1571 GCA_003154055.1 Acidobacteriaceae bacterium
TCAAATTCCGGCCCATCCACGCATGCGAACTCGCTCTTGCCCTCGACCAGCACGCGGCATCCGCCGCACATGCCGGTGCCGTCGATCATGATTGGGTTCAGGCTGACCATGGTGTGTATCTTTTCTTTGCGGGTCATGTCGGCGACCGCCCGCATCATCGGGATCGGGCCCACGGCCAGCACCAGGTCGATGCGCGTTCCGTTCTCGATCAACTGCCGCAGCTTGTCGGTGACCAGGCCCTTGTCGGCGTAACTTCCGTCGTCGGTCGTGACGAACACCGTGTCACTGACTTCGCGCATTTCACGCTCCAGGATGACCAAGTCTTTATTACGTCCGCCCAAAATCGTGATCACTCGATTCCCCGCGCGCTTCATCGCCGCTGCTGTGGGATAGGCCATCGCCGTGCCCACGCCGCCGCCTATCGCCACGACCGTGCCGAAGTTCGCGATCTCCGACGGCTTGCCCAGCGGACCAACGATGTCCATGATGCTGTCGCCGGTGTTGAGTGAGTTCAGCAGGTGGGTGGTCTTACCGATGGACTGCACGACGATATTGACCGTGCCTTTTTCCGGGTCGGAGCGCTCGATGGTGAGCGGAATGCGCTCGCCATTTTCGTTGATCCGGATGATTACAAACTGCCCCGGCCGCTGTTTCCGTGCGATCCGGGGCGCCTCGATAATGAACCGCTTAATACCAGGAGCGATGAATTCCGCATGAACGATTTTGAACACGAAGGCACCTTTGGACTCCGCTTTTATTGTCACGTGCCCCTGTGACGAGCGGCTGTGACCCGCATCACCAGCGAGTGGTCAGTGGTCGGTGGCCAGGGGTCAGTTGAACGGTTACTCGCAGCGAAGTGGTAGCCTTTTCTAGAGGATGTGGTGGTAGCTGACCACTGAACACTAGCCACTGACCACTGACTTCCCATCCCGCATCAAGCACCTCGCCCGCGAGGCAGGATTCGACCTCTGCGGCATCGCCCCCGTTCGCGAATTCCGCGAACTCGAATCCTTCCCCAAGTGGATTGCAGCCGGCCATCACGGCGAGATGAAATACATGGCTTCGCGCGACGATGCCGGGGAACTCAAGCGTTCCTCGCTAGCTCGTGTCGCCCCTTGGGCGCGCAGCGTGATCGTCTGCGCCATCAACTACAACACCGTCCAACCTTACTCAACGCAGACTCAGGACCAGGCCCGGGGTTGGATTTCCCGCTATGCCTGGAGCCGGGAGGACTACCACGACGCCGTCCTGCGCCGCCTGCGTCAAGTGGAAGCCGCAGTCCAGGAGGTTCTTGCTGACCACTGTCCAGCGACCACCGACCGCTGCTTCCGCTCCTACGTCGACACCGGTCCACTCGTCGAGCGCGTGTACGCGAAATACGCCGGCATTGGCTGGATCGCCAAGAACACCTGCATCATTAATCAGAAACTCGGTTCGTGGCTCTTCCTTGGCGTAATCCTCACCTCGCTCGAACTCGAAGCCGACCTGCCCGCGCCCGACCGCTGCGGAACCTGCACGCGCTGTATTGACGCCTGTCCCACCCATGCCTTCGTCGCTCCCGGCAAGCTCGA
>PMCH01000322.1:1601-4358 GCA_003154055.1 Acidobacteriaceae bacterium
GGACTGGTGAACCCCGCACTCGACTGGTTGGCTGAGATGCAACCAGAAGATTTCCGCCGCGTCTTTCGAGGGTCGCCGATCCGCCGCACCAAACTTACCGGCCTCCGCCGCAATGCGGTCATTGCCATGGGCAACAGTGGAGACGCAAAGTTTATGCCAACCCTGCGTTCTCTGGCGGAAGATCCCGATCCGGTGGTGGCGCAGCATGCCCAGTGGGCCCTACAATCGCTCACGATAACTGTTGGACCTCCGTCTGGCAGGGAGCACGCGCGATGAAGGACCTTCGTTTCGAAGAGGCTCAGCTTTTGTCAAAGATCGAGCACCTCTCCCGACACGACCGGACGGCCTTCGCCGGGGCGTGTGCGGAAAGAATGCTGCGCGCCTATTTCAAGTTCTCAGATCGCACTGGCAGGGGAAACCCCCATAAACTGCGCGAGATTTTGACGCGCCTTTGGAGTGATCTTGCCGGAAACGCTATGTCAGAAGCCGAAGCCGAAGCGCAGATCCGCGAGACGAACGACCTCATTCCCTGCGCCGACGATCTCCCGTGGGTGCCGGAACAACCTGCCGCCGAGGATGCGGCTGAAGCCGTGGCCTATGCATTGCGGAGCCGTCAGAGTGGCTCGTCGCAAGAAGCCGTCTGGGCTGCCTATTGCGCTTATGAGGCTCTGGATGACTTCGTGATCAACCAAGAACATATTGACACGAATATTGAGGGGGCACACGCTCGTGTGCTTGCGCACCCTTTGATCCAGGCGGAACTTTTACGGCAAGAGCGTGATCTCGAGGAGATACTGCGCGGGACGATCACTCTTCAACAATTGCGTGAGAGGTCGAAGGAAGAAGCGGCATATTTCCTCCCATAAAGCGAGATTTCCATGTTCAAGAACGATCTCCTTAAAAGCAAGCGCATTCTGATCACGGGCGGCGGCACCGGACTTGGCAAAGCCTCCGCACAGCGCTTCCTTGAACTTGGCGCGGAGGTTTACATCTGCGGGCGCCGGCACGAAGTCCTCACCGCGACCGAGCACGAATTGCGCGCAAGTACCGGCGGTCGGATTCACTCCCGTCCGTGCGACGTCCGAGACGCGGCGGCGGTCGAGGAAATGATCGGCATCATCTGGGCCGACGGGCCGCTCGACGTGCTCATGAACAACGCCGCCGGCAATTTTCTCGCTCGCACCGAGGACCTCTCACTCGGCGCCTTCCAGTCGGTGATCGGTATTGTCCTGATGGGCTCGCTGCACACGACCATGGCATGCGGGCGCCGATGGTTGCAGGCGGGACATAAAGGCACGGTATTAAACATCACGACCACCTACACCACTACCGGATCGGCATACGTCGTGCCTTCGGCAGTAGCGAAAGCTGGACTCCAGGCCCTGACCCGGAGTCTCGCGGTCGAGTGGGGCAATCGCGGCATCCGCATGAATGCGATTGCTCCTGGCCCAATCCCGACGGAAGGTGCATTTTCGCGTCTTCTACCACGGCCCGAGCTCGAGCAGCTTGCCAAGCAGAAGAACCCGCTTGGCCGCTTCGGCACGGTGGAGGAATTCGCCAACCTCGCCGCCTTTCTGGTGAGCGACGGCTCGGGCTACATCAACGGAGAAGTCGTTACCATGGACGGCGGCGAGTGGCTCGAAGGGGCGGGCGAATTCACCGCGCTCGGCCGCATGCTAACCGACAAAGAATGGGAGATGATGAAGCCGAAGAAGACCTCTCCGGCCAAGTGAGGGGGCTATCTCGAGGTCGCGGCCAGTTGCCGCACGGTAGTGATGAAAGTCTTGGCAGCCTGCGTTAGCGTGCGCCCGCGCCGGTAAGCCAGCCCCAATTCCCGCCACAACTCTTTTTCTTTGGGAGCGATTAGCTTGACTCGCCCGGCCAGCACCTGGTCGCGCGCGAAGCTGGCGCTGATCAGCGTCACTCCCAGTCCGGCGGCCACAAAGCTCTTGATCATTCCCACGCTGGGCAATTCCATCCGAACCTGCAAGTCCGACTCGTAGGGACGAAGCAATTTATCCATGAGCCGGCGCGTGTAGCCGGTCTTGGGCAGGAGCATGGGCTGCCGCGCAATTTCGCCAATCGAGACCACGTCATGTTTCGCGAGAGGGTTCTGCGGATCCACCATCCACATCAGCTGATCGCGAAAAATGGGGCTCGTCTTCAGCTTGGATGACTTGACGGGGAGCGTGATGATGCCAACATCGATGGTGCCGGCCTCCAGTTTTTCCATGATCTTGTAGCTGAAGTTCCGGTAAATGCTGAATTGCACCTCCGGATACAGCCGGCAATACTTCGCGAACACATCGGGCAAAACATAGAGGCAGGTTGCCTCGTTCGCGCCGATCACCAATTTGCCGCGCGGAGCGCCGCCGTGGTCGGCCACCGCCAGCTTCGATTCGTCGCGCAACTGGATGAGCCGCTCCGCATAGGCGAGCAGCACTCTTCCCGCCGGTGTCAGGGTGACGTCTTTTCCCGAGCGATCGAGCAGGCGATCTCCGTACTCCTGCTCGAGCTGTCGAATCTGAGCGCTCACGGCGGATTGGGTGCGAAACACTTTTTGCCCGGCGCGCGAGAAACTGCCAAGCTTTGCAACTTCGAGAAACGTAACTAGTTGGCTGAAATCCATGAGTGCCAGTGCGTGATTATAGCCGACACCGCGAGGGCCGGCTTCCACAACCCGCAACCGCAATCAGCGATAGGAAGTGTTCAAGCCTCTTCATCATTACAATCGCTTTTTTCAATTGGACTTAACGA